>NZ_JBDNFM010000062.1:0-2025 GCF_041689835.1 Sandarakinorhabdus sp.
CGGCCTGGCCGCGGCGCGCATCGAAATCGCGCACCTTGGCTTGCCATGCCTGCACGGCGGGCGCGGCGGCACCCTGTTGCGGCTGGGTATCACGCAGGGCTTTTTCTTCGGCAGCAAGGCTGGTGCGCAGCTGGCTCAGGCGCGCATTGAGGGCATCAGCCTTGGGCTTCAGCTCGGCCTGAGCGGCCTTTGCGGCAGCAGACGTGGCGATCATTTCCTGGCGGTCGACCGTGACGATAATGGCGGCCGGCAGTTGCTGCGCCAGCACCGGGGCGGAGACGCCGGCGAGCGCCAGCGCAATCAGAGTTTTCTTCATCAGAATGCAGTCCCTACGTTGAATTGGAAAAGTTGCGGATCGTCACCCGGTTGCTTGACCAGGGCCTTGGCAAGATCGAACCGGAACGGCCCGAAGGGTGAATTCCAGTTGACCCCGATACCGACCGAAACACGCGGTCTCGGCGAATTACCGAGGAATTCCTCGACGAAGCCCGCCGATGCGCCATCGCTGGGCAGGCACTGCGCCACTTGGCCAGGCACGCGCGGTGCCGGCCTGCCCGGGCTATCCTGGCAGGTCAAGCTGGGGGTCTTGAGGCTCCACAACGCGCCGACATCGGCAAAGATCGACGGGCGCAGGCCCAGTTCGCTGCCGGCCGAACCGATCGGAATGCGGATTTCAGCCCGTGCCAGATAATAAGCCCGGCCACCCAGCGAATCGTCAAGCGCCTGCCGGCGATCCTGCACGATGCCGCCGGCAAGATCGAGCGGACGGCGCAGCACGCGCGGGCCGACGCCGCGGATGTTGAACCCGCGGAACTGCGGCTGACCCAGGAAGAAACGATTGGTCAGGATCACGTCTTGCCCGCCATAGCCAAAGGCATAGCCGCCTTCCGCACCCACGTTGAGCACGAAACCAGTGCCAAACAACGGGGTGAAGAAATCGTAATTGGCGCGGGTGGTGACAAATTTGATGCCGATCGGGATGCCCGACACATCCTGGCTGAACGTGAACCGCTGGCCCGCAGACGGCAGCCGCAAATTGTTCAGGCTGTTGTAGATCAATGAAAAACCAAGGGTGGAAATCGTACGGTTGCCCAGCTGTTCGCACAGGAAGCGGCCGGCACGCAGCGGATCGCAGACGCCATTGGTAAAGAATACGGCCTGATCCAAGCCAATCTCTTCACGGCTCAGGCCATAGCGCAGCGATGCGGCCCAATATTCGGTGATCGAAAAGCCGGTGCGAACCTGGAAGCCGGTCGAAACCTGGGTGTAGGTGGTGTCGCGCGTGTTGTTGCCGGTGAAGCGGAACGAGCGGAAATCACGGCGGAACACATCAAGGCCCAGCGCCAGGTTGCGGCCGCCCAGATAAGGCTCGGTAAAGCCGGCTTCGACCGAACGGGCAAAGCTGGAGATGTTGCCCGAAAGCCGGATTTCCTGGCCGCGGCCGCGGAAGTTGCGCTGGCGCACGCTGGCTGAAAAAATGAAGCGTTCGATCGACGAGAAACCAGCCGAAAGCTGCAATTCGCCGGTGGGTTTTTCCTGGATGTTGGTTTCCAGCACGATGCGATCGGGCGTGGTGCCGGGCTTTTGTTCGATGTCGAGCTTGTCCTGGAAAAAGCCGAGGCCGAGCAGGCGATCCTTGGAGCGCTTCACCTTGATCGAGTTGAAGGCATCACCTTCCGCAAGGCGGAATTCGCGGCGGATCACATTGTCACGCGTGATCGTGTTTCCGTTGATGGAAACCTTTTCCACATAGACGCGCGGCACCTCCCCGATCTGGAAGGTGACATTCATCTTCAGGTCTTCCTTGCTGCGCTCGAACTGCGGGCGCACATCGGCAAAGGCATAGCCGAGCAGGCCAGCGGTTTCCGACAGGCTTTCAACCGTGTTCTCGATCAACTGGGCGTTGTACCAATCGCCTTCCTTGAAGCGGATGATCGGGCGAAATTCCTTGGGCTTGATGTCGCGCAGCTGGCTTTCGAGCTCGACCTTGCCGAACTTGTAGCGATCGCCCTCCTCCACGACATA
>NZ_JBDNFM010000063.1:0-6013 GCF_041689835.1 Sandarakinorhabdus sp.
CAAATCCACCACCAAGGCCCAGCAGGGCCTGTATGAATATGATGCCGTTTCCCGCCTGCGCGACAGCCAGCTGGGCGACAGCCGGGTGAGCGACATCGCCAATTACATCCGGCGCGGCAAGATGTGGGAAGCCTTCACCAGCGAACGCCTGCCGGTGCTGCTGATCGACGAGATCGACAAGGCCGATATCGAATTTCCCAACGATCTGCTCACCGAACTCGATCGCATGGAATTCGATGTTTACGAAACCGGGGAGCGGGTGAAGGCCGAGCAGCGCCCGATCGTGATCATCACCAGCAACAACGAAAAGGAATTGCCCGACGCGTTCCTGCGCCGCTGCTTCTTCCACTACATCAAATTCCCGGATCGTGACACGATGGAAGCCATCGTGCGCGTCCACTATCCCGACATCCAGCGCGCTCTGGTCGCCGAAGCGATGAACATCTTCTTCGACATGCGCGAAGTGCCCGGCATGAAGAAAAAGCCCAGCACCAGCGAACTGCTGGATTGGCTCAAGCTGCTGATGCACGAAGATCTGCCGCTCGACGTGTTGCGCAATCGCGACACCAAATCGCTGATCCCGCCGCTGCACGGCGCCCTGCTCAAGAACGAAGCCGACGTGATGCTGTTCGAACGCCTCGCCTTCATGAGCCGGCGCGGGCAGGGTTAAGCCAGCCCCGCCGCGCTCTAGCGCAGCATCAACCCCCCATCGATCGCCAGGCTTTGCCCGGTGATATAGCTCGCGGCCGGGCTGGCGAGGAACAAGATGGCATTGGCGATTTCCTCGGGTTCGCCCCAGCGCTGCATGGGGATGGCCCGCATCAGTTTCTTTTCACGCTCCGGATTTTGGCGGGCGCCTTCGGTCATGCGCGTTGCAATGAAGCCGGGGGCAACCAGGTTCACGCGCACGCCGTCGGGGGCCCATTTGTCCCCCAGCGCCCGCGTCAGGCCCAAAAGGCCAGCCTTGGAAGCGGTGTAGGCCGGGGTTTCCTTCAAGGCGAGGAAACTGGCGAGGCTGCCAACATTGACGATGCTGCCGCGCGTGGCCTTGAGCAACGGGTGCAGCCGCACCGAAAGGTCCATTACCGCATTCAGGTTTGTGTCGATGATCTGCTCGAATTCTTCCTGATCATATTCATTGGCCGATCCGCGGCCGGCGTTGTTGATCAGCACATCCAGGTTGTCGATATGCGCTGCCACCTCGGCGCGCGCTTCGGGCCACGTCAGATCGGCCTGCAAATAGGTCGCGCCTTCGGGCGCCGCATCGTAACATTCCACGCGGGTGCGGGTGCCGGTGATCGTCACCTTGGCACCAAGGGCGAGGAATTGGTCGGCAACTGCCTTGCCGATGCCCTGCGTGCCGCCCGTGACCAGCACGGACAATCCGCGCGCCCAGCTGCCATTGTTAAGGCCATTCATGCCGAAAGTCCCCCGTCGATCACCAGCGAGGCGCCGGTGACATAGCGCGCCGCATCCGACGCCAGAAAAATGATCGGCCCGGCAATACCGTCCGGTTCGCCGATGCGGCCCAGCGGCACCTGCCGTTCCGTGGCTGCCAGCCGGTCGGGATGTTCCCAGGTGATCGCGGTCATCTTGGATCGCACCAGTCCCGGCGCCACCAAATTCACCCGTATGCCCTCCCCGCCCAGCGCCTGTGCCAGCGTGCGTGTAAGGGTGAGCAGGCCGCCCTTGCTGGCGGAATAAGCCGGCTGGCCAACCGTGCCGCGAAACGAAGCGACGCTGCCGACAAGGATGATATTGCCTTTTGTCGCCGCCAACGCAGTGCGAAACTTCATCGCCAGCGCCATCGGGCCAGTCAAATTGGTGGCCAGCACATCGGCAAACACCTCGGGCTGGAACTCCGCCCGCTTGTAGGCAACCTTGGCGCCGGAAACGACCAGCACATCAAGCCGCGCCGCGCCCGGATCAAACGCCGCCACTGCCGCCAGATCGCCCTGATCGAGCTGGTGATACTCCAGCCCGGCCAGATCACCATCGCTGCCGGCATAATCAGCTGCGCTGGCACGCGTGCCCGTCACGATCACGCGCGCACCGGCGGCCAGGAACGCCCGCGCAGCGGCATTGCCGATGCCGGTCGATCCCCCTGTCACTACCACGGTCTTGCCGGCAAACTGGCTCACGCCCACTCTCTCCCCAATACTGCAAAGGGATTTCAGCCATGGCGCTACTTTTGGGCAAGGTCGCGATTGTGACAGGCGGCGGCCGCGGATTGGGCCGTTGTCACGCCCTGGCGCTCGCCGCCCACGGTGCCGCCGTGGTGGTGAACGATCTGGGCGGCTGCGTGACGGGCGGCGGCCCTCACGAATTGCAGGGGGGCGCAGCGGCCGACGTGGTGGCCGAAATCATCGCCTTGGGCGGCCGCGCAGTGGCCAATCGTGCCAGCGTAGCCGATTGGGCCGGCGCAAAGACCATCATCGACGACGCGGTGACGGCGTTCGGCGGGCTGGATATCGTCGTCAACAACGCCGGCATCAACCGCCCCGCCAGCCTGATCGACCTGACCGAGGCCGATTTTGATCTTGAAACCGGGGTGCATCTGAAGGGCACCACCGCCGTCTGCCACCACGCCGCCGCGCTGTGGGCCGCGCAGGGTCGCCGGGAAGGCCGCGCCATCATCAACACCACGTCGCCGGTGGGCGTGCATCCAATGGCGAACGGCGGGCCGTATTGCGCCGCCAAGGCCGGCATTGCGGCCCTTACCGTGGCTGCGGCGCAGGAACTCGCCCATCTGGGCGTGCGCGCCAACGCCATCGCGCCGGCTGCACGCACCCGCATGGTGATGGCCAGCCCGGCGGTGGACCAACTCATGCCCAAAACCGAGGGCTTCGATCGCCACCTGCCCGATCATGTCTCGCCGCTGGTGGTCTATCTCGCCTCGCCGCTCAACCGCTTCACGGCGCGCATTTTTGGCGTGGAAGGGCCAGACGTGGCGCTCTATCAACCGTGGAGCGCCGACTGGCTGGTGACCAACGCCGGCCAGTGGCAGGTGCCGGCGCTGGCCGATGCACTGTCCGCCCTGCCCGAACAAGCGCCAATCCATGCCTTTTACCCCGGCGGCCGCATCGACACGCTGATCCCGCCAAATCGCACGCTGAAAGCGCTGCGCGGCGGCTGACAAAATTCCGCATTGCACGGCCGTCCGTACCCGGCGACAGTCGCGACATTCAAGCCAAGGCCAAACCCATGTTTCTCACCTTTCTGCAAGAACTGCGCGCCGCGAAAATCCCGGTCTCCATGAAGGAGCATCTGCTGCTGCTGGAGGCGCTGCAAGGCAATGTCATCGATTATTCGATCACCGATTTCTATTATCTGGCCCGCGCCACCTACGTGAAGGACGAAGGCCTGCTCGACCGCTTCGACATGGTATTTTCCAAGGTGTTCAAAGGCATAGAGCCAACACTTGAGACCGGCGAGACCGAGATTCCCGAAGATTGGCTGCGCGCCATCGCCGAAATGAACCTGAGCGAGGAAGAGCGCGCCGAGCTGGAAAAAATGGGCTGGGACAAGCTGATGGAGACGCTCCAGAAACGCCTGGAAGAGCAGAAAAAGCGCCATGAGGGCGGCAACAAGTGGATCGGCACCGCCGGCAAATCACCGTTCGGTGCCTACGGCGACAATCCCGAAGGCGTGCGCATCGGCCAGAAGGACGGCCGCAAGGGCAGCGCCGTCAAGGTTTGGGACAAGCGCGAATTCAAGAACCTCGATTCAACCGTCGAACTCGGCACCCGCAACATCAAGGTCGCGCTGCGCCGCCTGCGCCGCTTTGCCCGTGAAGGCGCTGCCGACGAGCTTGATCTGGACTCGACCATCAAGGGCACCGCCAAGCAAGGCTGGCTCGATATCGTCATGCGCCCGGAACGTCACAATGCGGTGAAACTGCTGCTGATGCTGGATATCGGCGGCTCGATGGATCCGCACATCAAGCTGTGCGAGGAGCTGTTTTCGGCGGCAAAATCCGAATTCAAGCACCTTGAATTCTTTTATTTCCACAACTGCCCCTATGATGCGGTGTGGAAAGATAACAATCGCCGTTGGACCGAGCGTTCCTCGATGATGGATGTGCTCCACAAATACCCGCATGATTACAAGCTGGTATTCGTAGGCGATGCGTCGATGAGCCCGTACGAAATCACCTATGCCGGCGGTAGCACCGAACATTGGAACGAGGAGCCCGGCGAAGTCTGGCTGCGCCGGATGACCGACATTTATCATTCATCAGTATGGCTCAACCCGATCCCCGAAAAACATTGGGAAAACGGCCAATCAATCCGCATGATCAAGGAGATCATGAACAACCGCATGTATCCCCTCAGCCTCGAAGGGCTGGACCGCGGCATGCGGGAATTGAGCCGCAAGAAATAAGGATCGCCCTCCCCCGGCAACAAACCGGGGAAGGGCGCGCCAGTTACTTGCCCGCCGCTGCCTCGCGGCCCTGCAATTTCTTCGACTGTTCGCCCACATAGGCGCGCACGGCTTCCAGTTGTGCCGGGGTGTACCAGCGGCTGAAGCCGATCATGCCATTGGCCTTCAGCGCGCCATCATGAACGATGGCTTTCCACGCATCGGCATCGCTCAGCACCGCCGAACGGCGCAGATCGGGCAGGATGCCGGATGAATAGGCATCGGTACCGTGGCAGGCAAAGCAGGTCGAATTGTAGATGCTGCCGCCCTCGGTCACCTGCGCCAGCGTAAACACGTCCTTGGGCGGATTGGCCGCCGCAAACACCGGCGCTGTGGCCGCCGGCAGCTGGCGCTTGTCGCCCAGCTTGAACACCAGCACGCGGCCATTCCTGGCTTCGCGCGGGTCTTCAAAGGCGCTGGTCAAGGGGTAGGCGCCGCCATATCCGGCCATCACCGCCACATATTGCTCGCCCTTCACCGCATAGCTTACAGCCCCGGCGATGATGCCGGTTTGCGCGTCGAAGCTCCACAATTTGGCGCCCGTGCTGGCGTTGAACGCCTGGAACGTGCCAGCGCCATTGCCCTGAAACACCAGATTGCCTGCCGTTGCCAGCGTGCCGCCGTTCCACGGGCCATCATAGCCCACTTCCCAAGCGGGCTTTTGCGCCACCGGGTCCCACGCGATCAATCGGCCTTTCAATGCCGATTTGATCGCCTTGAACTGCGCCCGGTCGTCCGGCACCGAGCCGGCCGCCAGGCTGATGCCAAGGTTCCACGCGCCTTCGCGGCGTTCAAAGCCGGCCTCGCTCTGGTAAAACTGCGGGATTTCCTGCGCCGGCAGATAAACCAGGCCGGTGCGCGGTGAAAAGCTCATTGGTTGCCAATTATGGGCGCCCAATGGCGACGGCATTACCAGTGCGCCAGCGTTGCGGTAGCGCGCCTCTGGCACTTCGATCGGGCGGCCGGTTTTCATGTCGACGCCCGTGGCCCAGGTTTGTGTGGCAAAGCTCTTGGCCGAAACCAATTGGCCGTTGGCGCGGTCGATCACATAGAAAAAACCGTTTTTCGGCGCTTGCATCAGCACCTTGCGCGGCTTGCCTTCGATCATCAGCGTCGAAAGGATGATCGGCTGGGTGTGGGTGTAATCCCAGGTGTCGCCCGGCGTGCCCTGATAGTGCCAGATATATTCGCCCGTTTCCGGCTTCAGCGCCAACACCGACGACAGGAACAGATTGTCGCCCTTGCCTTCGGAGCGGATCTGGTGATTCCACGGGCTGCCATTGCCAACGCCGATGTACAGCTGATCGAGTTCCTGATCATAAACGATGGCATCCCAAGCGGTGCCGCCAGCGCCGCCCTTCCAGTAATCGCCATACCAGGTCGGCAATGCCTTGCCGGCCAGCACGCGATCCGATGCTTCGCCATCGGGGCCCTTGGCCGGATCGCCCGGCACCGTGAAGAACCGCCATTTCTTCTTGCCGGTCATCGCGTCATAGGCGGTCACATAGCCGCGCACACCCAGTTCGCCGCCGCCGTTGCCGATCACCACCAGCCCCTTTACCACGCGCGGCGCGCCGGTGATGGTGTAAGG
>NZ_JBDNFM010000064.1:0-6032 GCF_041689835.1 Sandarakinorhabdus sp.
ACTGTCGCTCATTGCAAATTGTGGCTGTGATGCTGCAATCCTTGATGCAAATCTCGCGGGTGTAAGTTCCACGCCTGCGGCCATGGCGCTATCGGCTTGCGGCATACCGTTTCTTGCCGTCTCGGCTTATGCGGCGTCGCAGCTGCACGCCGCCTATTCCGGCGGGGTTTATGTTTCAAAGCCTTTCAAACCGGAAACGCTGATCGAGGCGTTGCGGAGCATTCTGCCAGTATTGACCGTGTTGCCGTCCTGATCCGCCGTCGGCATTCAAACAGAGCTGTGTTTTGAAACGCGCCCATGGCCGCAATGCAGGTGCAAAGCGCTCAGCTTCCAGCCCGAAACACGCGCCTCAATACCGCCAGCTCGTCACATCGGCTCCCTTGGGCGCGGATGCCTTCACGCGGGCCATCATCTTGTCCACGTACATGGTGTTGTAGCGCAGGCGGCTGATCTTGTTGGGCTGGGTGTGATCACCATTCCAGCAATGCTCGGCACGGTCGCCATAGGCGATTTCGCCGAGGAAGGGCGGATCGGCGGTCTTGAGGAAATCCTCCGCCAGATAGACGGCATTGTTGAGGTAATAATTGTCCATGTCGCCGACATAAAGGAAGATCTTGTCGCGGATTTTGGGGCCGAGGGTTTTCCAGTCGCGCTGCATGATGTGGCGCAAATCGTAATTCTCGCGCCAATATGCTGCCACCTTGGGATCGATCACGCCGGTGCGTTTGTTGAATATGCGCTGGGGATAGCCATCGGCGCCTTGCGGGGAATAAACGGCTTCCCAGATGTCCCACTGCTGGCCGCTGCGGGATTTGTCGCCCAGCACCAGTTCCAGCCGCTGCTCCTGCTCCACCGTGTAATCGACGTGGCCCAGATAGTTGCGGTGCGCCGGGCGCGGCACTTTGCCGAAGGTGCCTTCCTTCCAGAAGACGTTCTTGTCGGCATACAGGTTGATGTTGGTGAATTGCCGGAAATCAACGGGATCGGGGCAGGCGGCAAAGGCGCCGTTGAATTCGTCGGGGTAAAACATCTGCACCGCCAGTGCTTCCCACCCGCCGGTGGAGCCGCCATAGGTGAAGCGCGCCCAGCCTTGGCCCAGGCCGCGGAATTGCTGTTCCAGAGCCGGCACGAATTCCTTCATGATGGCATCGCCATAAGGGCCAAGGTTGGCCGAATTCACCGCATAGCTGTCGTCGTAATAGGGATTGCTGTGATCGATCTCGACAATCAAAAAGCGCGGGAAGCTGTCCGACGTCCATTTCTTATAGAAATCAAAGGCTTCCTGCGCTTCGATCTTGTTGTAGCACGGCTCGCCAAACCGCGGTTCGGGCTTGCACGGCGTGCCGGGATCGGGCGGGGTGGTACTGAAACCGCCGAAATCGTCCGGAAAATGGCCGTGGTTGATGATCAGTGGGTAGCGCGCCTCTGGATGCTTGTCGAAATCGCGCGGCACCAGCACGTGGCCGCGAATATAAACGTCGGTGCCCCAGAATTTCGACAGGCGTTCCGAACGGATCTTGATGTGGCGGATGAATTCGCTGTCCTTGGGCTCCGTCACCGGCGGGATCACTTTGGTCAACGCGATGGTGACGATGTCCCGGGTCGCCGGGTTGAAGCGGATTTTCACCGGCTGCGAAATGATGTTGCCCGGTTCGGCGCGCCAGTTTTGCCCAGCACCGCGCGCGGCCGGCAATTTCACCGTTTGGCCGGCGGCGAGGTTATACGTCTGATATTTATGGAAGACGGCCTGCACCGTATAGTCACCGGCAGGCACGGCGCTCATGTCTTCGGTGGGGTAGCCCAGCACACCTCGGCCGATCGTGGCGCTGCCGCCGGGCTTCAGTCCATCCACCGTCACGCCAAACACCTGCGGCGCATCGGCCCCAAGCTTGACCTGGAAGCGTGGCTCCTTCGATCCATCCGGTGTGATCACCAGGATAATGCGGCCATCATTCACGGCGTCGATACCGGTGGCGGGCAAAGTGACGCGGAAGTCCGTCGCGAGGGCCGGCGCCGCTAAAACAGCCGCCGTGCCACTGATCAACCATGCTGCCAGATGCGTGTTCATGCCGCTTTCTCCCTGATCAAAGATTTTAAGCATGGATTGCCGCCACCGGCAACGCGCTCCTTTTTTGCAGATGAATAAACGTTAACGATAAACATTTGGTTAGTCATAAGCGTCAAATAATTTGCCAATATGGCAAATGGATTGCCAGTGCGACCGAATCTGGTATTGTACAGGTCAGCACAAAATTGGTTGGAGACGCAACACATGCAGCAAATTCTGTCGTCTGATGTGGTTCTTGTTGTTTTTTCGCTATTGTTGGGTGGATTAGTCGGCTCCTTTTGGGAGCGTATGCGTAATGACCGCCGGAATGGCTCTGGTCCAAATGACACCAACCGGCGTGAAAAACTCTGAAGCTTGCAGTGTCGGCTTCAATAATCGTTAATGGAAAAATAGTTAACGAACTTGAATCAGACTTTACAATAGGTAAATTTAAGCTTAGATAATCGCTCACTAAGTGTTAACAAGTGAGCGCGGCTTATGATTATCAACAGTATGGCTCAGGCCCTCGGGAATCTCCTGGCCACCGACGGCGCCTTGATGGTCCTTTCCATGGTGTTTGGTGTGTTGCTGGGCATGTTGTGGTCAGGTCGTTCCTTCCCGCGCCGTCTGCCGCGCTCGATGACCCGGGCCACTGCCGCAAACCTGCGCCGCCTTTTGTGATCTGAGCCAGGCTGGCAATTGCCCGGCACTCTGGCCAGCGTGACGCCATGAGCGCTTTTCGATTTATCCCACTAGCGATCTATTTGGCGGCGGTGCCAGCGACGGCAGCGCCATCCCTGTGCGCGCAACTGCCCGAAAAGGGCTCTGTCGCAGCCACTGCGCCATCGGAGAGCGTGGCAGCCCGGCCGCGACCCGACCGCGGTTTGATCTGTCCGCCCGGTTTTGTGCTGGAAACCGCGTCCCGTCTGCCCGTGTGCATCCGGCCGGGCAGGGGGGTGGTGGAGGGCGACCCGCGCGCTGCTTGCCGCGCCAGCCTGACGCTGGGCCCGGTCACGCCGGTGCCAGCGCAGTGGCGGCCCACGCGCAGTTGCCCTGGCGGCGCGATCAGCGCGGCGGTGCGGCTGGAGGGTGCAAATCTGGGCCTTGCCGAAGTCGATCTGGCAACAGACAGCCCCGCCGTGAAGCTGGAAACCCTGGCGGAGGAGGACAAGGCATTGAAACCCGCCGAGCGCCCATCAGCGCAAGGCTGCTTCGCGCATGCATGCCGCCTGGTGCGCCTGACAATTGCCGCCGACGCGCCCGACGAGGCGCTGCTGCGCTTCAACATCAAGGATGGCGCCAGCACCACGGCGCGCATTCCGGTCATCACCCATTGCGCCGATCCGCTGGCACGGCGCTGATCACTTCGTGCGCTGATTATAGGGTTCGCAGCGGCCGATCACCCGTCGCCGCCAACCAGATCGCCGCGCTCCACGCCGTTACATTCTGATCAAGCTGAGCGCGGCCAATCATGTCCAGCGTGTCGCCGGGCGTGTGGTGCACGTTGAAATTACGCGTCATGCCCTGACCCGGATCAAGCGCGCCGGCAGCGGTCCATGTCAATCGACCGGTTTGCGCGCGCCGCGCCCATCGGCTAATGGCTGCGTCAACCATTCAACATATGTTTTTTCGGAGCCATGCCGTGGCCTATCAATATGCGTTCGTGATGAAGGGTCTGTCCAAGACCTATCCCGGCGCTAACAAGCCGTGTTTCAAGGATATTACCCTGTCGTTCCTGCCGGGGGCAAAGATCGCCATCATCGGCCCCAACGGCGCCGGCAAATCGACCCTGATGAAGGTGATTGCCGGCATCGACACCGAATATCAAGGCGAAGCCTGGGCTGCCGAAGGCGTGCGCGTGGGGTATCTGCCGCAGGAACCCCACCTTGATGCCAGCAAGGACGTGAAAGGCAATGTGATGGACGGGGTGCGCCCCGTGGCCGATCTGGTGGACCGTTTCAACGCCATCAGCGCCGAGATGGCTGACCCGAAGGACGATACCGATTTTGACAAGCTGCTCGAGGAAATGGGCACGCTGCGGGAAAAGATCGACGCCGTTGATGGCTGGACGCTGGATAACCAGCTTGAAATCGCCATGGACGCGCTGCGTTGCACACCGGGTGAGAGCGGCGTGGAAAAATTGTCCGGCGGCGAAAAGCGCCGCGTGGCGCTGTGCAAGCTGCTGCTGGAAAAGCCGGAAATCCTGCTGCTTGACGAGCCGACCAACCACCTTGATGCCGAAAGCGTGTCGTGGCTTGAAAACCACCTGAAAGAATACAAGGGCATGGTGATCCTGGTTACCCACGATCGCTACTTCCTGGATAATGTCGTGAAGTGGGTGATGGAGCTCGACCGCGGCCGCGCCATCCCGTTCGAAGGCAATTATTCGGATTGGCTGGAAGCCAAGCAGAAGCGAATGAGCCAGGAAGACCGCGAAGACGCCAGCCGCGAAAAGGCGATCAAGCAGGAGCTGGAGTGGATCCGCGCCAGCCCCAAGGCCCGCCAAACCAAGAGCAAGGCCCGCATCAGGGCATTTGATGAACTCGTGGAAACACAGGCCAACCGCCGTTTGGGCGAGGCGCAGATCCTCATTCAGGTGCCGGAGCGGCTGGGCAGCAAGGTCATCGAGGCCAACAACCTTACCAAGAGCTATGGCGACAAGCTGTTGTTTGAAAACCTCACCTTCAGCCTGCCGCCCGGCGGCATTGTCGGCATCATCGGCCCCAACGGCGCCGGCAAAACCACGTTGTTCCGCATCATCACCGGCCAGGAAGTGGCCGACGGCGGCGAGATCAGCATCGGGGAAACGGTGCGCATGGCCTATGTTGACCAAAGCCGCGACACGCTGGAGCCGGGCAAGAACGTCTGGGAAGAAATTTCGGGCGGCAACGAAAAATTCTATTTCGGCAAGAACGAAGTGTTGACCCGCGCGTATGTGGGCTCGTTCAACTTCAAGGGGCCGGACCAGCAGAAAAAGGTCGGCCTGCTTTCAGGCGGTGAACGCAATCGCGTGCACATGGCCAAGATGCTGGTGAAGGGCGGCAACGTGCTGCTGCTCGATGAACCGACAAATGATCTGGATGTCGAAACGCTGCGTGCACTCGAAGAAGCGCTGGAAAGCTTTGCCGGTTGCGCCGTGGTCATCAGCCACGATCGCTTCTTCCTCGATCGTCTTGCCACGCACATTCTGGCGTTTGAGGGCGACAGCCATGTCGAATGGTTCGAAGGCAACTTCCAGATGTACGAGGAAGACAAGCGCCGCCGCCTTGGCGCCGCCGCCGATCGTCCGCACGCGCTGACCTACAAGAAGCTGACCCGCTGACGGGCGCGTGATTATCGCGCAGCGGTAATCATCGACTTCGTCAAGGGCGGCCGGGCTGGCTGCCGGGCCTCGGCCCGGCAGAACAGCTTCGACGGCGTGGCTCCGCTACGCTCTTCCTTGCTTGCTTTCTTTGATGCGAAGCGGACTCGGCGGCTTTGCCGCGGGCCGCACCCCTCAAGGCGCCAACCACGCTCCCGCCCAGCCGTCCTCGGCTCGAAAAACCGCTCGCCGGTGCCCGGTGTTGGCCAGGTGCAGCCATTCGATCGCCGCCACCTCCACCCACACCAGTGCGAAATTCGGCCGCGCCGGGGCGATCTGCTCGGCGGTCGGCTGCTGGCCTTCGATCGAGGCGGGCAGGCCCGACGATGGCCCGGGCAGGGGCGTGCCGGGGGCGTGCTGCGCCAGGTAACAGCGGCGGGCAAACAGTGTGGATTGGTTCCACAGGTCGTCCACCACATCGTCCTGTGTGCGTACCCGCGCTGTGCCGCTGATGCGCAGCTGCACCTGTTCAGGCCCGTGATAGGCCAGCACCGCAACTGGTTTGCCATCAAGCTGCGCCGCCTTGGGGCTGCGCGAATCGGTGTGAAAGCGCAGCGTTGCGGCAGCGGCATCGGCCTTGCGCAGCACCATTATCCGGGCCTGCGGCAGGCCATCTGCATCGAC
>NZ_JBDNFM010000065.1:0-17914 GCF_041689835.1 Sandarakinorhabdus sp.
CAGCCAGCGTTATGTTGGGATAAAGCCGTTCGGCCTCGCGCGTGAGTTCGATGGCGGGTTCGCCCAGATCGTTGATGCGGCGGGCTTGGCCGGGCAGGACCCGGCGAGCGAGATAGCGCAGGCCCTTGGACGAGGTGAGATCGATCAAAATCTCCTCGCGGCTGCGTTCGGGCAGGATTTCGGCCAGCTTGGTAGCCAGCACGTCGGGATCCGAGGTCAGCCGACGCGGGATTACCGTGATGGCATAGGCTTCAAAGGTACGCGCCAGTTCGACGCCGTTGCGATCAACGATGTCACCACGCGGCGGTGCAGCGCTGATCGGGGCAATTTCGCTTTCGAAAGTGCCTTGCACCACGGCCAGATCGATAAGCCGCACAAGGATGGCCAGCGCCAGCACCGGAAACAGCATGATCAGGAAGGCCAGCCGTTGGCGTGCCTGAGCGCGCGCCGTCACACGTTCCCCGGCAAAGGTCGGATTCGGGGCCGCGTTCGGGGCCAGAGTGGCGCCAATCAACGGATCACTGCCGGGGATGCTGGCCATTAATCCGCGCCGCCCTGCGGTTCGGAAGGATCGGCAGGCACGCTGTCGTCAATTTCAAAAGCTGGCGCTGCGGGGGCGTCGGCATCGCCAAAGCTGGTGCGCACCAGGCGGGCGCCGGCCGTCACTGGCGAAGGCGGGGCGGTTGACGCGGACAAACTGGGCACGCCGGTATCAGCCACAGCGTACTGCACCCTGGGCTCGGCTTCGGGGCGGGCGGCATAAGCGGCCAGCTGCGCCGGCGAGCGCAGGATCTGTCCGCCCTGCGGCGCTGCCAACTGAAACACTGCGTCGTTCCAGCGCTGCAATTCCGGCAGGCCCGCGCGGGTGCGCAGTTCGGCTTCCATCTCGCGCACGCGCACCGTGTTTTCCACCAGTTCGATGTTCAGCCGGGTAACGGCGCGGCGTTCGGCGGCGGCGCGGGTGGTGATCACTTGCGCGCCGGCGACCATGACCGTGGTGCCGGCAATCCACAGCAGCGCGGAAAAATACTGCCTCATGTGCGGTCTCCCTCGATGCCTGCGCCCCAGGCGGGCGCGGCGGTGCGAACTGCGCTGCGCAGGGTGGCGCTGCGGGCACGCGGGTTGCGGGCCATTTCGGCAGCCGACGGGCGCACGGCCTTCGCCGGCTTTTCAAAGCTGGCAGCACATGAAGGCGCCGCCAGCGGCTGATGGCGGGACGCGGCCGGAGCGCTGCCGGATCGGTCACGCAGGAAATTCTTCACCCGCCGATCTTCGGCGGAGTGAAAGGAGACAACTGCCAGCCGGCCGCCGGGCTTGAGCAACCGTTCGGCAGCGACAAGGCCGGCATCAAGCTGGCCCAGTTCATCGTTCACGTGGATACGCAGCGCCTGAAAACTGCGGGTGGCCGGGTCCTTGCCAGGCTCACTTCGGCCAATGACACGGCGGATCAATCCGGCCAGTTCGCTGGTGCGCGTAAACGGCCGGTCTGCAACAATGGCGCGCGCGATCCTTCGCGAGGCGCGTTCGTCGCCCAACTGGTAAAGCACATTGGCGATCTCTTCCTCGCCGGCCGTGTTGATGAAATCGGCGGCGCTCATGCCCTCCTGGCTCATCCGCATGTCGAGTGGGCCATCGGTCTGGAAGGAAAAGCCGCGTTCGGCGGTGTCGATCTGCATCGAGGACATGCCGATATCAAACGCGATCGCGTTCACCGCGTTCACCCCATGATCGCCCAGCCCTTCGACCATCTCCGAAAACGGCCGGCGGATCAGGGTGACATCATCGGCGCTGGCCAGATCGGCATTGAGCGCATGGGCTTCGGGGTCGCGATCGAAACCATAGGCATGGGCGATGCCCCCGCCAGCCGACAACGTCTGACGCGCGGCGCGCAGATAGCCGCCGGCGCCCAGCGTCGCATCGACATAGGTGTCGCCGGACTGCAGGGAGAGCGCCGAAAGCACTTCGGCCAGCAGCACCGGGACATGGGGAGCGTCGGTGTTCATGCTGCCGGCCCTGCGATGGGCAGGCCGCGCATTTCCAGTTCGGCCTCGATCTGGATGCGCTGCAACTCGGGCAGGCCGGCTTGCGCCTTGAAGGTCCACGGATCCCACAGCTCGAAATAATTGAAGCTGCCCACGAACCACACATGGCTGGTGATGCCGCTGATCTTGCGCAGCACCGGCGACAGCACGATGCGGCCAGCATCGTCGATGGTATGGGGCTGGGCGCTGCCGAACAGATAGGCACGTTCGGCATAGGCTTCTGGGGTCACCGCATCGCCGTGGCGCGCATCGAGGCCAGCCTGCAAACGTTCGGCGAAAAGGTTGTCGAAGGCCATCAGGCAGCGGCGGCCGGCGTGGCCAGGCCCCACCAGCACGTATTTGCCGCCGGACTTTGCTGTGAGCACGTCGCGGAAGTTGGCCGGCACAGATAGCCGGCTCTTCGCGTCAACCGCGTTCAGTCCGTAACCAAGATAAGAGTTTGCCGACACCCCGCACCCCTGTCGCGGGGCGCCCTTGCTGCCGATCTCGCCCGGATGTTGGAGGGGTCGAAGAACGGCTGCACGACGAACTTACCCGCTGTGGACAACAGGTGTATCATGGGATTTCGTGGGAGCCAATGGAATCTGATGGGCAAAAGCCCGATTATGTGGGGATATCCTTGGGCACAAATGGCCAACTTGGGCGTTGTTCTTGCCCTGTTCTAGTGCGATTTGTTGCTGAATTGGACCTGTGTATAAGTCTGGGGGTGAATGCGGGCAAAATTCGCACGAAGTTGACCTCCCACCTGCCGTCTCGATTCGCAGAACCGGGCTTAGGACCTGGTCCGCCCGGCGCCCAGGGCTGGGCCGATTCGAATGCGCCGCAGCCCGGTTTCGGGCGGGTCACTGGTCTTCGGCTGGGCGAGTGGCCGGGCCGGGAGCCACGCCCAGCAAGGCCAGCGGTTCACCGGTGGCGGGCTGGGCTCCGCGGCCAGCGGGGCGCAGGCTTGCTGCGGCCACCATTACGATCAGGAACACCGCGGCAAGTCCTGTCAGGCCCCAACGCAGCCGTTCGCCGTTGCGAGCCGCGTGGCGCGGGCGCGTGTCGGGCCCGGTCGGATCAGGGAGCATGTTCATCAAGGAACGATCTACCCCTCGGGGTCAGGGTGCGGCAAGCCCCTTCGCTGCCAGCCATTCTGGATTGTAGATGGTCGAAAGATAACGCAGCCCGCTGTCGCACAGTATGGTGACGACGACATGGCCGGGCCCCATGTGGCGGGCCAGTTGCACTGCGCCGGCCACGTTGATGCCGGATGAGAGGCCAAGGCAGATGCCTTCCTCCGCATTCAGCCGGCGCAGCCAGTACAGGCCTTCGCCGTCGGAAACGCGAAACTGGGCGTCCACGCTCAGCCCGTCGAGATTGCCGGTGATGCGGGACTGGCCGATGCCTTCGGACACGCTCGACCCTTCGGCCCGCAGTTCGCCGTTGGCAAACCAGTTATACAGCGCTGCGCCTTCGGGATCGGTGAGGGCGATGATCACGCCCGGCTTTTCGGCGCGCAACCCCAGCGCAACACCGGCCAGTGTGCCGCCGGTGCCCACCGCGCAAGTAAAGCCATCAACGCGCCCTTCGGTTTGCCGCCAGATTTCCGGCGCCGTGCTGCGGATATGGGCCAGGCGATTGGCAACATTATCGAACTGGTTGGCCCAGATCGCGCCCGGCGTTTCTTCCGCGATGCGGCGCGATGTATGCACATAATGGCCGGGGTTGGCATAGGGGGCGGCCGGCACCAGCACCAGTTCGGCCCCCAGCGCGCGCAGCGTGTCCTGCTTTTCCCGGCTTTGTGTTTCCGGCATGACGATAATCGTCTTGTAACCGCGCGCTGCGCCCACGACGGCCAAGCCGATCCCGGTGTTGCCGGCGGTGCCTTCCACGATGATGCCGCCCGGCTTCAGCAGGCCCTGTTTTTCCGCATCCTCGATGATGCCCAGCGCCGCCCGGTCCTTCACGCTGCCACCGGGGTTCACGAATTCCGCCTTGCCCAAAATGGTGCAGCCGGTCTCGAGGCTGGGGCCTTTCAGGGCTATCAGCGGCGTGTTGCCGATCAGGCTGACGATGTCGGGGGCCATGTGCATGCGGTCGTTCTACGCTCTTGCCGGTACGCCTCGCAAGGAAGCTCTGTTGAACCATGGCCAACCTCGGTTAAAGTGGGCTGTGAAGCGCCGTTTCCTGCTCTGTGGTCTTGCCCTCGCTTTGGGCGCCTGTTCCGACGGGCCTCCCGGCGGGAATCTGGCCGTGGCCGTGGTGGGCGAACGCGCTTGGGTTGCGGACATGGCCGCCGAAGCCAGCCGCGCCACCCTGATTCGGCGCGGCGCAGGCGGTGAACTGGTCGCTGGGCTCGCCACCAGCTGGCGGTTTCTCGATAATGGCGATGACCTGATTCTGCGGCTTGCCCCAGTGCGCTGGCCGGGCACTGGCGACGGGCCCGGCCCGGAATTGGTGGCGCAGGACCTGGTGTCGGGTTTGCGCCGCAGCGGCGCGGATGGCCGTGCTGCATTGGCTGCCGCCGGGCTGGCGCGGCGCGGCACCGCTCGCGCGCCGATCGCCCGGGTGGTGGAATTCTCACCGCGGCCAGCGACGCCGCTGCTACTCGAGTGGCTGGCCGAACCGGCGCTGGCCGTGCGTGATCGGCGCGGACAGCTGTTCCCCGGCCCGTACGAAATGGCACGGGATGGCCAGGGCTGGCGTTTGCAACGGCTCGGCGATCGCCCGCGCCCCGATGCCCGCGCCGCCAGCATCAGAATCCAGCCGATGGCGGCGGCGACCGCCATCCCGGCCTTCGTAAAAGGCGACGTGCAACTGGTGCTGGGGGAGGGAGTGGCCGGGTTGGGCGCGGCGCGGGCTGCCGGCCAAGGCCGGGCGCTGAAACTGGAAGCAGTGCAGGGCGTGATCGGCTTGGCCATCAATGCCCGCAGCGGGCCGCTGATGGATGCGCGTTTGCGGCGGGCGCTGCTGCTGGCAGCCGATGGCGCGCCGCTGGCCAACAGGCTCGCGCTGGCCCTGCTCGCTCCGCAATCCCGGCTGTGGGATGGTCTGCCGCCGCCCACCGATGATCGCGCTCGTCCGCCGGCCGAACGCCGTGCGCTGGCCGCCGCGCTGTTGGCCGAAGCCGGATTCGGGCCGGGCCAACCCGTGCGCCTGTCGTTGCTGGTGTCAGACGGGCCAGACACCCAGGCGCTGGCTGAAACGCTTGCCGCCAACCTGAAGCCGCTGGGGTTCAACCTTGCCCTGCAGCGCGCGCGGGCTGGCGGTTTTGCAGCGGCGCGGGCCAGCGGCCAGCACGATCTGGCGCTGGTGGAGCAAATAGCGCGCGTGCCCGACGTGGTTGCGCACCTCGGGCAGTGGCGCTGTGCCCGCGTCCGCCCATGCAGCGCCGCCGCCGATCGCCTGCTTGACGAGGCCTTGGCCGCCGGCATTGATTTGTCCGCCCGCCAAGCGGCAGCCGCGGCAGCAGAAACCATGTTGATGGCCGATCCTGCCTTCATTCCGCTGCTGCGCCCGGTGCGCTGGGCGCTGGTTGCCAACGATCTGACCGGTTATCAAGCCAATCCGCTTGGCCGTCATCCGCTGGGCCACATCGCCGCCGACGGCAGTTGACCATGCAACCTATTGCTCCGCTGGTGCGAATGCTCAAGATGAACAGCCGGTCCTGCTCCTCCTGCTCCTGCCCCTGCCCCTGCCCGTGCTATGACCAGTGACGAGGTGATCCTTTCCAGGCTGATGCGCGCGGCGCAGGCGGGTGATGGCTTGGCCTATCGGCAGTTGCTGGGGATGGCAGCGCCGTTGCTGCTGCGCTGGTTCCGGCGCAAGGTTGCGGCCAGTCAAACCACTGGATGATCGGCCCACCATGCTGGTGCTGGCCGCCCTGCTGCTGGCGGCTGCTACCTTTATCATGGCCTGGCTGGGACTGCGGCCCGATCTGATCGCCGGCCACCCGCATCCATGTTCTTGTTACGCTCTGGAACGCTAGCAGTGCTGGCGCTGGCGGGGCGCGCCTGGTGGCGCCCCGCCTCGTGCGCTGGTAACGGCTCAACACTGCTTGACGGTGCGCCTGCCGATCTCGCGCCCCGCCAATGCGCCTGCGCCGGCCACCAGCGCCGTCTCCCCGACATTGCCGCCCAGCAACGCCGCGCCAGCACCAGCGATCACAGCGCCGGCCACCGTTCCGCGTGCCTTGGCCCGCCTTTTGGCGCGCTGACAACTAGCCAGGCTGTTGAATTGCTTGCCCCCGTATTCGTACAGAACGGGCCGGGCTTGAGCAAAGGCGGGGGCAGCCGCCGGGGCCAGCAGGCCCAGCGAAACCGCGATGATAAGGGGGGTGCGCATTCTTCATTCTCCTTTTGCATGGCTGGCCCGTGCAGGCTCATTCTAGCGTGGAGTAATCCTGGGAGGGATTACCAGATAGGGCAAGGGTTCAGCCAACATTCAACCTGCAAGGGCAAAGGTGAATTCATGATGAAGCATTTGGTCCTGCCGGCGTTGGCGTTCGGCGCGTTTGCTCCGGCGGTGGCGCAGCCCGCTTCCACAGCACTGCCGGCCGGGTGGCAGCCAGCAACTGCTCAGGATTGGCAGCAGCAACAGCCAGCGGCCCAGCAGTTGCCGCCCCGGAACTGGCAGCAGACGGCGCAGCAAGGCTGGGAACGCCCGCAGCCCGCCTGGCAGCAGGAAGAGCGGCAGGATTGGCAGCAGCAAGGACGCGAACGCCCGATGCCGAAGTGGCAAGAGGACGAGGAGCAGGCGTGGGAGCAGGCCGCGCAAGAAGGCTGGCAGCAGCTGCGGCAGATGGTTCGCACGCGCGCCGTGGTTCGGGTGCCAGTGCCGGTTGCATATGGCGGTTACGACGGTGACTGGAATGGCGGCTTCGACAGCGCTTGGGGTGGCGGCTGGAATCGGGGTCTTGGCGGTTTTGGCTATGGACGGGGCGGATACGGCCGCGGCTGGGGCGGGTGCCGTTCCAGTGGCACTGGTGCGTTGGTTGGCGGTATCGCCGGCGCGGGCATCGGATATGGGCTGGAAAACCGCTGGGATCGGTCAACCGGGGTTATCGTCGGCGGGCTGGTTGGCGCGCTAGCGGGCAGTGCGATTGGCCGCTCAGGCCGCTGCTGATTGGGTGATGGCTGCCAGAAAGGCCGGCCCCCAGCTTTCCAGCTTCACTGCGCCAACGCCGGGGATGCGCGCCATGTCGGCCGTCGTCTGTGGGCGGCGGGCGGCCATGGCGCGCAATGTGGCATCGGCAAACACGATATAGGGCGGCACGCCGGCGTCGGCTGCCAACTGCCGGCGCAGCCCGCGAAGTTGTTCGAACAGGGCGTGATCCTGCGGGGCAACATCGGCTGCAGCAGCGCTGCTGTTGCTGTTTGCCTTGCCAGCCCGTCGCGGTGCCAGCTGTTTCAGGTTAATGGCAACCTCGCCCTTCAGAATGGCGCGCGCTGCCGGGCCCAGCACCAGCCCGCCATGTTCGGGATCACGCTCCAGAGCGTCGGCGGCTTCCAACTGGCGGGCCAGGCTTTTCCACTGGTCAGCCGGCCAGTCCTTGCCGATGCCGAACACGCTTGATCGGTCATGGCCAAATTTCTGCACCTTTTCAGATGCCTTGCCGCCCAGTACCTCAATCAGGTGGGCGGTGCCAAAACGTTGCCCGGTGCGATACACCGCCGATAGCAGCTTGCGTGCCGCCTCGGTCGCATCCAGCAGGCTGGGCGGATTGAGGCAATTGTCGCAGTTCCCACAGGTTGGCGGCGCGGTTTCGCCGAAATAGCGGAGGAGTTCTTGCCGCCGGCAGCCCGCCGTTTCCAGAAAGGCGATCAGCGCATTCATGCGGCGGGTTTCACTGGCTTTATGGGCATCGCTGCCTTCGCCCGCGGCGATGAAGCCCCGCAGCCGGGCAACGTCTTCGCCGCCCCACAGCAGATGCGCCACCGCCGGATCGCCATCGCGCCCGGCGCGGCCGGTTTCCTGATAATAGGATTCGATCGATTTGGGCAGGCCGGCGTGCACCACAAAGCGCACATCGGGTTTGTTGATGCCCATGCCAAAGGCGACGGTGGCAACCATCACCATGTCTTCGGAACCAACAAAATCAATCTGATGGCGGCTGCGGATGCCGGCTTCCAGCCCGGCGTGATAGGGGCGGGCACGGATGCCGGCTTCCACCAGCCACTCGCAGATCTTTTCGGTGGCGGCGCGAGTGGGGGCATAAATGATGCCGGCGCGGCCCGAATGGCCCGCCAGAAATGCCAGCAACTGGCGGCGGATATTGTCGCGGCCCGCCACTTCATAGCGGATGTTGGGACGGTCAAAACCCGACAGGGTGATGCGGTCGTCGCCGATGCCCAGTTGGCGGGCGATGTCGGCGCGGGTTTCGCGATCGGCGGTGGCCGTGAGGGCGATGCGCGGCACGCCGGGCAGCGTGTCGCAAAAGGGGCGCAAACGCCTGTATTCGGGGCGGAAATCATGGCCCCACTGGCTCACGCAGTGTGCTTCGTCGATGGCGATAAGCGCGATTTCGGTGCGCTGCACCATCTGGCCGAAGCCATCGGAAAGTGCGCGTTCGGGCGAGACATAAAGCAGATCAAGCTGGCCATCGACAAAGTCGCGCCACACCTGGCCGCCGCCCTCTGATTGGCTGTTGAGCGTGCCAGCGCGCACGCCTTGCGCAGTGAGCGCCCGCACCTGATCTTCCATCAGCGCAATCAGCGGCGAGATCACCAGCGCAGTGCCCGGCCGTACCAGCGCAGGCACCTGATAACACAGCGATTTCCCGGCACCGGTGGGCATGATCGCCAGCACGTCGCGGCCTGCGATCACGTCGCTGATGATCTGTTCCTGGGGCACGCGAAAATCGGCGTGGCCGAACACGCTGGACAGGACATCGCGGGGGGTCATGACCGGTCGATAGCGGTTGCGGCCCCGGCCTGCTATGTTTTTCATGATGCGCTTCCGGATGTTTGTTGTGGGCCAATATGGCCTGGTAGCTGCCGTTGTGCTGGCGGCGTTGTGGATCCTGTGGACGGAGCTGCGGCCGCCGGTGACGGCGGCTGCCGGGCAGCGCCGGGCGGTGGCGGTGTCAATCACGAGCCTGCACGGCGCCGGCACAACCATCGGCCCGTTCCGTCTGGTCAGCGCCGCCGCGCTTGCCAGCCCCGAAAAATCGTTTGGCGGCCTTTCCGGTTTGGCGGCGTTGGCCGACGGCCGGCTGCTGGCGATCACCGATGCTGGCGACTGGGTGATGATGCGGCCTGGCGCGGCGACCGCCGAAATGGGCAGCATATCGATGCCGGGCGGCGACCCCGGCGCTATCAAGGCCGATCGCGATGCCGAAGCCATTGCCTTCACGCCGGACGGGCACACGCTGATCAGCCTCGAACAGCAGCACCGCACCCTGCGCTTTGCCGGCCATGGCCCGCCGCTCAGCCCCGCGGGCGAACCGCTGTATCGCACCGACACCATGGCCTGGCCGCCCAACGGCGGCGGCGAATCGCTGGCGGTGCTGGGCGATGGCAGCCTGGTTTGGATTGCGGAAAATTCGCCCACTAAAGATGGCGCGCTCGCCGCGCTGCTGGTGGTGCCCGGCGGCCGCACGCGCCGCATCCTGATTGGCGCGGTGAGCGGATTTTCGCCCACCGATGCGGCGGTGCTGGATGACACGCACCTGCTGGTGCTGCACCGCCGCTATACCGGGCTGGAGACGGCGGCCGCGATCAGCCTCGTTGATCTGGCGCCGGTGCTGGCCGGCGGCAGCGCGGCGCCCGGGCGGGTGCTTGCGCGCTGGGAGCGGGGCGGGGCGTGGCCTGTCGACAATATGGAGGGTATCGCGATCGTCCGCCGCGCCGGCAAGCTGCCGATGCTTTATCTGGTTTCCGACGATAATTTTTCGGCGGCGCAGCGCACGCTGCTGTTGCAGCTGGAGGTAACTGCGCCGCTCAAGTGATGCTGGCTTCGTGCCACATTGACCAGAAATTAGGGGCCGCGCCGTGCCGCCATTCATTGCGCACCACAAAGCCATGCGCCTGATACAGGCCGACGTTCGAAGGCGTGGCGGTTTCCAGATAGCAGCAACCGCCGTCTGCGCGGGCGAGGCCGGCCCGCAGCAGCGCGCCGCCGATGCCCTGGCCCTGGGCCGATGGCGAAACGCCGATAAACTGCAGATACCAATGCGGGCGGCGATCATGCTGGTGATCCATCGCCCCCATCAGGCCCAGCGTGCGCGGCAGCGCGGTGCCGAACGCGATGGCCAGGCGCGGCAGATTGGCGATGAGGCTACGCGTGGGCAGCGCCCATTCGCCGGGTGGCCGCCACAACGCCGCCCCGGCGACGCTGCCATCCGCCGCCAAGGCCAGTTGCGCCAGTGGCAGCCGGGCATCGGCGCGGGTGATGAGATCGAAGAATCGCGTCAGCCGGGCCGGGCGGCGGGCGGCATCGGGAAAGATCCACGCCAGCGCCGGATCATCGGCAAAGGCTGCAGCCAGCACAGCGATGATTGCCGGGCGGTCAGCCGGAGTGGCGGGGCGAATCACGGGAGGCAGGTGCATAACGGCGAGGATAGGTGATGCCGGCACAAACAAAAACGGCCGGGGGTGACCCGGCCATTTTTCGTTACAAGAGCAGCGCGGCCTCAGGCGGCGACGACGAGCTTCTTGTTGATTTCCTTCTTCAGCTTGACGCAGCGATCCGATAACAGCGCGTCCTTGGTCTTGACCAGCCAGTTGTCGAGGCCACCAACATGCTCAACCGAGCGCAGGCCGTTCATCGACACCCGCAGGCGCACACCGCGGCCCAGCGCATCCGAAAGCAGCGTGACGTTCTGCAAATTGGGCAAGAACGTGCGCTTGGTCTTGTTGTTGGCGTGGGACACGTTGTTGCCAACCTGGCGGCCCTTGGCGGTCAATTCGCAAACGCGCGACATCGTCTCAATCCTGTTCGTCAAGAATTTCGCAAATGCCAATCCACACGGATCAGCAACAGACCGGCGCAGATAGCCGAGGGGCGCCATGCCGTCAACTGCTGCGCGGCCAGTTCGCTCCAAAGCCCGGGTATTTGCGCGCGTTGGCCGTCAGCGCGGGGGCACGCGGGGGCACGGGACAGCACCGAATCGCTGCCTGGCCCGTTTCTGGTTCAGGCAGCAACAGCGCAGTTCTGGCACAGCCGGTGAAGTTCGTCTCTTTCGCTGGGCGCACGGCGCGTCTAGAGCATGATCAACGTTAACAGGTGAGGCCCAATGCCCTGGTTTGCCATCCACTGCATCGACAAGCTCGAATCGGCTGAACTGCGCGCACACACGCGCAGCGCGCATCTTGAGCACGTGAATACCCACAAGGATCAGGTGCTCGTCGCTGGCCCGTTGCTGCGCCCCGATGGCCGGGCGATGGGCAGCCTGCTGATCATGGATTTCGAGGATCGCGACGCGGCGTTGGCCTTTTCCAATGCAGATCCTTACCATCTGGCAGGCCTGTTCGAGAGCCGGTCGATCACCAATTGGCACAAAGTGCTGCCGTAGCGCAGCAGGGCGCGCAAATAGCGGCGCTATTTGCCGACTCCGACAAGCTCGGCATGAGCGGGCTGGGGATGGCCCTAGAAGCTCAGCCCCTGCCGTTTCGCCGCACTCGACAATTCGGCGCGGATATTCACCCCCGGCAGTGCCAACCAATCCTGCATCGCATCAGAAAGTGGCTCCAGAGTCGCTGAACGGATCATCGCCTTGATCGGGCCGATGCCGGCCGGGGTGATCGACAACCGCTCCACCCCCAGCGCAATCAGCGCCAGCGCCTCCAGAGGCCGGCCGCCCATTTCGCCGCATACGGTTACGGGCACATCATGCAGGGCGGCGGCGCACACGACGCGGCGGATGACGCGAAGAATGGCGGGTGACAGCCAATCGTAACGGTCGGCCAGGCGCGGGTTGGCGCGGTCGGCGGCGAACAGGAATTGCGTCAGATCGTTGGTGCCGATCGACACGAAATCGGTCATCGGCAGCAGCAGATCCAGCTGCTCGATCAGCGCCGGCACCTCGATCATCGCGCCATATTGAATCTCGGTCGGCACGGCGTGGCCGATGGCGATCAGCCGGTGTTTCTGGGCCTCCACCAGTGCGCGGGCTTCGGCAAATTCCCACGGTTCGGATACCATGGGAAACATCACATTGAGGCTGCGGCCAGCGGCGGCTTCGAGCAGTGCGCGGGCCTGCACCTTCATCAGGCCGGAGCGGCCCAGCGCCAGGCGCAGCGCGCGCCAGCCCATCGCCGGATTTTCGTCTTCGTCGTCGCCGCCGATATAGGGCACGGATTTGTCGCCGCCGATATCGACGGTGCGGAACACCACCGGCTTGTCGCCCGCGGCCTCGAGCACGCCGCGATACAGGCTTTGCTGGCGTTCGCGGCGGGGCAAGGTGGCCGAAACCAGAAACTGGAATTCGGTGCGAAACAGCCCGATGCCATCGGCGCCGGCCAACGGAATTGCGGCGGCATCATCAAGCAGCCCAGCGTTCATATACAGCGCAATGTGGCGGCCATCCTTTGAGATTGCGGGCAGATCGCGCACCTTGGCCCATTGTTCGGCCTGCCGCGCCTTGAGCACCCGCATTGCCTGATAGGATTTGATGGTGGCGGCGGTGGGCCGCACCAGCAGCGCGCCGTTGCCGGCATCGACGATCAGTTCATCGCCGTCGTTGACCTGGGCAAACAGTTGATCGACCCGGCCCAGCACCGGCACACCCATGGCGCGCGCCACGATGATAACGTGCGCGGTAAGGCTGCCTTCTTCGAGCACGACGCCTTTGAGGTGGCGCTTGTCATATTCCAGCAGTTCGGCGGGGCCAAGGTTGCGGGCGATCAGGATGGCATCGCCGGTGATACCGATCTGTGCCGCCGTGCCAAGCTGGCCCGAAAGGATACGCAGCAGCCGGTTGGCGAGATCATCAAGATCGGTGAGCCGTTCCCGCAGATAGGGATCGTCGATCGAGCGCATGCGCAGCCGATTGCGCGACTGCACGCGTTCGACGGCGGCTTCGGCGGTGAGGCCGGTATCAATGGTTTCGTTGATGCGCCGCGCCCAGCCTTCATCGTAGGCAAACATCTTGTAGGTTTCGAGAATTTCATGGTGATCGGTGCCGGCGACGAATTCGGCCTGTCCCATCATGTTGTCGATCTGGGTGCGCATGCGGGCAAAGGCATCGACCAGCCGCGCGCGTTCGGCATCGACATCGTCGGCCACCGTGTGTTCCACCACCACGCGCGGCTGGTGGAACACGGCACTGCCGCGCGCCAGCCCGTCCACCAGTTTCAGGCCATTCAGGCGGGTCGGGCCGCTGTTGGCGGCGCGCATGCGGGCAGCCTGGGCATCATCCACCAGCCCGGCGCCGTGGATGAGTTCCGACAGCACCATGGCCACGGTTTGCAGGGCTTCGATCTCCGCCTCGGCATAATCGCGCGGTTCGCGGTGCTGCACGGCGAGCACGCCGATGGCGGCTTCGCGGCGCAAGATGGGCACACCGCAGAAACTGTGGAAATCATCCTCGCCGGTTTCGGGGCGCGAGGCAAAATCCGGGTGGGCCTTGGCTTCGGCAAGGCTGAGCGATTCGCGGCGGGCAGCAATATTGCCCACCAGGCCCTGCCCCATCGACAGGCGGGTGACGTGCACGGCCGATTGCGCCAGGCCTTGCGTGGCAAACAGTTCCAGCACCCCGTCGCGCAGCAGATAGATCGACGCGACTTCACTGCCCAGTTCGCTGGCCACCACCTTGACCACCTGATTGAGCTTGGCCTGCGCCGCTGCCTTGCCGGCCATCACATCGTGAAGGCGGCGCAAGATCTTGCGAGCGGCGCTGACCGGGGGCATCAGGCGGCGGCCTCGCGCAGCAGCCGGCGGGACAGCGCGATTTCGGCGTCGCCAACCAGTTCGGCAATGATGTCGGCCACCGGCTGCACGCTGGTGACCATGCCCACCGATTGGCCGGCCATCAGGCTGCCGCCTTCGATATCGCCATCGACCACGGCACGGCGCAGGGCACCGGCCCAATAATGTTCGATGGCCAATTGCCCGGCGGCCAGGTCCATCTCGCCGCGATCAACGGCGGCGGCGACTTCGCGCTGGCGAGTGTTGAAGGCCTCGCTGCCGGCGTTTTTGAGGGCGCGCACCGGGATCACCGGCAGGCGCGGATCGACTTGCACGCTGGAGGTGGCATCGCGGGCACTGGCGCGCACGAATGCGGCCTTGAATTTGGCGTGCGCGACGCTTTCGGTGGATGCGGCAAAGCGCGTGCCAAGCTGCACGCCCGATGCGCCCATTTCCAGATAGGCGGCAATGGCGTTGCCGCGCCCGATGCCGCCCGCCACGAACACCGGCACATCGGTGATCACCGGCAGGATTTCCTGTGCCAGCACCGTCAGGGACACCGGGCCGATGTGGCCGCCGGCTTCCGATCCTTCGATGACGATGGCATCAACGCCCGAACGCACCAGTTTTTTGGCCAGTGCCGCCGTGGGCGCAAAGCACATCAGTTTGGCGCCGAAACCCTTGATGGCGGCGATGGCGGCGCCCGATGGCAGGCCGCCGGCGAGCACGACATGGCTCACATGCTGGCGGCCGCATACGGCAATGAGTTCATCCATTTGCGGGTGCAGGGTAATCAGATTGACGCCGAAGGGCTTGGTGGTGAGGGCGCGGGTGGCGGCGATTTCCGCTTCCAGCATGGCCGGCGGCATCGATCCGCAGGCCAGCACGCCAAAGCCGCCGGCATTGGAGATGGCAGAGACGAGGTGGCGTTCGGAAACCCAGGTCATCGCGCCGGCCATGATGGCGTGGCGGGTGCCCAGAAATGCGCGGCCGCGCGCCGATGCGGCATCGAGGTGGGGGGTGCCGGTCATGCTTCGGTCTCCGCGCCCACCGGGCCGTCCAGCCCGTAAGCCGTGTGCAGCACGCGCACTGCCAATTCCACATATTCCTGCGGGATCAGCACGCTCACCTTGATTTCCGAGGTGGTGATGGCCTGGATGTTGATGCCGCGGCTGGCCAGCGCGCGGAACATGGTGGCGGCCACCCCGGCGTGGCTTCTCATGCCCACACCCACCACCGAAATCTTGGCCACGTCATCGTCGGCGAGCAGGCTGGCAAAGCCGATGTCGGCCTTGGCCTTTTCCAGCACGTCCAGCGAGGCCGGCAGTTGCGCGCGCGGCACCGTGAAGGTGACATCGGTGGTGCCTTCATCCTTGGCGATGTTCTGCACGATCATGTCGACATTGATGTTGGCATCGGCCAGCGGGCCAAAGATGCCGGCCACCACGCCGGGCTTGTCGGGCACACCGACCACGGTCACCTTGGCTTCGCCGCGATCCGCCACAACGCCGGCGATCAGTTCCTGTTCCATCTCGTCATCCTCGTCCACCACCAGGGTTCCGGGCGCATCGGAAAAGCTCGACAACACCTGCACCACCACTTTTTCCTTCATGGCCAGTTCGACCGACCGTGTCTGCAACACCTTTGCCCCGACGCTGGCCAATTCCAGCATTTCTTCGTAGGTGATGCGCGTCAGCTTGCGGGCACGCGGCACGATGCGCGGATCGGTGGTGTATACCCCGTCCACATCGGTGTAGATATCGCAGCGATCCGCCTTCAACGCCGCAGCCAGCGCCACTGCCGATGTGTCAGATCCGCCGCGGCCCAGCGTCGTCAGCCGCTCATGTTCGGTGAGCCCCTGAAAGCCCGGCACCACCGCCACCTCGCCGGCCGCCATGCTGGCCAGGATCGCTTCGGTGCCGATTTCCTCGATGCGGGCTACACTGTGCGCGGCGCTGGTGCGGATTGGCAGCTGCCAGCCCATCCAGCTGCGCGCCTTCACCCCCACCGATTGCAGCGTGATTGCCAGCAGGCCCGCCGTGATCTGTTCCCCGGCGGCCACCACCACATCATATTCGGCCGGATCCGCCAGCGGGCTGGCTTCGCGGCAATAGCCCACCAGCCGATCGGTTTCACCCGCCATCGCCGAAACCACCACGGCAATCTGGTTGCCGGCGTCCACCTCGCGCTTCACCCGGGCGGCGACGTTGCGTATCCGCTCCGTCCCCGCCATCGAGGTGCCGCCAAATTTCATCACGATCCGGGCCATTGCCGGCGTTTTCCTTCTGCAAGCTGCTTCACTATTGCCCTTGCCTGATAGGAACGTGAGCGGGCAATGGCAAGAAAGCCCTCAGTTATCGTCGGGAATCAAAATGTCGTCTGCCGCCAGCATCAATCCGGATGAAGCTGCGTTCTTCGGGCGCCTGGCTGCCGATTGGTGGAACCCCAAGGGCAGTTCGGCGATGCTGCACCGCATCACGCCGGTGCGCGTTGCCCATATCCGCGGCCTCGCGCTGGCGCACTTCGGGCTCGATGCCAAAAGCCGCCGGCCGCTCGTTGGCCTGTCGGCGCTGGATGTCGGCTGCGGCGCTGGCTTGATGGCGGAGCCGCTGGCGCGCATGGGCTCCGCCGTCACCGCCATCGATGCCGCGCCGGAAAACATCGCCGTCGCCGGCGACCACGCCGCTGCCGGCGGGCTGAGCATCGATTATCGTTGCATCGCCGTGGAAGATCTTGCTGCCACCGGTGCGCAATATGATCTCATCACCTGCCTTGAAGTCATCGAACATGTGGCGGGGCGCGATGGGTTCTTTGCCGCCATCGCCGGCCTGCTTCGCCCCGGTGGCCTCGCGGTGTTTTCCACCCCCAATCGCACCCCGGCCAGCTGGGCGGTGGTGATTGCCGGGGCCGAATACGTCACCCGGTCCATTCCCAGGGGCGCGCACGACTGGAAGCGTTTTTTCACGCCCGCGGAGCTTACTGAAGCGCTGGCCCACGCTGGCCTTACTGCGGGTGAACCCACCGGCCTGACATGGCGGCCGGGCAAGGGCTTCCACACCGGCAGCGACCTTTCGGTAAACTATTTCCTCACCGCAACGAAACCGGGCTGAGCACGGCCTGCAAATCGCGTGTTCGGCGGGCTTTCAGGTGCGCCATGGCCAACGGCACCAGCATGTGCGGCACCACGAGCACAGCCAGCGCCATGAAGCTGCTGGCATAAAGATTGTGCGCCAGTGCGGTCCCGTCGCCGCGCACCAGGATGCCGCCCGCGACCGCGAGCCCGCCCAGGCTGAGCGGGATGACGGCGGCGCGCCATTGGCGAAAGTGGCGAAGGCCCAGCTGCCGCGCATGGTCGCGAAATTGCAGTGGAGAATGCACGAGGCAGAAATGCACGGCAAAGCCGATAACCGGCGGCAGCAGCAGCATCGCCGCCAAAGAGCAGGCCGCGGCCATCGCAAGGCGGCGATGCTGGTTCTGGATCAGCAAGACGATGGCCACGGCGGCCAGCACCATGGCCGTGGGTGCGGCCAGCAGCAGCGCATCGGCCAGCACCGCCGCACGCGCGTCGCCGGCCAGTCTGGCGAACAGGCCGCGCAGCGCGTCGGCGTGCAGCACGGCCGGCGCACAGACGATGGCGGCGGCCAGCCCGCCCGCCAGCAAGCCTGATCCGCAGCGGCGCCAATCCTCGGCAAAATGGGCGACGGCCAGCGCCAAAAAGCCGGCGAGCGCCAGCACCGGAGCCACTTGCCACAGCGCATAGGTGGCGGCCGCGCAGCCCAGATACAGCAGGATGACGCCGGCCCGCGAACCGACGTCGGTGCCGCCGCCGGCCGCGCGAATGAGCGCCAGATCAAAGCCGCCGTGCGGCATCCCGGCCACGAGCAGCAAGAGCGATACCGCCGCCGTGATCAGCGGTGTGTCCGGAATTGCGCCGGCTGCATCAAGCGCCAGCAGGCCGGCGGTGAGCGTCAGCAGGGCGCGCAGCGGAATCCCGGTTCCGGGGAAATGGTGATCGGCGCTGGCGGTCATGGCCCAAGCCCCAA
>NZ_JBDNFM010000066.1:0-29944 GCF_041689835.1 Sandarakinorhabdus sp.
CGCGGCACCGCGATCTTGCGGAGCGACTCCGGCGGCGGCCAGTTCCCCCGTCACCCGGCGATGGCCCAGCCCACGTGACGCCATCGCCCGGCCCTTCATGGCCGCAAAGGCAGCATCGTTGACATAGCCCAGCTCGATCAGCCGCTCCGCCATCGCCTCGGGATCGGCCGGATGCGCCCCGGCCCAGCCGCGCTCCCTCAGCTTGCGGACAAGATAGCGCAGCAATTTCAGTCGAGTGGTGGCAAAACGCGCCGCATAGCCCAGCGCCAGCTCGCGCAGGCTGGCGTCTTCCAGCGGCGGCGGCACACGGCGGTCGCGGGCGGTTCTGTCGGGTCGTTGCTTGGCCATGCCACTTTCCTGCCACTTTCGGGCCGGAATTTGAACGCCCCTGAGTGTAAGTGATAGTGTTGATAAGATATTCATATGCGCCGCGGGCCGGGTCGGACCGGAGTGGTGCAGCAAGGGAGACACACATGGCCAAACTTCAGCAGGCCGAACTTCAGCAGGCCGAACTCCGACAGGCTGGCGCAGCGCAGACGCTGCCAGCTGGCAACAGCGCTCACCCGTTGCGCCCCACCTCCACCAGCGATGCGCTGCCACAGCGCCGTTCCAATTTCGCCACCTTGGCCGACGCGCTGGATTACGCGGCGCAGGGGGAAAAGGGCTATAATTTCCACGACGCCCGCGCTGATCTGGTGCGGGCCTATCCCTACGCCGAACTGGCCGCCGATGCCCGCCGCCACGCCGCGCGCCTTGTTGCACAAGGCGTGAAGCCGGGTGACCGCATCGCCATGATTGCTGAAACCGGCGCCGGATTTGCCGCTGCCTTTTTTGGTGCCATCTATGCCGGCGCGCTGCCGGTGCCGCTGCCACTGCCGACCAGCTTTGGCGGCCGCGAAGCCTATGTCGATCAGATCCGCGTCCAGCTGAACAGCTGCGATCCGCTGATGCTGCTGTCGCCGGCGGGCCTTCACGATATCGTGAAGGACGCCGCGACCGGGCTGTGTGCTGCGCATGATTGGGACGAATGGTTTGCCAGAGAAGGCCAGGGCGAAGCCTCCGATACGGTGCTGCCGCAAGCCAAGCCAACCGATATCGCCTATCTGCAATATTCTTCGGGCTCCACCCGCTTCCCGCACGGCGTCGCTGTCACCCACGAAGCGCTGCTCGCCAATCTGGCCGCCCACGCCAGCTGCACCAACGCGGCCGAAGGTGACCGTGTGGTGAGCTGGCTGCCGTGGTATCACGACATGGGCCTTGTGGGCTGCATGCTCGCCCCGATGTCCAACCAGGTGTCGGTCGATTATCTCGCCACCGAAGATTTCGCCCGCCGGCCGCTGTCGTGGCTCACGCTGATCAGCCGCAACCCGCACAATTCGCTCAGCTATTCACCCACGTTCGGCTACGATATCTGCGCTCGCCGCATCTCGCCGTCGATCCCGGTTGCCGAACGATACGACCTGTCGCGCTGGCGCGTCGCCGGCAACGGCGCCGACATGATCCGCCCTGAAGTGATGCAGGCCTTCGTCGATATCTTCGCTCCCGCCGGCTTCAAGGCATCGGCCTTCCTGCCGAGCTATGGCCTCGCCGAAGCCACGCTGGCCGTCACCATCATGCCGGTGGGCGAAGGCATCCAGTGCGACCTGATCGACGAGCGCACCCTGTCGGGCTCCAGCGCCGATCCGCGCGCCGATCGGCGCCTGCCCACCCGCTACCGCGCCATCGTCAATTGCGGCAAGGCCGTGCCAGGCCTCACCATCGAAGTGCGCCATGAAGACGGCCGCCTGCTGCCCGACCGCAAGATCGGCCGCGTGTTTGTGCGCGGCCTCGGCATCATGGCCGGCTATTTCCGCGATCCCGAAGCCACCGCCGCCGCCCTCAAGGACGGCTGGCTCGACACCGGCGACATGGCCTACATGAAGGACGGTTCGCTTTATATCGTCGGCCGCGCCAAGGACATGATCATCATCAACGGCAAGAACCACTGGCCGCAGGACATCGAATGGGCCATCGAGCAGCTGCCCGGTTTCAAGGCCGGCGACATTGCTGCCTTCTCGGTCACCACCCCGTCGGGCGAGGAATCTCCCGCTGTGCTGGTGCAATGCCGCACCAGCGACAACGACGAACGCATCAAGCTGCGCGATGCCATCAAGACCAAGGTCAAGGCCATCACCGGCATGAGCTGCGTCGTCGAACTCGTCCCGCCGCGCACGCTGCCGCGCACCTCGTCGGGCAAATTGTCCCGTTCAAAGGCGCGGTTGCAATATCTGTCGGGTGAAATTCAGCCGTTCGAAATCGCGGCCTGACGCGCAAGCGCGGCCAGCGCCGGTCGCGGCTGTGCCGCGACCGGCACCACGCCAAAAGCCTATGAACCCTGGCCTTCCTCCCCTCGCACTCACCGGCGCCACCGGCTTCGTCGGCCGCCGCGTGCTGGCCCTCGCTGCAACGGACTCTGGTCGCCCCGTCCGCGCTCTCACCCGCCGGCCGCAACCGCCGCAGCCCGGCGTCGAATGGGTGCTCGGCGACCTCACCGACATCCGCGCACTCGCCCGGCTGTGCCATGGCGCGGCGGCCGTGCTGCACATCGCCGGTGTGGTCAACGCCGCCGATGCCGCCGGTTTCCGCGCCGGCAATGTCACCGGCACCGCCAATATCCTCGCCGCCGCCACCACTGTGCCGCGCTTCGTCCACGTTTCCAGTTTGGCCGCGCGCGAACCCAGCCTTTCGATGTACGGCGCCTCCAAAGCAGACGGCGACGCGTTGGTGATGGCCAGCGCCCGTGATTGGGTGATCGTGCGACCGCCCGGCGTCTATGGCCCCGGCGACGCCGAAATGCGCGACCTGTTCAGCCTGGCGCGCTTTGGCCTCGGCCTTGCCCCCGGCGGTGCCGATGCGCGCATCGGCCTCATCCATGTGGACGATCTCGCGCGCGCGCTGCTGGCGCTGACGGATGGCGGGCCAAGCCATGAAATCCTTGAAATCGACGACGGTTCAGGCGGATACGCGCACGCCGATCACGCCGCTGCCATCGGCCGGGCGCTGGGCCGCAGCCGTGTTCGCATGATCCCCATCGGCAATGGCGTGCTCGATACCGCCGCCGCCGCCGCCAGCCGGGTCGCCGGATGGCAAGGCAAACTCCCCAAGCTCAGCCGGGACCGCGCCCGCTATCTCGCCCATCCCGATTGGACGGCGCGCGGCGGCAATGGGCGGCTGTCGGCGATCTGGCAGCCAAGCATCAGCCTGGACGAAGGCATGGCCGACACAGTGCGCGACTACCGGGCCAGAGGCTGGCTTTAGGGCGGCTGGCTATAGCGTTAGCGCCATCTGGATCAGAAACACCGCAAACGTCGCGATCAGGCCAAAGATGAACACGCGGTAGCCCCAGCCGAGATATTTATACTTCTTGTTCGCCAGCACCTGGCCCAATTGGTAAACATCGCGCGCCATTGCCCTCTGGATGGCGTGATCATCTTGGTTGGTGCGTTCCAGCCAGTCGATCCAGTCTGCCTCGCTCATCTGCGTGAAACCGCCGAAAAACAGCAGGTTGGGCGACGGCGGCGGGGCCTTGCCTGCCCAAACTCCGCCGCTGCCCAGCGCCGGCAGCACCGCCAGCATGCACAGCACCGCCGCCAGCCCCGATGTCGCCGCCAACACCAGCAACGCCGCATTGTGCGCGGCTTCCTTCACCACCAGCGCAAAGATCACCGAATTGACGCCGATGATGATGCTGGCCTTCTGATCCGCCATTGCCGACAGCGTGACATGGTGTTGCTGCATGGTGCGGATCAGATGAATGGCATTGGCATGCGAAGCGCCTGGCATGCCCGGCGGCGCGGCGTCGGTGCTGATCATCTCCCCCATACGCGGCATGATGGCATCAACTGCGGCGTTCCGCAATTTGGCCATGATGTGAAGGCAAAGGCGCAATAACAAAGCTGACTGGAACCATGATGACCGATCGCGCGCCCCATGGCGAAAATGTGTACGCCCGCATCCTCGAACTGATCGAACCGCTGAACACCAAGAAGGTGGCGCTCACCCAGGCCACCACCTTTGCCGGTGACATGGAAATGGATTCGCTTACCGTGATGGACCTTGTCGCCAGCATGGAAGACGAATGGGACATCATGATCCCCCTCAACATGCTGCCGGATCTGGAAACCATCGGCCAGGTTGCCGATGCCGTCGCCGGCCTGGTCGCCAAGAAGGGCTGAACGCAATGACCGATCTGCCCAAATATGATCTTTTGGCCAAATATGATCCGCTGATCGCCGAGCATGCCGGCCTTTTGTCCACCGGCATCCGCGATCCGTTCGGCATCATCATGGAAAAAGTGCTGTCCCCCACCGAAGCGATCATCAAGGGCCGCCACACCATCCTGCTCGGCACCTACAATTACATGGGCATGACCTTCGATGCCGATGTGATCGCCGCTGGCCAAGACGCGCTGCGCGATTTCGGCGCCGGCACCACCGGCAGCCGCGTGCTCAATGGCACCTACCAAACCCACGCCGCCTGCGAAGAAGCGCTGAAAGATTTTTACGGCATGTCTCATGCCATGGTGTTCTCCACCGGCTACCAGGCCAATCTCGGCATGGTTTCGACGCTGGCGGGCAAGGGCGATTTCGTCATCCTCGATGCCGACAGCCACGCCAGCATTTACGATGGCTGCAAGATGTCCAACGCCGATATCGTGCGTTTCCGCCACAATGATGCCGCCGATCTGGAAAAGCGCCTCAAGCGCCTGCCCGCCGACGCCGGCAAGCTGGTCGTACTGGAAGGCGTCTATTCGATGCTGGGCGACGTCGCGCCGCTGCCGGAACTGGTGGCAGTGGCCCGCGCGCACGGTGCCATGGTGCTGGTCGACGAAGCCCACGGCATGGGCTTTTTTGGTGAGCATGGCCGCGGCGTTTATGAAGAACAGGGCGTTGCGGCTGACGTGGATTTCGTCGTTGGCACCTTCTCCAAATCGGTTGGCACGGTCGGCGGTTTCTGTGTTTCCAATCACCCCAAGTTCGAAATCCTCCGCCTGGTCTGCCGTCCCTACACGTTCACAGCCTCGCTGCCGCCGGCGGTGATCGCCTGCTCCACCACCAGCATCCGCAAGCTGATGACGGCGCACGACAAACGCGCCCGGCTGTGGGAAGCCACGCGCCGGCTCCATGGTGGGCTCAAATCGCGCGGCTTCAGGCTCGCAACTGATACCCCGGAAAGCGCCATCATTTCGGTGTTGATGCCCGATCAGGAAACCACGGCACTGATGTGGTCCACCCTGATCGAGCTTGGTGTGTACGTGAACATGAGCCGGCCGCCCGCCACCCCGGCCGGCGTTTATCTGCTGCGCTGTTCGATTTGCGCCCTGCACACCGATGAACAGATCGATATCGTGCTCGGCAAGTTCGATGAAGCCGCGCAGATGTGCAACCTGGCGCTCGCCGTGGCCGCCTAACCGCAGCACCGCCCACTTTCTTCATGACCGGGCAAGCCCTGGCGGCTATAGCATGGCCATCCGGTCGCCCCCCGCCTCCGGCAGGGAAGCGGCGTGACCAAGCGGATTGATCGGTATGTGTTCAGCCTGATCCTCGTGCCGCTGATCGGCACGCTGGTGGTGGCGGCCATGCTGCTCGTGCTCGACCGCATGTTGAGGCTGTTCGATTTCGTCATCAACGAAGGCGGCCCGGTGTCGGTCGTCTGGCGCATGCTGGGCAATCTGCTGCCCGAATATCTGTCGCTGGGGATTCCGATCGGCGTGATGCTGGGCATCCTGCTGGCCTTCCGCCGGCTGGCGATGTCGTCTGAACTTGATACGCTGCTAGCCGTTGGCGTTTCGTACAGGCGGCTGCTGCGCGTGCCGTTCATGTTTGCCATGGTGTTTGCCGTGGCCAATTTCTTCATCGTCGGCTGGCTGCAGCCGGTAACGCGTTATGCCTATGAAAATCTGCGTTTCGAACTGCGATCGGGGGCGCTGGGTGCGTCGATCAAGGTGGGCGAATTTGCCAATCTGGGCGGCGGCATAACGCTGCGGGTAGAGGAATCGCGCAACAAGGGCGCCGATCTCAGGGGCCTGTTCGTGCGCGCTGTTGGCAAGGATGGCACAGTGATCGCCGCCACCGCCGCGCGCGGCACGTTTCTGGCCACCGACGATCCCGAATTCATTCTGCTGCGCCTGCGCGAGGGCACGCTGGTGCACAGCCCGCGCGCCGATGCGACGCCGCGGGTGCTGGGTTTCGCCCAGCACGATCTGCCGATCCGGCTGCCCGACATGGCAGCCTTCCGCAAACGCGGCGAAGGCAATCTGGAAGCAACCTTGCCCGAACTGCTGCGCACCATGCTCACCGCCACGGACAAACAGGAACAGCGCAGCGCCTCGGCCAGCTTCAACCGCCGCATCGTGCAGTGCGTGATCATGTTCGTGCTGCCGTTCCTGGCCATGGCGATGGCGGTGCCGCCCAAACGTTCCACCTCGGCGCTGGGCGTGTTCCTGTCGATCATCGCGCTGGTGACGTTCCACAAATTCACCGAGTATGGCGAACGCATGGGCACGCTGGGCCGGGTCGATCCGGTGCTGGCGCAGTGGGTGCCGTATGCGCTTTTTCTGGGCATGGCGCTGTGGCTGTTTCGCGTACTGGAACGGCCGGGCGGGCAGCCGATCGGCGCGCTCGACCGCTGGTTCGGCAAGATCACTGGCTTCCTTTCAGGGCTGGCCGGCAAGCTCGTGCGGCGCCAGAAATGGTCCGACGACGTGCTGTCGGCCGGGTAGGCAAATATGGCGATCTTCCCGTCCAAAACCATCGCCTGGTACACGGCACGCATGTTCCTTGTCCGCGTGGCGGCCTTCATCATCGGGCTGACCGTGATCCTGCAATCGCTCGATCTGCTTTCCGAAAGCGGCAAGGTGCTGGCAGCCGCAGGCAACACGGAATCCGATCTGTGGGTGTATATGTCGCTGCGCGCGCCGCAGATCGTGCAGCTGTTCCTGCCGTTTTCGGTGCTGCTGGCGACGCTGGTGACGCTGGCGACGCTCAATCAAAACAGCGAAGTGGTGATCTTCAAGGGCGCCGGGCTTTCGGCGCACCACATATTGGCGCCGCTGATGGTGGCGGCGCTGGGCGTTTCGGTTGCCAATTTCGCCTGGAACGAAAGCATCGCGGCCCCGGCCAACGCCAGGTTGAAGGCTTGGCAGGAACAGGAATATCGCAAGTTGCCCAAGGCGGCAGCGGCCTCCAGCCAAAGCTGGGTGCGCGGCGGCGATGATCTGTTCCATGCCGATGCAGTGGCCGGCCGCGGCGACAACACACGGCTTTCGGGCGTGACCATTTACGATCGGCGCAATAACCGCCTGGTGCAGGTGGTGATGGCCGCCAGCGCCGCGCCTCGGCCCGGCGGCTGGCGCCTGAATGATGTGCGATTGTTCGATGTGGCCAGCGGCGGCCTCGAAACCCGCGCCACTCTGGATTTTGCCACCGGCGTAGTGCCGCGCCAGTTCACCACAACCAGCATCAATCCCAATTACATCGCGCTGTGGAAGCTGTGGCCGCAAATCGCCGAACAGAAAGCCGCCGGCAAGCCGACCGGCATTCTAGAAGCCGCGGCGTGGCACAAGATTTCGGGGCCATTGTCGGCCGTGCTGATGCCGCTGCTCGGCGCGGTCGCTGCCTTTGGCTTGGCACGGTCGGGACGGTTGTTCGTGCGTGCCGTGATCGGCATGGCGCTGGGTTTTGCGTTTTTCGTGGCCGATAATTTCATGCTGGCGATGGGCAATTTCGGCACGGTGCCGCCGCTTATGGCAGCGTGGGCGCCCTTCCTGCTGTTCCTGCTGATCGGCGAGGCTGTGCTGATCCGCACCGAAGAATGACGCGGGCAAGAACTCTGGCAATGTCCTGGCGCAAAATTGCCTTGATTGCTGCCTATCACGCCTTGCAATGAGCACTGTCACCCTCAAGCGCGTTGAAAGCGCGGCCGACCGCAAGGCCTTCGTCAACCTGCCGTGGACGCTGTATGCTGGCGATCCGCAGTGGGTGCCGCCGCTCAAAAGCGAAATGCACGGCCTGATCGGCGGCCTCAAATCCAACCCCTGGTTCGAACACGCGCAGGCCGTCTTCTGGCTGGCGCTGCGCGATGGCAAGGTGGTGGGCCGCATAAGCGCGCAGGTCGATCAGCTCGTGCTCGAGCACTTGGGCGCCGGCACCGGGCATTGGGGCATGTTCGAGTGCGTCGACGACCAGATGGTGGCCGACGCATTGCTGCAAACCGCCGAGGACTGGCTGAAAGCCAAGGGCATGACTCGCGCCCAAGGGCCGTTCAGCCTGTCGGTCTGGGATGAACCGGGCTTGCTTGTGCAGGGTTTCGAAGGCGCACCCACAGTGATGATGGGGCACCATCTGCGCTATTACGAACGACTGATCACGGCGCGCGGTTATCAGGGCATCAAGGATCTGCACTGCTGGTCGCTGCCCATCGAAAAGCCGTTTCCGGAAATGGTGCAGCGCATCGTGGCGTTTTCGGAACGCAACCCCAAGCTGGTGACGCGCCCGGTGAACAAGGCAAGATTTGACGAGGAAGCCGCGCTGATCCTCGATATCCTCAACGATGCCTGGTCGGGCAATTGGGGCTTTGTGCCGCTCACCCCGCTGGAAATCGCCCACGTCGGCAAGAAATTGAAGCCGATCATCTTTGAAAATCTGGTGCGCATCGCCGAATATGAAGGCGTGCCGGTGGGCTTCATGATCACCCTGCCCGATATCAACGAACTCACCCGCGATCTGAACGGCGAACTGTTCCCGTTCGGCTGGGCCAAGCTGCTGTGGCGGCTGCGGGCGCCCAAGGTCAAACGCATGCGCGTGCCGCTGATGGGCATCCGCAAATCATTGCAAGGCCACCGGGTGGCATCGCTGATGACATTCCAGATGATCGAATATATCCGCCGCGTTGCCATCACCGAATTTGGCGCATCCGAAGGCGAAATCGGCTGGATCCTCGACGACAACGGCCCGATGCGTTCCATCGCCGACGTGCTCGAAAGCCACGTTACGCGCACCTACCGCGTCTACGAACGCGGCCTGTAGCGAAAAGGGGGGGGCGGTCGCCCGCCCCCCTGTTGTCACTTCGCCGGGATCAACTTCACCCCGGTATAACGGGCCGGCGTGCTGCCGCGCTGCACCAGCATCAGCACCGTGGCCTTGCCGGCCTTGCGCTCGGCTTCCACCGCGGCTGCGGCTTCGGCCGGGCTCGATACCGGCTTCTGGCCGATCTTCACGATGATATCGCCGCGCTGCAGGCCCTTGGTCGCCGCATCCGACGACGGGCTGATGCCGGCGATCACCACGCCCTGCACCTTTTCATCCAGCCGCAACTGCTGGCGCAGAACGGTGGTGAGCGGTTGCAGCGTGATACCCAGGCTGGCCTTGGCCGCTTCGATGCCGGGCGCCTTGCTGTTGTCTTCGACGACCGGTTCGTCATCACTGCCCGCCATGCCGGCGCGCTGCGCCACCACCGCTTCGGATGGGCGCTGCGCGATGATAGCGTTAACTTTAATGCGCTTGGCGTCGCGGAACAATTCGATGGGGATCGTGGTGCCGATCGGCGTGGTCGCCACGATGTACGAAAGGCTGTTGTCGTAATTCACCTCGCGGCCGCCCACGGTCAGGATCACATCGCCCTGGCGCACGCCGGCGCGCGCCGCCGGACCATTGGCTTCGATGCTGGCAACAATTTCGCCCTTGTCCTTGGGCAGGCCCAGACCGGCAGCGATATCGCTCGACAGGCGCTGAATGGCCACGCCCAGATAGCCGCGCTTTACCGCGCCCGATGCCTTGAGCTGATCGACCACCGGCTTGGCCAATTCGGCCGGAATCGCAAAGCCCAGCCCGACGTTGCCGCCGGTGGGCGAGAAGATCGCCGTGTTGATGCCGATCACGTTGCCGGCCAGATCGAACAGCGGACCGCCGCTGTTGCCCTGGTTGATGCTGGCATCGGTCTGGATATAACGGTCGTACTGGCCCGAACCGATGTCACGGTGCAGCGCCGAAATAATGCCGGCCGTCACCGTGCCGCCGAGTCCAAACGGATTGCCAATGGCGATCGACCAATCGCCCACGCGCGTGGTTTCGCTGTTGCCGAACTGCACGAACGGCAGGCCGGTTGCCTCGATCTTGAGCAGGGCGAGATCGGTGAGCGTATCGCGGCCAACGACGCGCGCCGTGTACTCGCGCCGGTCCGTCAGGGTGACGGTGATCGATTCAACCGGCTGGTTGCGGCCTTCGCCGGCCGAAATCACGTGGTTGTTGGTGACGATATAGCCATCGGCCGCGATGATGAAACCACTTCCCAGGCTGGTCGCCTCACGGGTGACGGGCTCACCGCCTTCCTGCTGTTCCTGAAAACGGCGGAAGAATTCCTCCAGCGGATTGCTCGGCTGGCCCTGCGGACCTTGCTGTCCGGGCATGCGGCGCATGCGGCCCATTTCCACCTTCTGCGTGGTCGACACATTGACCACGGCCGGGGCCAGCCGCGCCGTCAGATCGGCAAAACTGCGCGGCGCGCCGCCGGGCGGTGCGATCGCAGCAGCAGGTGCCACCGCGTTCTGCGCCGGCTGCACGGCGGGTGCCAAGGTCTGCGGGCTTTGGGCCGCGGCGATTGCGGCTATCCCGGTGGCCAGCACGGCAACGGGGATCAGGGTGCGGGAAATCTTTGACGGCATGTCTGTCATCCTGGTTGCGATGCGGTTGCTGATGAGCCTGTCCGGTTTATGCAAGCAACACGCCTAACCGTGCATGAACGGCGTTGACCGGAAACGCTGATTACCGATTCCCGCGCCGCCCTTCGAATTCACGCAGGAACTCGTTGTTCGGCCCCAATACAACGGTGGCGCTGCCATCGTCGAAGGTGGTGCGATACGCCTGCATCGCGCGGTAAAAGGCATAAAATTCCGGATCCTTGCCGAAACTGTCGGCATAAATGCGCGCCGCGCTGGCATCGGCTTCGGCCTGCACCAATTGCGCCTGCTTGTTGCCTTGCGCGCGGATTGTGGCAGCTTCCTGCTGGCGGGCCGAAGCCATGCGGGCATAGGCGGCTTCCAGCGGCGGGCCCGACGGCAGATCGGCGCGCTTGATGCGCACATCGACAATCTCGGCGCCATATTGCTTGGCCTGGATGTTCACCGTGCGCTGGATTTCATCCATCAACTGGCCGCGTTCCGGCGACAACAGCGCCGCAAATGGCTGCTTGCCCAATTCGTTGCGCAGCTTGGATGCCAGAATTCGCTTCAGAGCATCAGCGGCGTTCTGTTCGGTGCCAACGGTTTCCACCATGCGCTGCGGATCGACGATGCGGAACCGCGCGAATGCATCCACCACCAGCCGCAACTGGTCGGTGGACAGCACGGTCTGCGCGTCCATGTCCAGATCTAGGATGCGCTTGTCGATGAAGCGCACGTCTTCGATGAACGGCACTTTCATCGTCAGGCCGGCGCCGGTTTCACCCAGCTTGGCCTTGGGATCATATTCATTGACGATGCGTTCCGGCTTGCCCAGCCGCAGCACGACGGCCTGCTTGGTTTCGGGAACGGTGTAAAAACTGCCCATCGCGATGACGACGATGGCAAAGCCAAGGCCGGCCAGAACGACAGGATTGCGGGGAAGGGTGGCCATGTTTGCTTGTCCTCAGCGCTGTGCCGGTGCCGATGCCGGTGCGGGTTCGGCAACGGCGCGCGCACGGCGGCGCATTTCGGGCAATGGCAGATAGGGGGTAACGCCGGGGACATTGATTATGGTCTTGTCCACCTTGGTCAATACTTTTTCCATTGTTTCCAAATACATGCGCTTGCGCGTCACTTCCGGAGCAAGGGCATACTGGGCGTAGACGGCATCAAATCCAGCAGCATCGCCCTGCGCCTTGGCGACCAACGCCTGGGCATAGGTACGGGCGCGGTTGAGATATTGCTGCGCATCCTGCTGGGCGGCAGAAACATCCTTGAAACTGCCATCGATGGCGGCGGGCGGATCGGCCTGCTTGATATCGACACCGCGCACATCAATGCCGGCACGATAGCTGTCGAGCAGTTCCTGCATGCGTTCGCGCACCTGATCGGCGATCTGGGCGCGCTGCGGCCCCAGCGCATCGTTCAGCGAAGCGCGGCTGATTTCAGCCCGCATCGCCGATTCGGCGACTTCGCGCACGGTCTTTTCGGGATCCGACAATTCGTAAAGGAAGCTTTCCGGGTTCCGGATCTTCCAGCGCACCGTGTAGGCGAGGTTGATGATGTTCTGATCGCCCGTGAGCATCAGATTTTCGTTGGCGCCTTCGCTCGACGAGATGTCGATGATGTTGATTTGCTCAACCTTGCGCAGTTCCACGGCATCGATCGGCCACGGCAGCTTCAAATGCACCCCCGGCCCGGTGGTGCTGACATAGGCGCCAAAGCGCTGCACCACAGCGGCCGATTGGGCATCGACCGAGTAAAAGCTCGACAGCACAACCCAAGCCGCGACCAGCGCGCCGCCTGCCCACACCAGCCAGCGGCTATCATTCAGATCAAAGCCGCCGCCGCCGGCACCGCCGCCGCCAAACTGGGTTTTCAACCGTTCCTGGCTGCGCCGGATCAGATCGTCGAAATCGCCGCCACGGCTCGGGGCACGGCTGCCCATCGGCCGGCGCGGCGGGCCTTCGCCCCACGGATTGGCCGGCTTGTTCACCGGCCTCAGACCGGGACGGCCTTCAGGCGGATTGGCAGGCGGGTTAGCCGGCGTTTCGGCGGACGGCTCCTCGCCGCCTTCACCATTGTTTTGCCAGGGCATGGGCTGGTTGAAACCTTATCTTTCAAGTTGAATTCACTATATACGAACCCCAAACGGGGATTGCGAGGCCCACAAGGTCACACACTGCGCCGCCGCAGCGGTTTTTGTCGGCGGTAATTGTCGCAACTGCAAGGACGAACAGGCTGATGGCCGTGAAGGACGATGTAATGGCCGCACTGGCCGCTGTGGCCGATCCCGCTGGCGGCGGCAGTATCGCGCGAACTGGCCGTGCCGCCGGGCTGGTGGTGAAGCCCGATGGCCAGGCCGGGCTGGTGCTCGCCGTCGATGGCCTCGATCGCACCGCGGCCGAACGCTTGCAGGCCGCCGTCGAAGCCGCGGTGCAGCGCGTGCCCGGCGTCACCTCGGCGCGCATCATCCTCACCGCTGATCGCGCCGCTGCACCCGCAGCGGGCGCCCGGCCCCAGCAGACCACCGTGCCCGGCATCCGCAAGCTGGTCGCCGTGGCCAGCGGCAAGGGCGGCGTGGGCAAATCCACCGTTGCGGCCAACCTTGCGTTTGCGCTCGCCCGCGCCGGGCAAAGCGTTGGTCTGCTCGATGCCGATATCTATGGGCCTTCGGTGCCCACCCTGCTCGGTATCAGCGGCCGCGCGCGCGTGGAAAACGACCGGCTGCAACCCGAAACCCGTCACGGCATCAAGGCGCTATCGATGGGCATGATGACCGATCCAAACAAGGCGATCGTCTGGCGCGGGCCAATGGCGTCTGCGGCGCTCGTCCAGATGGTCGAACAATGCGATTGGGGCGCACTTGATGTGCTGGTCATCGATCTGCCGCCCGGCACCGGGGATGTGCAGCTCACCCTCGCGCAAAAGCTCAAGCCCGATGGCGCGCTGATCGTCTCCACCCCGCAGGATCTCGCCCTTATCGATGCCCGCCGCGCCGTCGCCATGTTCGCCGAAGTTGGCGTGCGCGTGCTGGGCGTGGTGGAAAACATGGCCGGTTACAGCTGCCCCAGTTGCGGCCACGTCTCCGATCCGTTCGGCCACGGCGGCGCCGAACGCGAAGCCGAGGTAATGGGCGTGCCCTTCCTGGGCCGCATCCCGCTGCAAATGAGCGTGCGCCAGGCCGCCGACGCCGGCCAACCCATCAGCGGCGAGGCCGCCGCCATTTTCGACGACATCGCGCGCGGCGTGATGATCACCGTTGGATTGTAAGACCATGCTCACCGCCGACACCGACATCGCCCGCCTGCTGCAAACCACCCGCACCATCGCCCTTGTCGGCGCCAGCGACCGCCCCGAGCGCGCCGCCTTCGAGGTGATGGGCGCGCTGCTCGCCCACGGCTACCACGTCAACCCCGTCAACCCCGCGCTCGCCGGGCAGGTGATCCACGGCCAGACCGTGGTGGCGGCGCTTTCCGATATCGCCGCGCCCATCGACATGGTGGACGTGTTCCGCCGCAGTGAATTCGTCGCCGGCGTGGTGGACGACGCCATTGCCGCCGGCGCCAAATCGGTGTGGACGCAGTTGGACGTGATCGACCTTGAGGCCGCCGCGCGCGCCGAAGCGGCTGGGCTGACGGTGGTGATGGACCGCTGCCCCAAGATCGAGCTGCGCCGGTTGGGCGTGCCGAAGAAAAAGTAACGCCTCCGGCGGGCAGGGACTCGTCCCTTCACCCGTTGGTTTTCGGGCAGCCCCTCCCCAAAAATGCACGTCGTGCTGGCGCAGGCCAGCATCCACCACGCCGCGAGTGCCCACGTCTCAAACAATGGCCCCAGCCCAGCCATGGATGTTGGCTTGCGCCAGCATGACAAGATGAGTGGGGACGCCATTTCCTGTCGCTTTTGCAACTGGCCGGCCAGCCCATGGCGGCGCAGAAGGAGCCCAACCACAGGGGACCCCTAAATGCGCACCGCCCTCATCGCCGCCCTGCTGCTCGCCAGCCCGGCCGCCGCCGAAACAATCGCAATCAAAGCTGGCCGCGTCATCACCGATGCCGCCAAGCCCGCGCTTGGCCCGAGCACGGTCATCGTCACCGACGGCCGCATCACCGCGATTCTGGCCGCCAGCGCCGCCATCCCCGCCGGCGCGACCATCATCGATCAATCCACCCGCACCCTCAGCCCCGGCCTGATCGATGCCCATGTCCACCTCACCGGCGATCCCGGCACGCCGTTCTGGCGCGAAGCCATCGACAGCCCCGAACTCTCGGTTGCCTACGGCCTGAAAAATGCCCGCATCACCGCCCGCGCCGGCTTTACCACCGTGCGCGATCTGGGCAGCGCGCGAATGGCCGGCTTTGCCGTGCGCGATGCCATCAACGCCGGGCTCTTTCCGGGCCCGCGCATCCTGGCGTCCGGGCCGGCGCTCGCCATCGTTGGCGGGCACGGCGACGTGTCGGGCTTTTCGCAGCCGGTCAACGACGCGCTCGATCAGGGCAACACCTGCACCGGCGCGGCGGAATGTGCAGCCCGCGTGCGCGAAGCCAGCCAGCGCGGCGCAGACGTGATCAAGTTCACCGCCACCGGCGGCGTGCTCAGCCAGCAAGGCCGCGGGCTGGACCAGCATTTTTCCGACGAGGAAATGCGCGCCATCGTCACCACCGCTCACAGCCTGGGCCTCAAGGTCGCCGCCCACGCCCACGGCCCGCGCGGCATCGAGGCCGCCGCCCGCGCCGGCGTCGATTCGGTGGAGCACGGCAGCTTCACCGATGAAGCCGGCGCGAAAGTGCTGGCGGCGAGCGGCGGCTGGCTGGTGCCAACACTGCTGCCGTTCCGCGCCACCGCCGAACGGCTGGGCAGCGGCACCTACACCCCGGTGGTGGAAGCCAAGGTGCGCGCCATCCTCGAACGCCGCGGCAAGCAGATCATCGCAGCCCGCAAAGCCGGCGCCCGCATCGCCTTCGGCACCGATGCCGGCGTCTTCGAACACGGCCGCAACGGCGAAGAAGCCGCCGACATGGTCGAATTTGGCGGGATGACCCCGCGCGAGGTGCTGATCAGCGCCACCACCGGCGCCGCCGACCTACTCGGCCTGTCCGCCGAAATCGGCACGCTGGAACCCGGCAAGGCCGCCGACATCATCGCCACAGATGGCGACCCCACCGCCGACGTCAAACAGTTGGCGCAGGTGAAATGGGTGATGGCGCGCGGCAAGGTGGTGGAGTGAGCCGGCTGTAGAAGGAGAAGAGGGGCCTCCGGCGGGCAGGGTCGCAGACCCTGCACCCGTTTGTTTTCAGGCGCACGGGTTGGGAGGGCGTCTCCTTGCGGCCCCCTAGCTGGCATTGAGAATTAGCAGTATATTTTCCACTATGCGCGCCTCGCCATACATTTTATTCTGCATACCACTGCTTGCTGGATGTGAACCGGAGCGTGGCATTCGGGCGAGCAGGGACTTCGGTTCACAGGTTGATGTGGCGTGCGTTGACCAAACTCTACGCAAGACATTCGGCAGCGTGGAGCGCCGGGATTACATCAGTCACGGTGGCACGTTTCCCAAAGGAACAGCCGTTGCGCAAATCGCCTATCAGAAATGGAATGATGGAGTTGGGTGGGCCACGCTTCACATCGGCTCCGTAGGCGAAGGGGTTCGCATTTCGCACAAGTTTACCGGGATTGGTGCGGAGCTACCCCAAGCGTCGTTCCCGCCCGCGCTACGGGTTGTGGAGAAAGCCAGTGCAGCGCTAAGGTCGGCTTGTGGACTAAACCTGTCGGCGTTGGAATGGCAAGAGATCGGGCAGGACGTAGAGGCACTCGACTGATCTTGTGGCAATGTCCGCTTACCCCCCCCAAAGCTGCTATAAGGCGCCTTCCAAAATCAAACGGGTGCAGGGTCTGCGACCCTGCCCGCCGGAGGCCCCTGCTCCTGCTTCAAGCCGGTCACCAACATGATTGACTGAGCCGCTCAGCGTCTTATGGGAGCAATACGCCTCTCATTCTCATGGAGTATCCCCATGCGCGTTTCTGCTCTGCTGATTGCGGCCAGCCTGTTTGCTGTCACCCCGGCGCTGGCCCAGAGCCCGGCCCCTGCTGCGACGGCGGCAGCTGAAAGCCCGTCCGCCCGGCTGGCGGCGTTGTTTGCGCAGAGCGATGCCGACAATCTGAAGCGCAATCCGCTGGGTCGGCTGTTTCGGGGTGATACGTCGGCGGCGGACCAGATGGGGGAATTGATCACCGATGCGGCTTATGCTGCCGAGAAGCGCGCGGCGGAGAATGAGCTGAACTTGCTGGCCGCCATTGACCGCGCCGCGCTGACCCCGGACGAGCAGGTGAGTTATGACACGTTCAAGTGGCAGCGCGAGACCGATCTGGCCGGGCTGCAGCCGGCGCTGCTCGATGCCACCGTTCCGCGGCCGATCGATCATTTCTTCGGATTCCACAATTTCCTCGCCGAATTGCAGTCCGGCGAGAGCGCGGCGCCGTTCAAGGTGCTGAAGGATTATGAGGATGCGTTGAAGCGTCATGACCAGTTCGCGTTGCTGCTCGATCTTTCCATCCTGCGTTTCCGGCAGGGCATGAAGACAGGCGTGGTGCAGCCCAGGCTGGTGGTGAACAACATCATCGATCAGCTGAACAATCTCACTGCCGGCGGCACGGACGCATCGATCATGATGAAGCCGGTGCAGAAATTCCCCGACGGTATCAGCGCGGCCGATCAGGTGCGGCTGAAGGCGGCTTATGCCAGGGCGGTGGGCGAACGTGTCAATCCCGCGCTCATCCGTCTGCGCGACTTCCTGAAAACCGAATATCTGCCCGTCGCCCGCGAACAGCCCGGGCTCGTCGCCATGCCGGGCGGGCCCGGCCTGTATCGTTATCTGGTCGCAAGCAGCACTACTACCAGTCTGACGCCGGACGAGATCCACAACATCGGCCTGTCGGAAGTTGCCCGCATCCTGATGGGGATGGACGAGGTGAAGGCGCGTGTCGGCTTCAAGGGCGACCGGCCCGCCTTCTTCACCCATTTGCGTACCGACAATCGCTTCAAGTTCAGCTCGGCGCAGGCCATGGGCGATGCCTTCCGCGCCACCGGCAGCCAAGTTGATCTGGTGATCGGCAAATTGTTCGACACCATCCCCAAATCACCGCTGGAGATCAAGCCGGTGCCGGCACACCGCGAAAAGACCGATGCTGCAGGGAGTTACCAGGGCGGCACCCCGGACGGAAAGCGCCCCGGCATCTTCTATTTCAACGCCTACGATCTGCCGTCACGCAGCAATTATGGCACCGAAACCCTCTATCTCCACGAAGCCGTGCCCGGCCATCACTTCCAGATCAGCCTGGCGCAGGAAAACGAAAAACTGCCGGCTTTCCAGCGCTTTGGCGGCAACACCGCCTTTGCCGAAGGCTGGGGGCTTTATGCCGAAAGCCTGGGGCCGGAACTGGGCATGTTCACCGACCCCTATCAGTTGCAGGGCCGTTACGAAGACGAGATGCTGCGCGCGCTGCGGCTGGTGGTGGATACCGGCATCCATTCAAAGGGTTGGGGCCGCGATCAGGCCATCGACTACATGCTTGCCAACAGCAGCATGAGCCGCACCGATGCGGTGATCGAAGTCGAACGCTACATCGCCATCCCAAGCCAGGCGCTGGCCTACAAGATCGGCCAGCTCACCATCAGCCGGCTGCGGGCCAAGGCGCAGGCCGCGCTGGGGCCTAAGTTCGACATCAAGGCCTTCCATGCCCAGGTGCTGATGACCGGCGCGCTGCCGCTGGCGGTGCTGGAAGCCAAGATCGACCGCTGGATTGCCGGGCAGGGCGGGCGCTGAGCGCCTGTCCTACACGTCCACTTCCTGTCATCATGGCAAGGTAAAGGCGTGTTGGGAACGAAGGCCGCCGGCAGCAGAAATTCTCAATTCGATACGAAACGTAAAAACTGGCAAAACCAAAATGGGCACCTAACCCTCTGACAAGTCAGCGAATTGGGCTCGAAATATGGCGCGCGCGGCGCAGCGTTTTTATGTTTTCACAAGGCCTTTTTCGATCAGGCTGTGGGCGCAATCGAGAATCGTGGCCGTCTCGTCACGCGTTTTCCAGCCGAGCCGTTTCAGCGCGTGTGCGGCGCTGGCTTCGCGGCGGCGGCCGAGTTCTGGCACCACCATTTTCACCGTGGCATCGAAATTTGCCAGCAATTTCAATAACCAGTCCGGCAGTCTGCGCGTCGGCACGCGCCGGGCCTGTTGGCCAAGCCCGGCCTTCAAAACCTCCGCCACCTCACGCAGCCACATGAACCGGCCCTGCGCGATGAAGCGTTCGCCGTCCAGCCCCGGCGTTGTCATCGCCGTGATGTGCAGTTCGGCCACATCGCGCACGTCCACCACGCCGAAACCCAGCCGCGGCAAGCCGGGCAGCGCGCCGTCCAGCAGCTTTTTCACCACTTCCAGACTGGTCGAGAAATCCGGGCCGAGCACCGGGCCAAGCACGGCGGCCGGGTTGATGCTGACATATTCCATGCTCTGCCCGCTGGCCGCCATCCAATCCCGCGCGGCGCGTTCGGCCAGAGTCTTTGACTTGATGTAGGCGTAGGCATCAAGGCTATCCACGTTCGACCAGTCAGCCTCGGTAAAGGGCGCGCGGGCTTCGCCGTGGCCATAGGCGATAGCCGCCATGCTGCTGGTCATCACCACGCGCTTCACGCCGGCAGCGTGGGCAAAACGCAGCGCCCGCAGCGCGCCTTCGCGGGCCGGGATGATCAGATCATCGGGGTTCCTGGGTTCACCGGTCGGGATGGGTGAAGCAATATGTTGAACAAAATCAATGGCCACCATGGCTTCGGCCCAGCCAGCATCGCTCATCAGATCGCAGGCCACCAATTCCAGATCGGGCAGGCCCAACGCCGCGCGCACGTCGGCAGCGCGGGCCGACGAGCGGATGGTGCCGCGCACTTGCCAACCCTGCGCCGCCAGTGCCTTGATGATGAAACCGGCAATGTAACCGCTTGCCCCCGTCACCAGTACCTTGCCCTTGCTCATCATCTTTCCCCTGGTTTGCCGCAGCGGCGATCGTGGTGGACAACTGCCAGCTTGGCAAGCGCGGCCGGGGAGCCCATTACCGCGGCGTGCAGACGCCCAATCCCTTTGCCGGCTTGTCATCCGCGTCCTTGCCGCGCCGTGAGTTTGCGGTGGTATTTGCTGCGCTGCTCACCGTGGCGGCCGGCAACACCGCGCTGCAAACGGTACTGCCTGCCATCGCCCGCGTGATCCACCTGCCCGACATGCTGGTGGCGGTAATCTTCTCTTTTTCGGCCCTGCTTTGGACCTTCAGTGCGCCCTATTGGGCACGGCAGAGCGATGTGCGCGGCCGGCGGCGGCTGATGCTGGTCGGCTCGCTCGGCTTCATGGTGTCAATGGCGGGCTGCGGCATGGCCATCTACGCCGGGCTGAACGGCTGGCTCGCCCCCATCGCCACCTTTGCGGTGTTTGCCACGCTGCGCAGCCTGTTCGGCATCTTCGGTTCGGCGGCGAACCCGGCGGCGCAGGCCTATGTTGCCGGCCGCACCAACGAACAGGATCGCACCGCCGCGCTGTCCAGTCTGTCATCGGCGTTCGGCCTTGGAACCATCATCGGGCCAGCGATTGCGCCGCTGTTCATCCTGGCGCCGCTGGGGCTTTCGGGGCCGATGTTTGCCTTTGCCGGCATCGCGCTGATCGTGATGATCGCCGTGGCCCGTGTGCTGCCCGACGACGATCCCACCCACCTGTCCGGCCAGGCCCAGAAGGGCAGCGGCGCCCCATCGTCGGAGCCAAATCTGGCCGGGGCCATAACCGGCGCCAGCGTGAGCGCCGCTGCTGCCGGCCGGCCCAAGCGATTGAGCGTGAAGGACAGCCGCATTGCGCCATTCATGATTTTTGGATTTGTATCGGGATCGATCCAAGCCGCCACCGGCCAGGCGCTGGGCTTTCTGGTCATCGACACGCTGGGCGGCGACGCGCTGGATTCGCAGCATTCGATCGCGCTGATCTTCATGGCGGGGGCGTTTTCAACGCTGCTCGCACAGTGGGTGCTGATCCCGCAGCTGCGGCTCACCCCGCCGGCACTGATGCGTTGGGGCACGCTGATTGCGGCCACCGGCACGGCAGGGATTGCGCTCTCGGGCAGCCTGTACGCGTTGGTGCTGGCGTTTGCTTTGATGAGCATGGGCTACGGTCTGGCACGGCCCGGATTCACCGCGGGCGCCAGCATCGCCGTTTCGCGCGCCGAGCAAGGCGGCGTGGCCGGGGCGGTCACCTCGGTCAACGGCAGCTGTTTCATCATTGCGCCCGCCATCGGCATCGGCCTGTACCAGATCGGCCCGTCAGTCACCTATTGGCTGGGTGCGGCAGGGCTGCTGTGTCTGGCGGTTTATGCCTTCAGCAAGCCGGAACTGCGCCGCGAACCAGGCGAGCATCCCGCCGAAGATTAAAACCACTTGGCACCCTCAAATAAAAACGGCTCGGCAGCCAGGCTGCCGAGCCGTTCATGCGATTGATCGTGAAATCAAGCCCCGGCTGGAGCCTCACCCATGCCTGTACCGCGGCGACCAGCCTTGGGAATAGCCGACGCGCCCGCAGCCGGGCGCGCCACCGGCGTGGTAGTGGAGCTACCACGATCGATGGTGCCGCCGTGCATCACCTTCTTGATTTCATCACCAGTGAGGGTTTCATATTCAAGCAACGCGCCGGCAATGGCGTGCAGCTGCTCGATATGGTCGGTAAGCAGCTGTTTGGCGCGGGCGTAGCCGGTTGTCACGATCGAGCGGACTTCGTTGTCGATCATCTGCGCGGTTTCTTCGGACATGTTCTGCGACCGGGTCACACTGTGGCCCAGGAACACCTCGTCCTGGTTCTCGGTGTACTTCAGCGGTCCCAGCTTGTCCGACATGCCCCACTGCGTCGCCATCGAGCGCGCCAGATCGGTTGCATAGCTGATGTCCGACGAGGCGCCAGAACTGACCTTGTCATAGCCGAAGATCAGTTCCTCGGCGACACGGCCGCCCATGGCGACGGCCAAGTTGGCGTACATCTTGTCCCGATGATAGCTGTATTGATCACGCTCCGGCAGGCGCATCACCATGCCCAGCGCGCGGCCACGCGGGATGATGGTGGCCTTGTGGATCGGATCCGACGCCTGCTCGTGCAGCGAAACCAACGCGTGGCCGGCTTCGTGATAGGCGGTCATGCGCTTCTCGTCTTCGGTCATCGCCAGCGTCTTGCGCTCGGTGCCCATCAGCACCTTGTCCTTGGCGTCTTCAAATTCGCGCATCGACACCAGACGCTTGCCGCGCCGGGCCGCAAGCAATGCCGCTTCGTTGACGAGATTGGCCAAGTCGGCGCCGGCGAAACCAGGCGTGCCGCGTGCAAGGGTGCGAGCAATCACGTCCGGGGCCAGCGGCACCTTCTTCATGTGGACCGCGAGAATCTTCTCACGCCCGTCGATGTCGGGACGGCCCACCACCACCTGCCGGTCGAAACGACCGGGACGCAGCAACGCCGGATCAAGCACGTCGGGCCGGTTGGTGGCAGCGATGATGATGATGCCTTCGTTGGTATCGAAACCATCCATTTCCACCAGCAACTGGTTCAACGTCTGCTCTCGTTCGTCGTTGCCGCCGCCCAGACCGGCACCGCGGCTGCGGCCGACAGCGTCGATTTCATCGATGAAGATAATGCACGGAGCCGATTTCTTGCCTTGTTCGAACATGTCGCGCACGCGGCTGGCGCCGACACCGACGAACATTTCGACAAAATCCGAGCCCGAGATCGAAAAGAACGGCACATTGGCTTCGCCAGCGATGGCGCGGGCCAACAGCGTCTTGCCGGTGCCGGGCGGGCCGACGAGCAATGCGCCCTTCGGGATCTTGCCGCCAAGGCGGCTGAAACGACCCGGATCCTTCAGGAAATCGACGATTTCCTGAAGCTCTTCACGGGCTTCGTCGATTCCGGCGACATCTTCGAACGTCACGCGGCCTTCCTTCTGCACCAACAGCTTGGCGCGGCTCTTGCCAAAACCCATTGCACCGCGGCCAGCACCGTTCTGCATCTGGCGCATCACGAAAATCCAGATACCGATCATCAAAACGAACGGCAGCATGTTGAAGAACAGCTGCGCAATCATCGAACGGCTTTCCTCCGGCTTGGCGTCGAACCGTACGCCCTTGGTGCGCAGACGCTCGATCAACTGGGTGTCGCCGGGGTTGAACGTGCGGAACTCTTCGTCAGCACTGGTACGGCCGACGATTTCCTCGCCGCGGATTTCAACCGATTTCACCGCGCCTTCATCGACGCGCGTCAGGAAATCCGAATAGGCCAACGTGTCGCTGCTGCGTGTCGATCCGCTGCCCTGCATCACGTTTACCGCCACGGCGAGGCCGAGCAGGATTACGATCCACAGCCCCAGATTCTTCATCCATGGACTGGGTGGTCGCTTGTTGGGGCCTTCGGACATTGACAGTTCCTGCTCAGATACAAATTCGCCGCGGAAATACCGCCACATGGGCGGGAACCTCACACCAAACCAAGATAAGGCGGAATGTCCCGGTTGCAATCCGCCTGTGCTGTTCTGCCCCGTTTCAATCGGACTTTTGGGGCCTTTTGCCGCCCTTTTGTGGCAGCGGGGCGACGGAAAGACGCCAGGTTGCGCCGGGACGCGCAACGACGCCGGCCAGCGTGCCGCTGCGACCCTGCCCGAGTCGTGCTGCCAGCCGGGCAATGTCGCCTCCTCGCGCCGGTCGCCCTGCCAGTGTCTCCACCGCGCGCGCCAGCAGGCGCTGCACCAGCGCCGCCGGTAATCCGCCAGCATCCACAAGCAGCGCGCCATCTGCTTCGCGCACCCGGCTCTGCCAGGCCAGATCGGCGGCCCAAGACAAAGCTTCGGCGTCAACGGCCAGGTGCGCGGCGCTGGCCGCGAGCGCGCCGGCATCCAGTGCCGGATGGGCGGCGAGCAGCACCCGCGCCTGCGTGCGGTCATGCCGCGAATCGCGGTTGGCGGGGTCATCCACTGCCTGCCAGCCATCGGCCGCCGCGATGGCCACCAGATCGGCCTTGCGGCAGGCCAAAAGCGGCCGCACCAGCATCACGCTCGGACGCAGCAGACGGGCGGCGCGGATCCCGGCCAGCCCGCCGCTGCTGCTGGCGCGGTTCAATCGCATCAGCAGGGTTTCGGCCTGATCGTCGGCGTGATGGGCGGTGAGTAGCAAGCCATGAGCGTTCTGCGCGCACCATTCAGCCATCAGCGCATAGCGCGCGGTGCGGGCGCGGGCTTGAACATTTGCAATGATATCGCCGCCGCCGCGCACCAGCGTCACATGGGCGATACCGCGTGCCGCACACTGGGCCGCGACGCCGGCCGCTTCGGCCACCGAATCGGGGCGCAGGCGGTGATCGACCGTCAGCGCCGTGATCCGGTCGGGAAAGGCGTCAGCAGCAAGGCCAAGCAGAGCGAGGCTATCCGGCCCACCGGAAACGGCCACCGCAATGCGCGCAACAGGCGCGGAATCGGGCGAGCCGCCCAGCGCCGCCGCGATCAGCGCGGCAAGGTCAGGCCGCGCATTTGGCCCGCTCAAGCAGTGCACTTGGCTTTCGTGCGCTGGCGCCCGGCATCGGTTCTCTGGGTTTCGGTCAACTTGGCACCATAAACCGCTTCCAGCTCGGCCAGCACCTGGCAGGCGTCCTTGGGCTTGGTCATGGCATTGAGCGCGCCGGCCAGCGCAATCAAAGCATCGGGCGCCGGGGTGGAGCGCGGCGCAGACTGATAGACATCAAGGAAGGCCTTGGCCGCCTGCGGGTACTGATTGCGCGCAGCAAAGCTGCGGCCGAGCCAATATTTGGCCTGGGGCACGCGCGTTGAACGCGGCCAATCGACAATAAACTGGCTCATTGCGCCCCCCACGCCTGGCCAATCGCGCGCGCTCACCTTGGGGTAGGCGGCGGTCCACGCTGCAGCCTCGGTGGCGGGTTTGACGGTGGGCGCAGCGGCCGCCGTCTGTGCTGCCGGCTTGGGCGCTGCCACTGCAGCCGGCCTGGACGATGCCGCAGGCAGGTCGAGAACTGCGGCGGCGGGCGGGGTGACGCCGCTGGGCGCTTCCAGCGCGGTCAGGCGGAATTCGACATCACCCTTCAAGCGGCGCTGACCGTCTTCAAGCTGGCGCAACTTGTATTCCATCGCCTCGATCTGGCCGGTCATCGTCTTGAGCTGGCCTTCCACCGCGTCCACCCGCGCCGTGAGATCGGCAATCGGGGTGGAAGCCGGCAGCGCGTCCGCAGCGGGTGCGGACGCATCAGGCGCAGCCACCTGGGCTGGAATTTCCGGTTCAAAAAAACGCGTGTTACCGCCGGGAAAAACCTTCCTCTGCACGGCACGCATTTCCGATTCCAGCGTATCCACCCGGCGGTCAAGCTTGGCCACATCCACGGCTTGCGCCGCCAGCGGGGCGGGCATCAGCACGGCGATAGCAAGCAAGGCGGGCAGCATACGGGTCACGATCAGGCTCCAGAAACTCAGCGCACGGGTGGTGATGGCGCAGCCTGACTTGCCCCGACCCGACTTGCCGGAGCCTGAACAGACGGCACAGCCGCGATGGCAGCGGCGGGGGCGGCTACACCAGCAAAGCGCTCGGCCAGCGCCGGAGCGGTGAGCACGACGCCGTCGATGGTTTGAACCGAACCGCCCAGCGCGGGCAGCTTGACGCCGGCCACCGATACCTCGACCACGCCGGCGCGGCCGGTGCGCAGAGTGAGCGGCCCGCTATCTTCGGGCACTCTGTAGATGCTGCCGGCGATCATCAGGCCCTGGAAGACGCGGCGACCACTGGTACGGCTGTAGATCTTGACCCACGCATCTTCGCGCGCGGTAAGCACCACCGTGCCGCTGGCCGGGATGGCGGCGGGCGGAAGCCCAGAAGGCTCATTAAAAGGCCCGGCAACCGGAGCAGCAGGCGCTGGCGCCGGATCATTGCCGGCAAAATCATTGGCAGGAGCCGCGACTGGCACCGCGCTTGGTGCTGGGTCGAGCACACCGCCGCCATACAGGCCCAGCCCGCCGATCACCAGCACGAGCACACCCAACCCGGCGATGGCCAGCCCGCGCGACGGCAGCCGGGCCTCGTCCATGGGTTCCATGCTGGCCGGGGTTGGTACATGCGGGGTCAGCCGGGTTTCGGCGCGAAACTGCGCGCCCACCGCTTCGGAATTGAGGCCGACAGTGCGCGCGAAGGTTTTCACGAAGCCCAGCGCATACGGCAGCGCCGGCAAGGATTCATGGTCGTCGGCTTCAATCGCCATCAGGTGGCGCAGCGGCACCCGGGTTTCGCGCGCCACATCGGCCAGTTCACGGCCTTTGGCCGCGCGCGCTTCTGCCAGCAGGGCACCTACCGTCAGCCCACGGCCCGCACTGTCCGACATTGCAGCGCTCTCCTGTTTGTCACTGGCCATCCGGGCGACCCTCCCGCGTTGCCTGCGACATGGCCATTGTCGCCGTCTGGAGTCAATCAATTGCAGGCATTTTCACTGGCAGTTGCGGCCGTTTTCACAGGCCGACGCGGCGCTGCAACACAGGCCGCCGGTGGCTTGGCTTGCCCTAAGGCCGGGCTTGCCCTATGCGCGCAGCCGATATTGCTGGTGCAACGCCGGCGATGGGACCCGTATTGCCCCCGCCCTTTTGTCCGGAATTTCCGCATGTCCATTCGCAACATCGCGATCATCGCGCACGTCGACCATGGCAAGACCACTTTGGTTGACCAGCTTTTCCGCCAATCCGGCACCTTCCGCGACAACCAGCGCATTGCCGAACGCGCCATGGATTCCAACGACTTGGAAAAAGAACGCGGCATCACCATCCTGGCCAAATGCACGTCGATCGAATGGAACGGCACGCATATCAATATCGTCGATACCCCCGGCCACGCCGATTTCGGCGGCGAGGTGGAACGCATCCTGTCGATGGTCGACGGCGTCATCCTGCTGGTCGACGCTGCCGAAGGCCCGATGCCGCAAACCAAATTCGTGTGCGGCAAGGCGTTGGCGCTGGGCTTGCGGCCTATTGTGGTGGTCAACAAGATCGATCGCCCCGATGCCCGCGCCGACGAAGTGCTGAACGAAGTGTTCGATCTGTTCGTCACGCTGGAAGCCAACGACGACCAGCTGGATTTCCCCACGCTGTATGCATCCGGCCGCAACGGTTATGCCGGCGCCGAGGACACGGTGCGTTCCGGCGATCTGACGCCGCTGATCCAAACCATCGTTGACCATGTGCCGCCACCGACTGGCGACGCAGACGGCCCGTTCAAGATGCTGGTGTCGCTGCTGGACCGCGATTCCTTTGTGGGCCGCATCCTCACCGGTCGGGTGATGTCGGGCACGCTGAAGGTGAACACGCCCATCCACGCGCTGAACCCGGATGGCACGGTCGCCGAAGTCGGCCGCGCCTCCAAGATTTTCGCCTTCCAGGGCCTGGAGCGGGTGCCGGTCGAGGAAGCCAAGGCCGGCGACATCATCGCCCTGGCCGGCCTGACCAAGGCCACCGTGGCCGACACCATCGCTGATGTGAGCGTGTCCGAGCCGCTGCACGCCCAGCCCATCGATCCGCCCACCCTGTCGATGACCTTCAGCGTCAACGATTCGCCTTATGCCGGCCGCGATGGCAGCAAGGTGACCAGCCGCATGATCGCTGACCGGTTGACCCGCGAAGCCGAAGGTAACGTGGCCATCAAGATCACCGAAAGCGCTTCCAAGGATGCGTTCGAGGTGGCGGGCCGCGGCGAACTTCAGTTGGGCGTGCTGATCGAAACCATGCGCCGCGAAGGCTTTGAACTGTCGATCTCGCGCCCGCGCGTGATTTTCGGCACCGACGACAACGGCAAGCGCACCGAGCCGTATGAAATCGTCGTGATCGATGTGGACGAGCAATATTCCGGCACGGTCGTGGAAAAAATGGCGAGCCGCAAAGCCGAAATGACCGACATGCGCCCCAGCGGCGGCGGCAAGACCCGGCTCACCTTCTCCGCCCCGTCGCGCGGCCTGATCGGCTATCACGGCGAGTTCCTGTCCGATACGCGCGGCACCGGCATCATGAACCGGCTGTTCGAAAAATACGGCCCGCACAGGGGCGCGATTTCAGGCCGCGCCAATGGCGTGCTGATCTCCACCGAAAGCGGTGATGCCGTGACCTATGCGCTGGGCTATCTGCAGCCGCGCGGCGTACTGATGATCGGCCCGGGCGAATCGGTGTACCAGGGCATGGTGATCGGCGAAAATTCCCGCGTGGAAGATCTTGAGGTCAACCCGCTGAAATCGAAGGCTCTCACCAACTTCCGCGCCAGCGGCAAGGATGATGCCATCGTGCTGTCGCCGCCAAAAAAGCTGACGCTGGAAAAGGCCATCGCCTACATTGACGAAGATGAACTGGTCGAGGTGACGCCCAATCACATCCGCCTGCGCAAGGTGCATCTGGACCCCAACGAGCGCAAGCGCGCCAGCCGCTCGCGCTCGGCGGGCTGATCGGCCTCCGGCGACAGCGCCAGGGACGGGCAGAAGGCCCGACTTGCAGAAGGCTGGAACGCTGCGACAATGGGACGATTGCGGGCTTGGCCATCTGGGCCTAGGCCGCGCATCTCATCGTCACCTACCGGCAGCAGCGGGCCAAGCTGGCGCCCCAAGCTAGAGTTTGCGCATGACCATCTATGACGACGACAGCCCCCTCGACGCGCCGGCGCCAGCCGATTTCGTCACCATCCCGCAGGCCGAAGCCGAAGCCGCGATTCGCACCCTCATTCGCTGGACCGGTGACGATCCCACGCGCGAAGGGCTACTCGATACGCCCAAGCGTGTAGCGAAAGCGTGGCGCGAATATACCAAGGGCTATGCCGAAGATCCCGGCTTGCACCTTTCGCGCACGTTTGCCGAAGTGGGCGGTTATGACGAGATCGTGATTCTTCGCGACATCCCGTTCCAGTCCCATTGCGAACATCACATGGCGCCGATCATCGGCAAGGCTCACATCGCCTATCTGCCGCGCAGTCGGGTGGTGGGCATTTCCAAGCTGGCGCGGGTGTTGCACGGCTATGCCCGCCGTCTGCAAGTGCAGGAACGCCTCACCGCCGAGGTGGCCGATTGCATCCAGCACCACCTCGATCCGATCGGCGTCGCCGTGGTGATCGAAGCAACGCACGCCTGCATGTCAGCGCGCGGCGTGATGACCCCGGGCGTGGTGATGACCACCAGCCGAATGATGGGTGTTTTCCGCAACGACAACAGCAGCCGTTCGGAAGTCCTGCGCCTCATGGGTAAAGGCTGAGGCTTTTCGCCGGCGATGGGCGGGGGCATTGATACCACGTGAACATGTTGCCTTTTTTGTTGCTGCTTGCTGCCCAGTCCGCGTCACCGCCGCTGCCGCCGCCAGTATCGTCGCCTGTGCCACTGCCGCCCCCACCGCCAAGCAACAGCGGCGCCGAAAGGGTGTTGGGGCCGGCCAAGGGCGGCGTGGACGATTCTCTGGGCCGAGCCGCCACCCGCCCACTGCGCGATCTCAATTTGATGAAGCCCAAGGTTTCGCCGGAACTGGCGGCAATCATGGCCTATCCCTATGCCGTGGGTGGCCTGCGCAATTGCCGCCAGTTGAACGGTGAAGTGAACCGCATGACCGAGCTGGTTGGCCCCGATGTCGATGATCCGGGGCTTCTGGGCAAAAAGGGTCGCAGCCCGGTGGAGCGCTTGTTCGACAGCGCCGAAGGCATCACCGGCAGCCTGGTGCCCGGCCAGGGCATCATTCGGCAGTTGACCGGCGCCAACAAGGCCGCCCGCCTCGCCGCCGCTTCCCGCCTCGCCGGGCAGTTCCGGCGCAGCTACATCAAGGGCGTGATGAAAGCCCCCGGCTGCCGGCTGGTGCCCCCACTCCTGTAGCCTATCCACCGGCAGCGCCCACGCGCCGCCGGTGATTTGCCCGAAACCGCCGGCGCCTGTATGCGAAGCGGCCTTGTTGCCTGCCAGGATGATAACCCGATGACGGCCGCCGCGGCCCCGAACGACGAGACGAAGGGCCACGGCCTGCCGGCACTGCTCAGCCTGGCAGCGCCGGTCGTCGCGTCGCGCCTCGGCATCATGGCGATGGGACTGGTGGACACGATTGTGGTCGGCCAGCATTCAGCCGCGGAAATGGGCTATCACGCCCTTGGCTGGGCGGTGACCGGCGTTGTGCTGACCACGGCGCTGGGCCTGCTGTCAG
>NZ_JBDNFM010000067.1:0-5988 GCF_041689835.1 Sandarakinorhabdus sp.
ACAATGTCCGTTGAAAGCTGGCGCAAGCGAGCCGGCATGGCAGGCCGCAAGACAGATGCCGCACTTGGCCAAGCCACGGCGCCGCGCCGGAAACGTTCGGACTTGATGCAAAAGGGGCGACCCATGATGAGCCGCCCCTTTCTCAATCAACGTCTGCGCGCAGACGAAACTCACACCTCGTCGTCACCGGCGTCGTCATCGGCAGACGGGCCGACCAACAGCGCGTCGGAAATGCCGGCGGCGTTGTCGCGAATGATCTTTTCGATCTTCGCCGTGATTTCAGGGTTTTCCTTCAGATACTTCTTGGAGTTCTCACGGCCCTGGCCGATGCGGACGCTGTCGTGACTGAACCAGGCACCGGACTTGTCGATGACGCCGGCCTTAACCCCCAGATCGAGAATTTCACCGATCTTGGAGATGCCTTCACCATACATGATGTCGAATTCGACCTGCTTGAAGGGCGGCGCCACCTTGTTCTTCACCACCTTCACCTTCGTGGTATTGCCCACGATATCATCACGATCCTTGATCTGGCCGGTCCGGCGGATGTCGAGACGAACGGACGCGTAGAATTTCAGCGCATTGCCGCCGGTGGTGGTTTCCGGATTGCCGTACATCACACCGATCTTCATGCGCAGCTGGTTGATGAAGATGACGATGCAGCGCGAACGGCTGATCGAACCAGTGAGCTTGCGCAGCGACTGCGACATCAGACGGGCCTGCAAGCCAACATGGCTATCGCCCATTTCGCCTTCGATTTCGGCTCGCGGTACCAGGGCAGCCACCGAATCGATCACCAGCACGTCGATGGCATTGGAACGCACCAGCGTATCGACGATTTCCAGCGCCTGTTCGCCGGTATCAGGCTGCGAGACGATCAGTTCATCGATATTGACGCCAAGTTTTTTGGCATAAACCGGATCGAGCGCGTGTTCCGCATCAACAAAAGCCGCAGTGCCGCCATTCCGCTGGGCTTCGGCAATGACGTGCAGCGCCAGCGTCGTTTTGCCCGAGCTTTCCGGGCCATAGATTTCCACGACACGGCCACGCGGCAGGCCACCGATGCCGAGCGCGATATCGAGACCGAGCGAGCCGGAAGAAATCGCCTCTATCTCCATCGCGTCGCGTTGGCCGAGTTTCATCACCGAGCCTTTGCCGAACGCACGATCGATTTGCGCCAGAGCCGCTTCCAGAGCTTTTTGCCGATCCATTCCCGATTCCACCACTTTAAGAGCAGATGCCATGACCCGTTCCCTTCCCTGAAGCCGCTATTGCACTTCGTCAACGCTTTTGATGTACACCAAGTGTTCTACATGAACAAGGGGGGAACAAAAGGCAATTGAATGCAGCCGGATCAGCTCCCCAGCGGCTTGGCTGTGACAATCGCGGAAACCAGTTCAGTAAGCGCGAAGGGTTTGGCAAGAAAGCGGATTCCGCGTGCATCGGCTTCGCGGTGGCGGGGCAGTTCAGCATAGCCCGACATCAGCACGATTCCCATTTTTGGCCACATGCGCGCTGCTTCGAAGGCCAGTTCGACGCCGTCGATGCCGGGCATCATCACATCCGAAACCAGCACGTCGAAGGTCTGTCCCTCGCGCAGGATGGACAAGGCCACCATGGCGTCCCCCGCGGTGGTGACCACGCAGCCCTGCCGTTCAAGCCCGCGCGCAAACACCGCCCGCACCGACGGTTCGTCCTCCACCAATAGCACGCGGCGGCCAGCAGCAACTGGTTCAGGCTTGGGCGACGCCGCCACACGTTGCGATGCAATTCTGGACGGCCTTGGCCGGCCCGGCAGGTACAGCGAGAAGGTGGTGCCGCGCCCGCCCGGCCCCGGCTTGGCAAAGATATAGCCATCGGACTGCTTCATGATGCCATAGACGGTGGACAGGCCAAGACCCGTGCCCTGCCCCAGCGGCTTGGTGGTGAAGAAAGGTTCGAAGATCTTGGCTGCGATTTCCGGAGCGATGCCGATGCCGGTATCGGTGATGTCGAGAGCGACGAAATCGATGGCTGGCATCATGCCGTGGCCCAGCGCCGTCACGTCGCGACGCGAAATATCGGCAATGGTGATCACCAGTCGGCCATTGCCCTCCATGGCGTCTCGGGCGTTCACCGCCAGGTTGACGATGACCTGTTCAAGCTGGCCCGGGTCGGCGCGCACGAAGAACTGGCCCGGCGGCGCGGCAATATCCAGCTCGATCGCCGGGCCAAGCAGCTTGACCAGCAGCGGCCGCAACCCCTGCGCCAGTTCGCGCACGCACAGCAATTGCCGGCGCTGCGGCTGTTGCCGGGCAAAGGCCAGCAATTGGCCCACCAGATTGGCGCCGCGCTGACCGTTGTGCAGGATTTCGGCAACCGCATCATTTTCCGGGCCGGGATCGGGGAAGCGATCAAGCAATTGTTCGGCATGGCCCAGAATGGCGGTGAGCAGATTGTTGAAGTCATGCGCCACCCCGCCAGCGAGCTGGCCCACGGCCTGCAGGCGGGTGACGGCAGCGACCTGGGCTTCCAGCCGCATTTGTTCACGAATGTCGCGCATGGCGATCAGCGCCGCGGCGCCAAAGCCCGGCGGGACGGGTATCACGTTGATATCGCGCACTTCATCAGGCCGTTCGGCCAGCGCCAGGCGCAGCGTATGGGGTTCGCCGCCGGCCAGCACATCGGCAACGGCGCGGGACAACATGGCGGCATCATCGCCCACCACCATCGCGTTCGGCCGCATGCCGGGGCGCCAGGTTTGGCCGGCGGTAACCTGCATGGCATCGTTGCCCGTCACGATTCGCCCCGAGGAATCGAGCAGGGCCAGCGCAATGGGAAGGTTCATCAGCAGCGTGCCAATCCATGGGCTGGAAAGCCCTTCGGCATAGGGTGCCGGCCAGGCGGAATGAACGGGCGCAAAGCTCATCCAGTCGTTTACGGCAGCGGGGGCGGCGGGTTCAGTTATAACGCTGCTCCGTCCAGGGATCGCCGTCGTTGTGATAGCCTCGCACTTCCCAGAAGCCGGGTTTATCCACGGCCAGAATTTCGATGCGGACCAGCCACTTGGCGGATTTCCAGAAATACCAGCGCGGGATGATTGCCCGCACTGGCCCGCCGTGTTCGCGGTTGAGCGGCACACCATCATGGGCATGGGCGATCAGGCAATCGTCGCCGGCAAAGCGGTCCAGGGTCACGTTGGTGGTATAGCCATCGGCGCCGTGCAACACTACAATGTTGGCGGCGGGCAACGGATTGACGACGCCGAGCAGGTGGCTGGTGGCCATTCCCGACCATCGGTTGTCAAAACGCGACCATTGGGTCACGCAATGGATGTCCGAAATACCCTCCACCTGCGGTTGGGTCTGGTAGGATTCCCAATTCCAGCAGATCGGATTGGCCACCGCGCCATCAACCTGCAATCGCCATTCAGACCGTTCGATATCCGGTTTCACGCCCAGATCGAGCACCGGCCAGTTGGTGACCAGCCGCTGGCCCGGCGGCAGGCGATTGGCGTGCTCCGCATCAGGCTGGCCGGTGATCAGGCGGCGGCTTTGCGCCCACGCCTGCTTGATGGCGATCAGCTTGTCGCGGATGCCGCCGGCCCTGCTGCCATCCTGCGTCATCAGCCGCGATCCCGCAGCAATCGCGCCTTGTCGCGCTGCCAGTCGCGATCCTTGGAGGTTTCGCGCTTGTCGTGCAGCTTCTTGCCCTTGCCCAGCGCCAGTTCAATCTTGGCGCGGCCGGTGCCGTTGAAATAGATCGTCAGCGGCACCAGCGTCATGCCCTGCCGGGTGACGGCGGTGTTCATCTTTTCGATTTGCCGCGCGTGCAGCAGCAGCTTGCGCGGCCGTTTGGGTTCGTGATTGAAGATGTTGCCGTGGCTGAACACCTGGATGGTGGCGTTGATCAGCCACATCTGGCCGTCCCTCACTTCGGCAAAGCTTTCGGCGATGCTGGCCTTGCCGACGCGCAGCGATTTCACTTCGGTGCCGGTCAGCATGATGCCGGCTTCCACCACATCCTCGATGAAATATTCAAACCGCGCTCGCCGGTTTTCAGCGACCGTCTTTACCTTCACGCCGATTTCGGGTTTGGGCCGTGCCATCACACCAGCCCGGCGTGAGCGAGCGCGGCATCAACAGCGGCCTTCGACGCTGCCGAAGGTCCGGTGATCGGCAACCGCACTTCGGTCGTCATGCGGCCCAGTCGGTGCAGTGCATATTTGGTCGGCCCCGGCGACGTATCGCTGAACAGCGCAGCATGCAGCGGTTGCAACCGATCATTGATGGCCAGCGCGGCGGCATAATCGCCCTTCAACGCCGCTTCCTGCAGCTGCGCGCACAGGCGCGGCGCCACGTTGGCCGTGACCGAAATCGCCCCTACCCCGCCCTGCGCATCAAAGCCCAGCGCCATGTCGTCGTTACCCGAAAGTTGAATGAAATCAGGCCCGCAGGCCAGGCGCTGTTGCGCCACACGGGCGATGTTGCCGGTGGCATCCTTCACCCCGATGATGCGCGGCAGCTGCGCCAGTTCGGCCATGGTCTCCACGCTCATGTCGGCGACGCTGCGGCCGGGGATGTTGTAGATGATGATGGGCAGCGTGGTCGCATCGTGCAGCGCGGTGAAATGCGCAATCAGGCCGGTTTGCGAAGGTTTGTTGTAATAGGGCACGACAATCAGCGCGGCATCGGCGCCCACCTTTTGCGCGTGCGCCAGGTGCGCCAGTGCGGTGCGGGTATCGTTGCTGCCGCACCCGGCGATCACCGGCACGCGCCCCGCCGCCACCGCAACACAGGCGGTGATCACGGCATAATGTTCTTCGTGGCTGAGTGTGGGCGATTCGCCCGTGGTGCCCACCGGCACCAGGCCGTGGCTGCCTTCGCCGATCTGCCATTCCACATGCGCAGCAAAGCCATCCAGATCCACCGCGCCGTTCTTGAACGGGGTCACCAGCGCCGGCATCGATCCTGTGAAACTGAGTCCATTCCCAAACGCGTTCATTGCCTGTTCCTCTACCGCGCCTTATCACGGGCGGCATGTACACCGTGCGCAATAGAAGCGGGTGGGCCGCCCTGTCCAGCATTGCCGTCGCGGCGGCGGTGTCGCTGGCCGCGCCGGTGCCGGCCCAATCCCTCGATGCCGCCACGATAGCCCGCTATCAGGCGCGGCTGGCAGACAATGAATCCGGCCGTTTTGCCCAGTTTGCCGGCGCGCCGCTCACTGGCGTGCAGGCCGTGCCGTTGCTGGATGAAGTGGTGACGTGGGACCGGCTGCGGCGCGAAACGTTCAAAGCCGGTTTTACTGATTATGCCGCCTTCCTGGCTGGCCACGCCGATTGGCCCGCGGCGGCCACCATCCGCCGGCTGGCCGAACGCAGCATCACCGACGACACGCCCGCCGATCAGATCGTGCGCCATTTCAGCCGGCTGCCGCCGCTTACGGCCGACGGCAAATGGCGACTGGCCGACGCGCTGGCCGCCACCGGACAAACCGCGGCAGCCGCCAATTGGGCGCGTGATGCCTGGGATTCTGCCGGGCTGGATGAAACACAGGAAGCTCGCCTGCTGGCGCGGTTCGGCGATCTGTTGCGCCCCGGCGATCACGCCAGCCGCATGGACCGGCTGTTGTGGGCCGATCGCATCACGCCGGCGGCCCGCATGCTGGCGCGGGTCGATACCGATACCCGCCTGTGGGCGCTGGCCCGCATCGCCATGAAGCGGGATGCCCCTGACCAGGCGGCGCGGCTGGGCGTAGTGCCAGGCCGCTTGCGGCGCGAGGCCGGGCTGGTGCTGGATGAGGCACGGTGGCTGATCCGGGCGGGCCGCGTTGCCGAAGGCTATGCCTTGCTGGCCGGGGGCGCAACGCCGCGCGTGGCCGGCGGGCCGTTGACGGTGGGGCTGGAAAGCTGGCTCAAGACGCGGCTCGACATCGGCCGGGCGCTGTGGCGAGCCGGCAATCCGACCAGCGCCCGCGCCGTGCTGGCCGGGCACGGATTGGATACCGCGC
>NZ_JBDNFM010000068.1:0-2706 GCF_041689835.1 Sandarakinorhabdus sp.
ACAATCGCTTTCATCATCGATGATCACCCGAAAGGCCATCACGTCCGATAATTGTTCAAAGCTCATCTGGCGCGCCGCCATCTTGCGCCAGATCGAATAGGGGCGCTTTTCGCGGCCGGTCACCCGTGCTTGAATACCCTTCGCGCGCAGCAGGTCTTCCAGCGCGCCGGTGACGCGGTGAACATTGGCGCCGGTGGTATCGCGCAGCCGCACCATGCGCTGGCTGATCATCGCGCTGGCTTCGGGCTCGAGGTGGGTGAAGGCGAGTTCCTGCATTTCCTCCATGAAGCCATACATGCCGATCCGCTCGGCCAGCGGGGCATAGATGTCCATTGTTTCGCGAGCGATGCGGCGGCGTTTGTCTTCCTTGGCGATGAAATGCAGGGTGCGCATATTGTGCAGCCGATCGGCCAGCTTGACCAGCAGCACGCGGATATCGGTGGACATCGCCAGCAGGAACTTGCGCAGATTTTCGGCCTGGCGCTCGCTTTCGGTCTGCGCTTCGATTTTGGACAATTTGGTGACGCCATCGACCAACCGGCCCACATCCGGCCCGAACAACCGGTCGATCTGTTCCTGCGTGGCCACCGTATCCTCGATGGTGTCGTGCAGGATGGCAGTGGCGATGGTCTTGTCGTCCAGTTGCAGCTCGGTCAGGATGCCGGCCACCTCGATCGGGTGGCTGAAATAGGGGTCACCACTGGCGCGCAACTGGCTGCCGTGCGCCTTCACCGAAAACACATAAGCGCGGTTGAGCAGATCCTCATCCGCGTCTGGATCATAGGCCTTGACCCGTTCCACCAATTCATACTGGCGCAGCATAGCCAACCACCTTGGGGAGGATTGGGGGTGAGGGCAAGGGCGAAGGGGGTGCGACAGGTGTCGCGGGGCGGTACGTGGGGGCTCGGCCGGTGGCGGAGCCGCCGAGTCCGCTGAGGGGGTGAGGGAAGGAAGGCAGAAAGAGCGTGGCGGAGCCACAATGCCTGCCCCGGACTTGATCCGGGGTCGGACGACACAAAAAAGGGCGGCCTGTGGGGGCCGCCCTTTTGTGGTCGCTGGCCGTAATCCGGCGAGTCTCGAAATAGCTACGCTATTTCGTGCCGCCTCATTCGTACTCGCCGCCCATGTTCTGGTTGCGCGGTGGCTGCGCCGCCGTGATGCGCAAGGCTTCGGCGGATGCCGACAGCGAGCCGATCACGTCTGGCGTGTCGTCATCATCGGCCCGCACGCGCTGCATGGCCTGCACCATGGTTTCAAGCAGTTCGGCCGGATGGACGGTCTGTTCGGCGATTTCGCGCAGCGCCACGACTGGGTTCTTGTCGCGGTCACGGTCGATGGTCAATTCCGAACCCGACGAGATGTTACGGGCGCGGTGCGCGGCCAGCAACACGAGGTCGAACCGGTTGGAAACCTTGTCGACGCAATCTTCAACAGTCACACGTGCCATGAAGCGGCTCCGGCTATAGCTTGTGGGGAACGAGGCTCCCTGACGATTCGGGGCCGCAAAGTCAAGGAAATTGGCCCATCACGATGGTGGCTCGGCCCGTATCGGCCTTGACACTGCGCGGCCGCCCTCCTAACGCACCCACTTCGCATCTGGCCCCGCACCCCGGTGAAGCGGTGGCCCATCCCCGGTGTTGCATTGGCAGCAGGCGTGTTTGGCGAGACCGGGTAGGCCCGCCAATTCCGGCTGGCCGTTGTGAAGCAAGGTGGACAATGTCGAAGCGTTCCAGCGCCAAGTATAAACTCGATCGCCGCATGGGCGAGAATATCTGGGGTCGTCCCAAGAGCCCCGTCAACAAGCGTGAATATGGTCCCGGCCAGCACGGCCAGCGCCGCAAGGGCAAGGTCAGCGATTTCGGCATCCAGCTGCGCGCAAAGCAGAAGCTGAAGGGCTATTACGGCGACGTCACCGAAAAGCAGTTCCGCAAGGTTTACGCCGAAGCGGTTCGCATGAAGGGTGATACCTCGCAGAACCTCATTGGCCTGCTCGAACAGCGCCTGGACATCACCGTTTATCGCGCCAAGTGGGCACCGACGGTGTTTGCCGCCCGCCAGATCGTCAATCATGGCCACATCTGGGTCAATGGCGTGCGCTGCAACATCGGTTCGGCCCGCCTGAAGCCCGGCGACGTTCTTGAGCTGGGCCCCAAGGCCCGCGAAATGGCGCTGGTGCTTGAAGCGCAGAGCCTCGCCGAGCGTGACGTGCCGGAATATGTGTCGGTCGCCGGCAACAAGGCCACCTACATCCGCGTGCCGACGCTGGATGAAGTTCCCTATCCGGTGAAGATGGAACCCAACCTGGTTGTGGAATTCTACAGCCGTTAATGCGGCGCGTGGGCAACGCGCGGCGTTGTCCACCGGTTCGCATTTGCTCGGCCAGCGGACGAAAAGGGCGGCTTTCGGGTCGCCCTTTTGATTCGTCTGACCCCGGATCAAGTCCGGGGCAGGCATTGTGGCTCTGCGACGCATTTCCTTGCTCTTCTTCGGCAATCTCAGCGGACCCGGCGGCTCAGCCGTCGGCCGCACTCGAAATGGCGCTTTCTTGCTGTTCTTGAATGATAAAGAGCAAATTCTCAATTTTGCCAGTTTTGACGATTTGTATCGATTCCAGAATTTCCGTTCCTCCAAACGGGAGCGAACACGCAGCACCAGCAACCGACATTCTGACAGGCTCTGCCGCTGTAGGACAGGCTCTGAACCTAG
>NZ_JBDNFM010000069.1:0-20248 GCF_041689835.1 Sandarakinorhabdus sp.
CGGCGATCCCGAATTCCGCGCTGCTGTCGAACGCTGGCAGGCAGTGCTGGCGCCGCTGGATGATGTGACGCCGGGTGTGGCACCGCCGGTTGCGGTGTGGGCCGCGATTGCCGCCGAAGTGCAGCCGCAACCGCGGCCCACACCGCAGCCGGCGGTGCCGGCGGCGGCCGGCGGCTGGTGGAACAATCTGGGCCTGTGGCGGCTGCTGGCGGCAAGCGGCCCGGTGCTGGCGGCACTTGTTGCCGTACTTGTGGTGCAGCCCGGCGGCACGGATGCGCCGATCAATGTTGCCACTGGTCCCGAACTGGTGGCGACGCTGGCAGATGCCGACGGCAAGCCGCTCATCGCTGCTGCGTATGATCCGGCCAGCGGGCAGGTACGATTTGCGCCGGTTGCCGCCGGCGATGATACCGCGGCCGGCAAGGTGCCCGAACTGTGGGTGATCGAAGGCAAGAACCCGCCGCGGTCGCTGGGTGTGATCGATATCGCCGCTGGCCGCAGCCAGTCCATCCCGCGTGATCGGTTGGCCGGGCTGAAGGCGGGCGCGGTGCTGGCGATTTCGATCGAGCCTGTCGGCGGTTCGCCCACCGGCGCGCCCACCGGGCCGGTGATCGCCACGGGCAAATTGTCGGCAGCCTGAGCCCGGCGTCGGAAAGGCCCATTTCGTCGCAGCGGCACTGGGATATGCGGCGCGGGCACCCACCTTGCGTAATTGAAGTGCCCGCCTATTCCGGCGGCGCACCTGATTGACGGAGCTCCCCCATGTTCTCACGTACTTCCATGCGCGCTGCGTTGTTTGCTGTTGCCGCTGCCGGCCTGGTGGCCTCGCCTGCGGTCAATGCCCAGCCGGCCGCCGATATTGTTGATACCGCTGCCGGTTCGGCCGATTTCACCACCCTGGTGGCTGCCGTGAAGGCTGCCGGCCTGGTTGACACGCTCAAGGGCAAGGGCCCGTTCACCGTTTTTGCCCCGACCAATGCTGCCTTTGCCAAGCTGCCGGCCGGCGCTGTCGCCAATCTGCTGAAGCCGGAAAACAAGGCTGCGCTGGCGTCTGTGCTGACTTATCATGTCGTGCCCGGCAAGCTGATGGCTGCCGATGTGGTTGCCGCCATCAAGGCGGGCGGCGGCAAGGCCGTGGTGACGACCGTTCAGGGCGGCACGCTGACGGCCACGTTGATGGGCGGCATGGTCATGCTGCGCGATGCCAAGGGCGGCATGAGCCATGTGCGCACCGCCGATCTGGGCACCAGCAACGGCGTCATCCACGTCATCGACACTGTTGTGATGCCGTAATCTGGCGTATTCGCCCGGTTGCAGGAACGGGGGCTGGCAGCGATGCCAGCCCCCGTTTCATGTGTGATTCAGGCGTCAGACCACCGCAGTTTCGGCGGCGCTGTCGTCTTCCTCGGCCTGTTGCAGCGCCCACATGTCGGCATAGGCGCCTTGCCGGGCCAGCAGCGATTCGTGGCGGCCGCGTTCGATGATGCGGCCTTCGCTCATCACCAATATTTCGTCGGCGTCGGTTATGGTGGACAGCCGGTGGGCAATCACGATGGTGGTGCGCCCGGCCGATACCCCGCCCAGCGCTTCCTGGATGCTGGCTTCGGTGGCGGAATCAAGCGCGCTGGTGGCTTCATCGAGGATCAGGATCGCCGGGTCTTTGAGGATGGTGCGAGCGATGGCGACGCGCTGTTTTTCGCCGCCCGACAATTTCAGCCCGCGTTCGCCCACCTGCGTCTGGTAGCCATCGGGCAGGCGCGTGATGAAATCGTGGATGGCCGCGCCGCGCGCCGCCGCGATGATCTGCGCCTCGCTTGCACCGGGCCGGCCATAGGCGATATTGTAGCCGATGCTGTCGTTGAACAGCACCGTATCCTGCGGCACGATGCCGATCGACCGGCGCAGACTGTCCTGGGTGATGTGCGCGATGTCCTGCCCGTCGATGCTGACGCGGCCGCCCTGGATGTCGTAGAAACGGTACAAGATGCGGCTGAGCGTGGATTTGCCGGCGCCGCTGTGCCCGACCACCGCCAGCTTGCGGCCCGGTTTCACCTCGAAACTGACGCCGTGCAGGATCTGACGGCGCGGATCGTAACCGAACTGCACATCGTCGAAACTGATGCGCGCGCCCGACAGGTGCAGCGGCGCTGCATCCGGCGCATCGGCGATTTCCGGCGCGGTATCGATCAGGCGGAACATCGCGTCCATGTCGATCAGGCCCTGGCGGATCTCGCGGTAAACCATACCGAGCAGATCGAGCGGGCGGAACAACTGCATCAGCAAGCCATTGACGAAGGCGATATCGCCGATGGTGAAACGGCCCTGATCCCAGCCCCACACCACATACACCAGCGCGCCGGCCATCAGCGCGTTGGTGATAAAGCTTTGCCCGATGTTGAGCCAGGCCAGCGACACTTCGGATTTGGTGGCGGCATCGGTGTAGCGCTTGATGGCGCGGCCATAATTGGCGTTTTCATGCGCTTCGGCGTTGAAATATTTGACCGTTTCGTAATTCAGCAGGCTGTCCACGGCGCGGGCGGTGGCCTTCTGGTCGCTTTCCACCATCTGGCGGCGCAAATCGGCGCGCCAGTCGGTGATGCGCTGGGTATAGAGGATATAGACGACGACCATGCCCAATGTGGCGGCCACCAGTTCCCAACCGAAACCGCGCCCGAACAGGATGCACACCGCAGTAAGCTCGATGATGGTCGGGAAGATGTTGAACAGCAGGAAATACAGCATGGTATCCACGCTTTTGGTGCCGCGTTCGATCAGCCGGGTGAGTGCGCCGGTGCGGCGTTCAAGGTGGAAACGCAAGCTGAGGCGGTGGATGTGGCCGAACACATCGAGACTGAGATGGCGCGCGGCTTCCTGCCCGACCTTTTCGAACAGCGCGTTGCGAAAATTGTCGAACAACACGCCGCCAAAGCGTGCCAGCGCGTAGGACGCAACCAGCGCCATTGCCACCCCGGCGCCGCCCGACAGTTTGCTGGACATGGCATCCAGCGCCAGTTTCAGCGTGTAGGGCATGGCCAGCATGACGCTTTTGGCCAGTACCACGAGGCACAGGGCGCCGATTACGCGCAGCTTGAGATCAAGCCGGCCCTCCGGCCACAGATAAGGCAGGAAGCGCTTGAGCGTCTTGAAGTCGGCGTCCCCCCCGTTTTTGTCATTGGGCGGTGCGCCGGACGAGGCAGCCATTGATTGCATGGGCGTCATATGGGCCGGGCAGCGGGGCGGGGCAATGGGTGCACTTGCCCCACCTGCCCCGAACGCTCATGGTACCTGCCATGCCCCGCACCCCCCGCAATACCCCCAATCCCGGCCTGCCTGACCGTCAGGCCATCCTCGATTTTATCGCCACCCAGAAAACCAGCGTCGGCAAGCGCGAGATTGCCAAGGCGTTCGGCCTGCACGCGCAGGACAAGATCGCGCTGAAATCGCTGTTGAAGGAAATGATGGAGGCCGGCGAGCTGGAAACCGGCCCCGGCCGCAACCTGCACAAGGGCGCATCATTGGGGGGCGGCCTGCCACGCGTGACGGTGATCCGCATCGCCGATATCGCCGACGGTGTGGCGATTGGCGTGCCCGATCGCTGGGACCATGGCACGCCGCCGCCGCGTTTGCGGGTGATCGAAGGCCGCAAGCACGCCGCCTATGCCTTGGGTGACAGGCTGCTGGCGCGAATCGAAGAACAGGGCGGCGGCATGCTCGCTTTCCCGATGAAGGCGCTGGCCAAATCCGATGAATTCGTGCTCGGCATCTTGCGCAAGGAAGCACTTGGTTGGCGGCTGGTGCCGGTGGACAAGAAAGTGCGCACCGATCTGGCGATCAATGATCCTGGCGACGGCCAGCCCGGCGATCTGGTGCTGGCCGAACCCAGCGGCCGCCCGCCGCGCCAATATGGCCGCGTGGTCGAAGTGCTGGGCGATCCGTTCCAGCCCAAATCCTTTTCGCTGATCGCGATACACGCCAAGGGCATCCCGCACCGGTTTGACGAATCGACGCTGGAGGAAGCCGAGCGCGCGGCGCGCCAATCGCTGGGCGAGCGCGAGGATTTGCGCAGCCTGCCGTTCCTCACCATCGATCCCGCCGACGCGCGCGACCATGATGATGCGGTGTGGGCGGCGCCCGATGACGAACATCCCGGCCATTTCCGCGCCATCGTCGCCATTGCCGATGTGAGCTTTTATGTCCGCCCCGGCACCGCGCTCGACCGATCGGCACGCAGCCGCGGCAACAGCGTGTATTTCCCCGACCGGGTGGTGCCGATGCTGCCGGAAGTGTTGTCTGCCCATGTGTGCAGCCTGGTGGAAAATGAAGACCGCGCCGTGCTGGCGTGCCATCTGCACATCGATGCGGAAGGCCAGTTGCTCAGCTGGCGCTTCACCCGCGCTGTGATCCGCTGTGTGACCAATATCGCCTATGAGGAAGCGCAGGCGACGATGGATGCCGGCGCCGGCGAGTGGCTGCGGGTGCTGCAACCCTTGTGGGCGGCGTGGGGCGCGTTGGCCAAGGCGCGTGCACACCGCGAACCGCTGGAGCTGGAGCTGCCGGAAAAACGTGTCGTGCTCGATGAGGCGGGGCGCATTGCGGGCATTTCGATCCGCGAGCATCTGGCGGCGCACCGGCTAATCGAGGATTACATGATCGCCGCCAACGTTGCGGCGGCCAAGGCGCTGGAGAAAAAGAAGGCCGGCTGCATTTTCCGCTGCCACGAGGTGCCGAGCCGCGAGAAGATCACCGCATTGCGCGATTATCTGGAAACGTTGGGGCAGAATCTGGCGCTGGGCCAGGTGGCCAAGCCGGCCATCTTCAACCGCATCCTGGCCCGCGCCAAGGACGGTGAAAATTATCAGCAGATCACCGAACAGGTGCTGCGCACCCAGACCCAGGCCTATTATTCGCCGGCCAATGTGGGGCACTTCGGGCTGAGCCTGGGCAGTTACGCCCACTTCACCTCGCCGATCCGGCGTTATGCCGATCTGGTGGTGCACCGCAGCCTGGTTGCCGCGTACCGGCTGGGCGACGGCGGGCTGCACAAGGAAGAGGAAAAGGGCCTGACCAAGACCGCCGACCACATCAGCATGACCGAACGCCGCGCCATGGAAGCCGAGCGCGACACCATCGACCGTTATGTGGCGGCGTATCTGTCGGCCAAGGTCGGCGAGATCGTGCAGACGCGCATCACCGGGGTGGCCAAGTTCGGGTTCTTTGCCACGGTGGAGGGGCTGGGCGGTGACGGGCTGGTGCCGGTTTCCACCTTGGGCGACGAGCGTTTCGTGTTCAACGAGGAGGCGCGGGTGCTGGAAGGCATTTCCACCGGCACGCGTTATGCCGTGGGCCAGCGCATGGAGCTGCGGCTGGCTGAAGCCAATCCGATTACCGGGGCGCTGCGCTTTGAATTGCCCGATGGGGATGGCGGGTCAGCCAACCGGCGCGGCCGCACGGGGCCGAGGGGCTTTGCGCCGCGCCCCGGCAAATCGCGCGTGCCGCCCGGCGTGCGGCGCGGGCGGCGTTGAACCAGCGCACCGGGCGTGGCATGGGCGCGGTGATCGTTTGAAGGGGGAAAAGTTTGTGAAAACCGTGTTGCTTGCCGGCTTGGCGCTGGCTGTCGTTGCCCATCCCGCCCTCGCGCAGGACAAGCGCCAGACCCCGCGTGACGCGCAGATCGCCGAAGCCGATGCTGCCACGGCGCGCGCGCCAGTGGAGGAACAGGCGTTCGTTTCCAAGGGCAGTGTGAGCATCAAGGGCGTTGCAGGAAAGGGTGGGGCCATCGCCTACACCGCCACCGCCGGCACACTGACCATCCGCGATGACAACGCCCGGCCGACGGGGAGCATTTTCTACACCGCCTACACTGCCGAGGGCGCCAACCGGCCAGAATCGAGGCCGGTGACGTTCTTTTATAACGGCGGGCCGGGTTCGGCGACGATCTGGCTGCACATGGGCAGCTTTGGCCCGGTGCGCGTGAAGACCGACAAGCCGGTGTATGTGACGCCCGATCAATATGCCGTGACGGCCAACCCGTGGAGCCTGCTCGACAAGACCGATATCGTGTTCATCGATGCGATGGGCGCTGGCTGGTCGCGGCCGCTGGGCGACAAGACGGCCAAGGATTTCAACAGCGTGGATCAGGACGCCGATGCCTTTGCCCGGGCGATCCTGCGCTATGTGAACAAGAACAACCGCTGGAAATCGCCGAAATTCCTGTTCGGCGAATCCTATGGCACGCTGCGTTCGGGCGCGGTGGCGGCCATGCTGGAAGATCGCGGGCTTTCGCTGCACGGCGTGGCGCTGCTTTCGACCATCATGAATTATGGCGTGCGCCAGCCGGGGTATGACCAGAACTACCAGGTGCTGTTTCCGGGCTATGCCGCGACCGCCTGGTATCACGGCACGCTGCCCGGCACGAAACCGGCTGATCTGGGCGCCCATCTGAACGAGGTGCGCGGCTTCGTGTCCGGGCCCTATGCCGCCGCGCTGGCCAAGGGCAGCAGCATCACCGACGCCGAAAAGGACGCCGTCGCGCGCCAGATGAACGGCTACACCGGGCTCCCCATCGATTTCCTCAAGCGCGCCAACCTGCGGGTTGATCTGCAACATTTCCAGACCGAACTGCTGCGCACCCGGGGCCTGTCCATCGGCCGGCTCGACACGCGCTACACGCTGCCGCCCACCGATCTCAATGCCGCCAGCCCGGATGAGGACCCGGCCGGCACCGCCATCACCGGCGCCTATGTGAGCGCGTTCCACGATTATGCCGTGAAGACGCTCGGCGTGAAAACCGAGCTGCCCTACAAGCTGACCGCGCGCGAGCCGGGCTGGAGCTGGGACTGGAACCATCGCCCACCGCGCGGCGGCCCGCAGACCACGCCGAACACCGCAGTCGATCTGGCGTTCACCATGCGCGCCAATCCCAAGCTGAAAGTGCTGTTCCTTAACGGCTATTACGACATGGCGACGCCGTTTTACGGCGCGGAATTCGACGCCAGCCACATGCTGCTGCCGGCGGAGCTGAACAGGAACATCCGCTTCACCTATTATGAATCGGGCCACATGATCTATCTGGCTGAAAGCGAACTGGCCAAGATGCGCGGTGACGTGGCGGCCTGGTATGATGAGGCGTTGAAGTAAGTAGGGCCTCCGGCGGGCAGGGTCGCAGACCCTGCACCCGTTGGATTTTGGGCGGCCCGTTACCAAAAGATGATGTCATGCTGGCGCAGGCCAGCATCCACGGTTCCAGAACAGCAGTCGTCGCCCTCGACGGCACGATGGATGGTTGCCTGCGCCAGCATGACAATGTTTCACCACCCAAAACGAAAGTGGGTGCAGGGCCTCAGGCCCTAGCCACCGGAGGCTCGCTTTAATTCTTCAATCAACTGCAATCGACAGCACGTCCCCTGGCATCATCGCATTCAACCAGCGTGCCAGCACGCCGCGCTCCATCGCGATGCAGCCTTCGGTGGGGCGGCCGTCCGGTTGGCGCACGTGCCAGAAGATGGCGCTGCCGAGGCCGGGGATGGGCGGCGTGTCGTTGTGGGCGAGGACGAGGATGATGTCGTAGGCGTGGTCGTCGCGCCAGAGGGCCTCGTGGCTGTATCGGTGCGGAATGGGCACGGGTCGGTTGTAGGAAGGGTCGGCAGTGCCGTCACTCCAGCCGTCCCAGGGGCGGAGGAAGCGCCAGGGCAGGGCGGTGTGCGGGGCCGGCAGGCGGTCGGGGCGGATCAGGGCGGCGCGGATCGGCCAGGTTCCCAGCGGGGTCTTGCCGTCGCCTTCGCGTTTGTCAGCAGCGGCGCAGAAGCCGCTTCTGCCGAAGCTGGCGGGGTGGGTTTCGCCGAAGGCGGTCACCGTGCCGGTGGTGCAGGATGCGTGGAAGATGGTCATCGCGTGTCTACCCCTTTCCCGGGCCGCGCTTTGCGCGTCTCTCGGCCTCTCCCGCCCAAGAAACTTTGGGGGGAGAGGTGACTAAAGCAGGTGGCCCTGCCGGTCGCGCTTGGTGGCGAGATAGGCGGCGTTGTGGGGGTTGGGGGGCATGTCGTGGGCGACGCGGGCGACGGTGAAGCCGTGTGCAGCGAGGCCGGCGACTTTGAGTGGATTGTTCGTCATCAGCGCGACATTGTTCACGCCCAGTGCCATGAACATCGCGGCAGCCAGCGAAAAATCGCGCTCGTCCGCCTCGAAGCCCAGCCGCGTGTTGGCGTCCACCGTGTCCCAGCCCTGATCTTGCAGGGCATAGGCGCGCAATTTGTTGAGCAGGCCGATGCCGCGGCCTTCCTGTTGCAAATACAGCAGGATGCCGCCGCCGGGATTGGCGGCGATGGCGGCCAGCGCGGTGTGCAGCTGCGGGCCGCAATCGCATTTCAGGCTGCCGAGCACGTCGCCGGTGAGGCATGATGAGTGCAGCCGGGCCAGCACGGGCTGAGTGACATTGGGGTCGCCGATGACCAGCGCCAGATGTTCCGGCCCGCCATCGTCGGGACGAAAGGCGACCACATCGCAGGCCTCCGCACTGGCCAGCGGCAACCGCGCGCGGCTGGAAATCCGCACCCGGGCCACGGCCGGCGTCAGCGCCAGCACGGCTTCGGATGAGCAGGCCACCGCCACATCCACCCCGGCCAGCGGCACGGCATAAACGGCGGGGATCAGCCCGGCATGTTTGGCCAGCGCAATAGCGGCGCGGGCAGGCGCGGTGTCGCCGCCCAGCGTGCGGGTGCGGAACGGGCCTTTGAACGGGGTGGCCAGGTCGAGCACCGGATCGGCCACGGCGCGGCTGCCGGCGAGATCGAGCCAGTCCGGCCGGTCCACCCACACCGGTTCGGGATCGGGCGCGGCGGCAGCGATCTGGTTGGCGAGGTTGAGCACGGCCGCGCGCCGGGCGGTGATGATCAGGCCGGCGCGGCTTTGGGTTTCCAGCGCAGCCAGCGTATCGGCATCGGCCAGTTCGGCCGAAAGGACGGCGAGACTGCTTACCCGCCCAATGAGGCCTACCGCGCGGCCGCGGCGCAGCGCGTCGCTGGCGGCTTCAGCAAGGAACGCGGGCGCGATGCTCACAGGTCCAGCGTCACGATCTGCGGAATATGATCGGATGGCTTGCCCCAGTCGCGGGCGTCCTTGATGGCTTCGAACGCGGTGGCGACCTTGGCGACGCTGGGCGAGCACCAGATATGATCGAGCCGCCGGCCGCGATCGGAGAGGCGCCAATCGGTGTTGCGATAGCTCCACCAGGTGAAGAATTTTTCCGGCGCCGGATTGAACTGGCGCGCCAGATCAACCCAGTCGTGGCTTTGTTGCAGCTGGCTGAGCGCGTCGATTTCGATCTGGGTGTGGGACACGACATCGCGCAGCGCCTTGTGGTTCCACACATCGCAGTCCAGCGGCGCGACATTGAAATCGCCCAGGATCACGGCGGGTTCCCGAAGCCCTGCGGACCAGCGGGTCATGCGTTCGACAAAATCGAGTTTCTGGCCGAATTTCGGGTTTACCTCGCGGTCGGCCACGTCGCCGCCGGCGGGCACATAGACATTTTCCAAAATCACGCCGCCAGGCAGGCGCACGCCGATGTGGCGGGCCTCGCCATTGTCCTGCCAGTCATAACGCCAGGCACCGTCCAGCGGCACGCGGCTGATGGTGGCAACGCCGTGGTGCATGCGCTGGCCATTGAGGATGCGGTGGGTGTAACCGAGCGCATCGAACATGCCGTGCGGAAAAGTGTCGTTGGCGACCTTGGTTTCCTGCAGGCACAGCACGTCGGGCCGGGAATCGCGCAGGAATTGCTCGACGATGTCGGCGCGGGCGCGGACGATGTTGATATTCCAGGTTGCGATGCGGATAGCCATGGCAAGCATTTAGGCCAAGCTGTGCTGCTCGTCACCTGTCTGAGATTTTGGCCTGGAAAACAGTTGACCCCTGGCACCGGGGGCGTGGTGCCAGGGGTCGTGTCTGCGCTCGTCACGCATACAGGCGGCGTTTTAAATACGCGCTGCTGTCGGTCAACAGGGGGCAAACCCAACAGCAACAACCGCCTGCTGCAACCTCTATGAACGATGTGACCTTGCTCCATCATGAACGAAGTTGTTAATCATCATTAAGCTTCACGGTTCGCTATCTGGGGCCATCCTTGCGCGGATCGGCAAAGCCGAACGACACGCCGGCAAGGCTGGCACCGTAGCGCACATTGGCCAACCGCACGTCGCTGCGGCCGCCTTGCGCGTCGAGCGCCGTCCACCCTGTCAGCGCCAGCCCGCCGGGCGCGCCGGGCGAGCGCACGAAGCGAATCGCCAGCGTGCCGAATTCCGGCCGCTTGGGATCGCGGGCGGCGATTTCCACGCCTGTCGGCGTATCGGCGGTGATGCGGGCAATGGGGGCCAGATCAGGCTCGGCCGCCAGCAGGATCTGCAGGGGCGTGCGCCGCACCGGCCATTGGCTGACCTGCTTCACCTCGTAATCGATGAAGCTGAGCGTGCGGCCATCGCCGACCAGCAGCATTTTTGCCTTGTCGTACTGGAAACGCACCTTGCCGGGGCGGGCCAGCCATAATTTCCCGGCGAGCACACGGCCATCGGCGCCGGCCTGGGTGAAATCGGCCGACAGGCTGGTGGTGCCTTTGAGCGAGACGGCGATATCCGCCAGAGTGGCTGCGCTTGCAGGGGTTGCAGCAAGCAGCAGGAGCGCAAGAGCGTGTTTCATGATCCCGCCATAACGGGCTGCGGCTTCACGCGCCATGAACGAAGGATCAGGCTGCCGCGCCCAGATAGCCCAGCTGCGCTGCCTTGAAGATGGTCTGGCTGCGGTTGACGGCGTTCAGTTTTTCGCCGGCGTTCTGGATGTGGAAACGTACGGTGGCGTGGCTGCGCGACAGGATCAGGCTGATTTCCTTGTCGGTCTTGCCGATGCTGGCCCAGCGCAGGCACTCCACCTCGCGCTTGGTGAGCTGGCAATCGCACGGCAGCCAGCGCCGGGTGCGGTGCGCCTTCACATAGCCAGCGAGAAAGCGATGCGACATCAGGGCGAGGCGATCGGCCCATTGTTCATATTGGGCCGAAAGATCGGTGCATTCCGGATCACGCGACACAAAGCATACAGCGCCAATCTGGCCAAAGGGCAGATGCACGGGCACCACGACCGCCGCCTTGGTGAGCGCGCGTTTTTCGAAATTATCGAGACTCAGCTCTTCGAGATAGGGATTGGGCTGGCGGGTGAAGAAGCCGGTGGCGTTGGCCCAGAACACTTCGGATTCATAGCGGCAGGCGCGCGGCAGCGGCGAGGAGAGCGCCAGCTTGCTGTCTTTCCACCAATATTCATTTTCGCCGGTCCAGCCGAACACGTCGGGGGCCAGGATATTGCCGTCGGCGTCCTCCATCGGCGCCTTGGAGGCGATATTATCGGCGGCAATGACATGCAGGCCGGTGCATTCAAACGCGATGTCGCGCATCGCTTCGGCGGCGCGGCGCACGTCTGCCATGCAGCGCACGGAAACGGCGGCAAGGCTGGCAGCAAGGTCCATCGGTCACTCCCCAGAATATGGTGAGAAAGGCCGGCCTCTAGCGGGCCGATAGGGCGATTCCCAGCGTTTGACCTTTCACATCATTCGCAGCCTAATCACAGCCGGACCGGCCCTGCAATGGGATTTGACGGGGCAAGGCAAAACAGCGACCCATCGGGCCGAAAATAGCTTCAGATGCTTGCATGTTGTCAGGGCTTTGCTACTTTGGGCGACGGCGGGGGAAATGAACAGTGCAGGCTCAAGCTACGGGCACGATACGTGCCTTCGCTGAACGGGTTACCAATGCGTGCGACTGGCTGCGAATCGTGCTCGTGCCAATCGCGGCAGTGTTGGCCGTGGGCGGCAGCGCATGCCCGACATTTGCTGCTCCGCTTGAACGCGCCGCACACCAGGGCGTTGCCACCTGCGCCGGTTCCACCTGCCACGGCCGCCAGGAAGCCACCGGGCCGCGCGTACGCCAGAATGAAGTGCTCAGCTGGTCCGATCCGGCCAGCCTTGCCGGGGCGCACAGCCGCGCCTGGACGATTTTGAACGAACCACGCGCCCGGGCCATCGGGCGGCGGCTGGGCATCGCCAACGTCGCCGCCTCGAAGGAATGCGTCAATTGCCACGGCGATCCCGCCCCGGTGCGCGGGCCGAAATGGCAGCAATCCGACGGCGTTGGCTGCGAGGCCTGCCACGGCGGATCGGAGCGTTGGCTGGCCAGCCATGCCGGCGTGCAAGCGAGCCATGCGGATAATGTCGCCAAGGGCATGTGGGCGGTGAATGATCCAGCGGTGCGCGCCAGCGTCTGCCTCGATTGCCACTTTGGTTCGGACAAGCCGGGCCAGTTCGTGTCTCACCGCATTATGGCCGCTGGCCACCCGCGCATCGCCTTTGAACTCGACCTGTTCACCGCCCTGCAGCGCCACCACGACGAAGACGGCGATTACAAGGCGCGCAAGGTAGCGGCCGGCGGGGTGAAAACCTGGGCCGTGGGCCAGGCACTGGCGGTTGAACGCGCGCTGTCGCTGCTGCCCGCTGCGTCGGCGCGTGTGACGGGGCCGGATTATTATTTCTACGATTGCCGTTCGTGCCATCGCACCTTCAGCGACGATCCGGCGGCGCAGATTGCAGCGCGCACCAATGGCTGGCGGCCGATTCCGCTGGGCCAGCCGGTGTGGAACGATGAACAGATGATCATGCTGGCCGCTGCGGCGCGGGTGGCTGCGCCGGATGCGGCGCGCAATTTCGACAGCCAGTCGCGTGCGTTTCACGCCGCGCTGGGCGGCGACCGTGCCGGGGCGATGAAGGCGGCTGCGGCGCTGAAGGGTGCGGCATTGGCGCTGGCGCGCCGGTTCGCCGCCGCCCGTTTTGATCGGGGGCAAACATTTGCGCTGATCGATGCCGTGCTGGTAGGCAATGCCGCAGCCTACACCGATTATCAGGGCGGTGTGCAGGCGGTGATGGCGGCCGATACGCTGCTGTCGGCGCTGGTCACCGCCGGCCAGGTCGATCGCAGCGCGGCGCAGTCGCTGCGGCCCGATCTTGACCGCGCCTATGCGTTGGCCCGCGACGCCAATCGCTGGGACGCGCCCGCATTTCGGGCATCGCTGGCGCAGATTGCTGGCCGGGTGCGGGGCTTGAAGTGAGGGCGTTTCTCCTTGCCGGAGCGCTTCTGCTCGCCGGGTGCGGCAGCAGCGGTGCGCCGCCGTCGCCTGCGGCCAACCCGTCGCCCTCACCCACGCCCGCACCCACGCCTTCACCCACGCCTTCACCCACGCCCGCCAGCGTGTTCGCCAAGCCGGCGCCCGAAGCGCTCAGCGTGGCCGATGTGCAATCGGTGATCGCCCGCGCCGCCGCCGAAGCCAGTGCGCGCGGTGCACCCGCCGTGATCGCGGTGGTGGACCGGGTCGGCAATGTGCTCGCCGTCTATCGCATGGCCGGTGCCCGTGCCACGGCGACCACGCGGGCCAATGCCAATGGCGCCAATATCGATGCGCAGGGCGTTACGGTACCGGCGGAACTGGCCGCCATCGCCAAGGCCATCACCGGGGCCTATCTGTCGTCGGGCGGCAATGCCTTTTCCACCCGCACCGCCTCGATGATCGTGCAACCGCATTTTCCGCCGTCGGCGCGCACGGTGGGGCTGGAATCGGGGCCTTTGTACGGCGTGCAGTTTTCGCAATTGCCGTGTTCCGATCTGGTGGCGCGATTTGGTGTCGGCAGTCCCTTTGTGGGCCCAAAGCGGTCGCCGCTGGGCCTGGCCGCCGATCCGGGCGGTTTCCCGCTCTACAAGAATGGCGTGATGGTGGGCGGCGTCGGCATCATGGCCGACGGCGATTATGGCTTTGATGCCGAAGTGGTGGACGTCGACACCGACGATGAGGAGCATATTGCGCTCGCGGCAACCGCTGGTCATGCCGCGCCGGAGACGATCCGGGCCGAGCGTATCTCGGTCGATGGCACGTTGCTGCGTTACAGCGATGCGGTTGCAGCGGGCCTGAAAAGCAATCCCGCCAGCCCGCCGGCGTTTTCGGCGCTGACCGGCAGTCTGGTGGCGGTCGGCGGTTTCAGCGCTGCTGCCATCATTGCCGGTACGCCTTACGGCAGCGAAGCCAGCGGGGTGCGAAACGCGGCGCTGGCCGAATTCAACCATCCCGATGCCTTCATCCTGACCGACGGCGCCGGCGCCAATCGCTACCCGATCCGCGCCGGCAGCGATGCCGGTGATGTGGCGCAGCCGCTGACCGCTACCGAAGTGCGCGCCGTGCTCGAAGAGGCCTTCACCATCATGTCGCGCGCCCGCGCCCAGACCCGCCAGCCGCTGGACAGCCGGGCCCAGGTCTCGCTGTCGGTGGTGGATACGCGCGGCGCAGTGCTGGGGCTGGTGCGTTCGCCTGATGCGCCGGTGTTCGGCATCGACGTCAGCCTGCAAAAGGCGCGCACGGCGGCGTTTTTCTCCGGCGCGCGCGCCGCCAGCGATCTTGCGGCGGTGACCACGGCGGCCGGCGCGGCCGATGCCAATGTTCGCGATTTTGTCAGCCGCACGAACAGTTTCTTTGGCGGCACCGGCTTCCTCACCGGGGCGTTCGGCGTTTCCAATCGCGCCATCGGCAACATCAGCCGGCCTTATTTTCCCGATGGTGAAGCTGGCCGCCCCCCCGGGCCGCTGTCGCGCGATATCCGGGGCTGGTCGCCGTTTTCAACCGGGCTGCAATCGGCGTTGATCGTGCAGAATCTGGTGCAGGTGCTGGGCGGCGGCGATCCGCGGCAATGCACGTTTTTGCCCAACACGCCCGGCGGCAGCAATCGCCTGGCCAATGGCATCCAGATCTTTCCCGGCGCGGTGCCGATCTATCGCGGCAATACGCTGGTGGGGGCGATCGGTATTTCTGGGGATGGCATCGATCAGGACGACATGATCGCCTTCCTCGGCGCCAGCAACGCCGGGCTGCGGCTTGGCGGCAGCATCGGCTTGCCGCCGGCCAGCATACGATCGGATCAGGTGCAGGTGGCGGTGGGCGGCACGCCGGTGCGGCTGCGTTTTGTCGGCTGCCCGTTCGCGCCGTTTGTCGGTACGCCCGAAAACAATGTCTGTCAGGCGCGCTGAGATGCGGGCGCTGATCCTGCTGCCGCTACTGGCAACCGCCGCGCCGGTACTGGCCAAGCCATTTGGCAAATGGTTTGATTGTTATGCCAAAATCGCTCCGCCCACCGAACGCCTGCCCGGCGAGCCCGAGGCCGGCCCTGCCGATCCTGCCGCCGACCCGCTGACAGGCCGGCGCGTGCCGGGAATTCAAGGGGAACAGGGCGGCGGCCTGCAAACCTGGGATCCGGTGGTGCAGGCCAACCGGGGCGCTGTGGCGGCGCCGAAACAGGGCGATTTTCCGGTCGATCACTTGCCGGTGCCAGACCGCTGGCGGCTGATCGAGACGCTGGGGCTGGTCAAATCCAACTGGAAAGACCCCTACAACCAGAACACGCTGAAGGGTGACCGGCCAATTTGCGGCACGCACGATCTGTTCCTGCAGCTCACCGCGATTTCCGACACGCTGGCCGAACCGCGCAGCTTTCCCACCCCGGTGGGCGTGCAGACCACGGAGCGGCCGGGCAGCAACGACACCTTTGGCCGCCAGTACAGCGAGGTTTTTGCGCAAACCTTCATCCTGGGCGCGGCGCTGACCAAGGGCAGCACCGCCTTCAAGCCGCCCGAATATGAAATCCGCGCTGCCGTCGCCTTCAATTTCAACCATGTCGACGTGACCGAGCGTAGGGTGCTGTCGGTGCTGCCGTCGCGGCGCAGCTTGCGGTCCGATGCGTTTGTGGGCGTGCAGGAATTGTTCCTCGATTATCACCTGCGCAACACGTCGGACCGGTATGATTTCGATTCGATCCGGGTCGGCATCCAGCCGTTTTCCAGCGATTTCCGCGGTTTCCTGTTTCAGGACAACCAGCTGGGCATCCGCCTGTTCGGCAACCGCGACAACAACCGTTTCCAGTATAATCTGGCTGCGTTTTGGCGGCTGGAGAAGGATACAAATTCCGGCCTCAACGCCGTCCTGCGCACCCCGCGCCAGGATTTCGTCGTGGTCGCCAATCTTTATCGCCAGGATCTGCCGGTGCCGGGGCTGACCAGCCAGATCAGCGTGACGTGGAACGCCAATCGCGAGCGCGGTGATGTGCAGGTCGATACCAACGGTTTTCCGGTGCGGCCGGCGCTGATCGGCACCTTGCGCGGGCGCAGTTATGATGTGGTGTACCTGAGCTACAATGCCGATGGCCATATCGGCCGGCTGAACCTCAGCTTCAGCGGCACCTATGCCGGTGGCAGCAACCGCAATAACATTTTTACCGACCGCCGCGCCAGGATCAGCAGCTGGTTTGCGGCGTTCGAGCCCAGCTATGATCGCGGCTGGGTGCGGGTGCGCGGTTCGGCGCTGTTTGCATCGGGCGATTCCAATCCGTTTGACGATGTCGACAGCGGCTATTCGGCGATTTTTGAAAACCCGCAGTTTGCCGGCGCCGACACCAGTTACTGGATTCGCCAAACCATCCCCTTTGCCGGCGGCGGGCGCGCGATATCGGTGAACAGCCGCAACGGCATCCTGAACGATCTGCGTTCGTCCAAGGAACAGGGCCAGGCCAATTTCACCAATCCCGGCACCATGTTGCTGGGCGCGGGTGCCGATTTCGACGTGCTGCCCGAACTGCGGGTGAGCGGCAATGTCAACCATCTGTGGTTTGCCACCACCGCCACGTTGCAGGCGTTGCGGGTGGAAGGCAGCATCGCCAGGGATATCGGCTGGGATCTGTCGGCAGCGGCGACCTATCGCCCGCATTTCAACCAGAATCTGGTGTTCCGGCTGTCTGGCGCACTGCTCAAACCCGGCGCGGGTTTCCGCGACCTGTTCACCAATGCGCCCCGTACCGGCAGCTATTATTCGGTGCTGTTCAACGCTGTTCTGGCTTATTGACATGCTGAAACGTCTGATCCTGCTTCTCATGTTGCCGCTGGTCGGCATGGCCATCGCGTCGGAAGGCGAAAAACCGGTGGCGCGCGATTATGCGCGGGTGCGCACGGCCCCGGCGCCCAAATGGCAGACACAGGCGCAGGCCGATGCCAAATCGGCCGGCTGCATCAGCTGCCATACCGCCAGCGATGAAGCGTCGATGCATGTGCCCAAATCGGTCATCATCGGCTGCACCGATTGCCATGGCGGCGATGCGGCGATCACGGCATCGGGCGCGCTTGTTCAACAGGCCGGTGCCGCCACCGATCCCAATTACGTCAAGCTGCGCGACGAAGCCCATGTGCTGCCGATGTTCCCGGAAGCCTGGCATTTCCCGTCGTCCGCCAACCCCAAGCGCAGCTACGCCTTGCTCAACCGCGAATCGCCCGAGTATGTTCGCTTCGTAAACCCGTCCGACTACCGCGCCGCGCGTGATGCCTGCGGATCCTGCCACCTTGAGGTCATCGAGCGCGCCGAGCGCAGCCTGATGGCGACGGGCGCGATGCTGTTTGGCGGCGCGGCCTATAACAACGGCATCCTGCCCTACAAGAATTATGTGCTGGGCGAGGCTTATACTCGTCCCGGCCAGGCCAGTGCGCTGCTGGGCGCGTGGAACGGCGATGCTTCGGGCCATGGTGAGGTCGGGCTGAAGCACGAAGAAGGCCACGGCGCGAAGGCTGGCCACGGCGCGAAGGCTGGTCACGGCGCGAAGGCTGGCCATGGCGAGAAGGCTGGCCATGGCGACTACAGCCTGCCGGCGCTGGTATTTGCCGCCGGGGCCGGCGGGCGCGGCATCGGCGTGCTTTCGGATGCGGAAAAAGCGCGCGGCGCCTTGCCATTCCTGGCACCGCTGCCAGCGTGGCAGGTGGTCCCGCCCGGCGATATCTTCCGCGTGTTCGAACGCGGCGGCCGCAACATCAATCCGACATTTCCCGAAATCGGGCTGCCCAATTCGCTGGGTTCCATCCAGCGGCTGGAAGAGCCGGGCCGCCCCGATATCCGCCAGTCCAATCGCGGCCCCGGTACCGGCTTGCGCATCGCCGTGCCGGTGATCAACATCCACAAGACGCGGCTCAACGATCCCTTCACCTGGTTCATGGGCACCAACGATCAGCCCGGCGATTATCGCACCTCGGGCTGCGGTTCGTGCCACATCGTTTATGCCAACGACCGGGAGGTGCGGCATTCGTCGGTTTATGCCGCTGCCGGCCGCGACGGGCAGACACAAACCGCCGATCCGACGATTTCGAAAACCGAAAGTGGCCACCCGATCAAGCACGCCTTTACCCGCGCCATGCCGTCCAGCCTGTGCATGAATTGCCACATGCACCAGCCCAACATGTTCGTGAACACCTACTATGGCTACACGATGTGGGATTATGAAAGCGACGCGCCGCGTATGTGGCCGGGCACGGAAAACCCGTATCCCAAACCGCCGGGGATGAGCGAAGCCGAGTATCAACGCCTGTTCAAGCAGCAGCGTTACCCCACGGCAGCCGAAGTGCGCACCACCAACGAACGCAACCCCGAAGCCGCAGCGGCGCGCGGTGCCTGGTCTGATCTGGATTTCCTGCGCACAGTGAACGATCGCAACGACCAGATGAAGGATACCCAGTTTGCCGATTATCACGGCCACGGCTGGAATTTCCGCGCTGTCTACAAGCGCGACCGCGAAGGCAATCTGCTGGATGCCGGCGGCAACATGGCGAGCTATGGCACCGATACCGCGCACATCGTCGATCCCAATGATCCGGAAAAATTCCGCAAGGCCGGCCAGCTGCAATTCGTGAAACCCGCTGCCATCCCCGGCCCCGGCCAGCCCGGCAAGGCCGTGCACCTGATGGATATCCACACCGAAGTGGGCATGCAGTGTGCCGATTGCCATTTCACTCAGGATGGCCACGGCAACGGCATCATCCACGGCGAAGTCGCCAACAGCGTGGAAATCGGCTGCAAGGATTGCCACGGCACTGCCGATGCCTATCCGACGGTGAGAACTTCCAATCTGGCCGCGCCGCCGCCGGGCAACAATCTGATTGGTGTGCGCAACCCCGATGGCCGGCTGCGCTTTGAATGGAGCCAGGATGCCGCCGGTCGCCGCGTGCTGCTGCAACGGTCGGCCAGTGATCCGGCGCTGGTGTGGCGGGTGAAGCTGGTGAAAGACAGCGTCAACCGCGATCACCCCGATTTCAATGCCAAGGCCGCGCGGGCCAAGCTGGTGGGCACGCTGGCGGCGACCGGCGGCAAGATGTCGTTCGGCCCCGGCGTGGGTGAACGGGCGCACAAAGACGACAACATGACGTGTTTCGCCTGCCACACCAGCTGGACCACCAGCTGCGGCGGCTGTCATCTGCCGATCGAAGCCAACTGGAAAACCAAATCGAACAAATACGAGGAACAGGAAACGCGCAATTTCGCGACGTACAACCCGCAGGTGGCACGCGATGAAATCTTCCAGCTTGGCCGCCACCAGACCAGCAAGGGCGGCATCATCACGCCGATCCGCTCAAGCTCGGCGCTGATCCTGACCAGCACCAACATCAACCGCGAACGCATCTATGTGCAGCAGCCGCCGATTTCTGCGTCGGGTTTTTCATCCCAGGCGTTTGCGCCGCATTTTCCGCACACGGTACGCACCCAGGAAACCAAGACCTGTACCGATTGCCACGTGAGCGAGGATGACGACAACAACGCGATATTGGCGCAACTGAACCTGCAGGGCACCAATTTCATCAACTTTGTCGGCATGCACGCGTTTTTCGGGCTGGACCGCGCCATCGAAGCGGTGCGGGTGACGGAGTTTGGCGAACCGCAGGCGGTGTTTGGTTCCTACCTGCACCGTTATGCCTATCCGGATTATTTCAAGCTGCACGTTGAGCGGAACAAGCGCGAGCTGCTGGACTGGAACCGCGGGCGGGTGTTCGACAAGAAACTGTCGGGCGAGACCGATCCGGCCGAGGAAATCCGCAACATCACCCAAGGCGCGTCCGGCGAAGTGCGCTGCATCCAGAATCGCGGCGAATATCTGTATGTCGCCGAAGGGCGCGGCGGCTTTGTGGCGTATGATATCGCCAATCTTTCGAACAAGGGCGTTTCCGAACGCATCGTCAAATCGCCGTTTTCGGCGCTGGGCCATGATGCGCAGGTGAAGACGGCCAACGCGACCTGCATGGCAATTGCCACCCACCAGCCGATTTCGGTGCCGCGCAACGCCACCATCTCGCCCCAGCGCTTGTCATCGACCGCTGAG
>NZ_JBDNFM010000070.1:0-6850 GCF_041689835.1 Sandarakinorhabdus sp.
CAGATTGCGCCGCGCCCGCACCATTACCGTGTCGCCATATTCGACATACGTGATGATATTGCCGGTGGAGCGCCAGATCACAAAGCCCATGCCCACGATCAAGCCGATGCCAATGCCGATCAGCAGATCGGTGAACAGGATGGCAAAAACGGTGACAGTGAAAGGGATGAACTGGCTGAGCCCCTGTTTCCAGCGCTGGAAGAACAGCGCCGGCTTGGCCAGCTTGTAGCCGGTGGCGATCAGCACCGCCGCCAGGGCCGACAGCGGGATAAGGTTGAGCACCGCGGGAATCACCGCGAGGCCAAGCAATAACCAGGTGCCATGAAGCATGGTCGACAACCGCGAATCCGCGCCCGTTTCTACATTGGCCGATGATCGCACGATCACTGAGGTAACCGGCAGGCCGCCAAGCAAACCAGAAAGCAGATTGCCCCCGCCTTGCGCCAGCAGTTCACGATTCTTGTCGGTCACCCGGCGCTTTGGATCAAGCTCGTCCACCGCCTTGACGCTGAGCAGCGATTCGAGACTCGCGACGATGGCCATGGTGAGCGCCACGGTCCACACCTTGGGATTGGTAATGGCACCGAAATCGGGCAGCCGCACCTGATCGGCCAGTGCCCACGGGGTTGCCGATACCGGCACTTGCACGAGATGGCTCGTACTGATGTGCAGTTCGGGCGCAAATAGACGGAACGCCTCGTTGGCGGCCACGGCAAACACCACCACAACCAGCGGCCCAGGCAAAAATTTGAGCGGGCCTTGTTTGGGCTTGGCCTTGTCCCACCAGAACAGGAAGGCCAGGCTGGTCAGTGCAATCAACGCTGCGCCCCACAGGAAATCATTGTTCAACATATGGGCAAGCGCCGTAAGCGTGTTATCGCCATCGCGCTGAAAAAAGCCCATATCGCCTTCGGGATCGCGATCATATCCCACGGCGTGCGGCAATTGTTTCAGGATCAGAATCAGGCCGATGGCTGCCAACATGCCGGTGATCACTGCGCCAGGTACAAATTCGGCAATCACGCCGCCGCGGGTGGCCGCAAAGGCCAATTGCATTGCCCCGGCCAGACACACCGCCAGCAGGAACGCTTCAAAGGTCGGCAGGCTGGCGATCCCGGCCAGCACGATCGTGGTAAGGCCCGCCGCGGGGCCCGCAACCGACAGCGGCGAGCCGCTGAGCGCGCCAACCACAATGCCGCCGACAATGCCGGCCACCAGCCCCGACATCAGCGGCGCGCCGGATGCAAGCGCCACGCCCAGACACAGCGGCAGCGCCACCAGCGCAACAACGAGTGATGCCGGGACATCCTGCCGCCAGCTGGTAAGCAAGCCTCGCTTTTCCTGCATTCGTCGCCTCGTTCATTACAGAGAGGCAATGCATAACATCCCGGCGCTACAGAGCATCATTACGGACTTGCAATGTTTGTGCCGGCTTGCGCGGCTGGGCTGGATTCGCCAGTGATGCTGCCATGACTGACAAGCCGCCGCTTCAAGCCGTGATCGTGCCGGTCACGCCTCTCCAGCAGAACTGCACCCTGTTGTGGTGCACGAAAACCATGCGCGGTGCCTTCACCGATCCGGGCGGCGATCTTGATCGGCTGAAGAAAGTGGCGGCGGATAACGGCGTCACCATCGAAAAGCTTTTGGTGACACACGGCCATATCGATCACTGCGGCCTCACCGCCGTGCTGGCGCGCGATCTGGGCGTGCCGATCGAAGGTCCGCACCCAGATGACAAATTCTGGATCGACATGAACCCGGCCCAAGGCGCCGCCTATGGCGTGCCGGGAGCTGAAGCGTTCACCCCGGATCGCTGGCTCCACGACGGCGACCAGGTGACGGTGGGCGAACTGGTGCTGGATGTCTATCACTGCCCCGGCCACACGCCCGGCCATGTCGTGTTCCACCATGCGCCGTCACAATTGGCTATCGTGGGCGACGTGCTTTTTCAGGGCAGCATCGGCCGCACCGATTTCCCCAAGGGCAATTTCAACGATCTGGTGAAGGCGATCACCACCAAGTTGTGGCCGCTGGGAAATGATACCGCGTTCGTACCGGGCCACGGTCCCATGAGCACTTTTGGCCGCGAACGCCAGGCCAACGCCTATGTTGCCGACAGGATGCTGAGTTAAACGAAATCCTGCGGGCCGCTGGCACCAAGGCCAAGGCCGATCGCCAGTGCCCACAGCGACAGGGCAAGCAGCAGCACCCAGGTCAGCACCACCCCAACCGATCGGAACGCGTTTGGAGAGGGCCGCGAAATGCCGATAGCATGGCAAATCCGAGCCAGCACCATCGTCGCGCCGGCGCCCCAAAGCCATGGGGAATGATGGCCAGCACTGATTTCAACGCCGGCCATCAGGACGAGAAGAAATGGCAGATATTCGGCAAAATTGCCGTGTGCCCGAACCCGTTCCAACAAAGCCTGATCACCGCCATCGCCGAACGGCACCATGCCCGACAGGCGGCGTTGCACCACGCGCAGGCTCAGTACGAAAAACAGCAGCCCGAGGGTGCCGGCGGTCAGCAGGGTCGCAAAAATAGGCATGGCATTTCTCCCGTTGCGGGCAGATCAGGACCGCGCCGATCTCTTTGGCGCATCCGGAACCCAGCGGCCGATCAGCTTGTAACTGCGGTCATACCATTTCGATTCCGGGTAATTGTTGCCCAGCACGCCGGCCGCTTTGGCGGCTTCTTCGGGGATGCCCATCGACAGGTAGGATTCCACCAGCCGATGCAACGCTTCGGGGGCGTGGCTGGTGGTATCGAACGTGTCGACCACGGTACGGAACCGGATGATCGCGGCCAGATACAGGCCCTGGCTCTGATAAAAGCGGCCAATCTCCATTTCCTTGCCGGCGAGGTGATCTCGGGCAAGATCGATTTTCAGCCGCGCGTCGGCGGCATAATCGGTGTTTGGATAGCGGCGGATCAGTTCGCCCAGCGAGTCCAGCGCCTGCTGCGTGGTCTTCTGATCCTTCGCCACCGGCATTATCTGGTTATAATGGCTGAGCGCGACCATGTAATAGGCATAAGGCGCCTCGCGGCTTCCAGGATGCAACGAGAGGAAACGTTGGGCGGCGCCGATGGCCTCCTGATATTCGCCCGCCGCATAATAAGCAAAAGACGACATCAACTGCGCGCGGCGGGCCCACACACTGTAGGGGTGCTGGCGCTCGACTTCGTCGAACTGCGCGCCAGCAAGGCGATACTGTCGGCGTGCCAAAGTCCCCTGAGCAGCACTGTAAAGGGTTTCCACGTCTTGCGCGACATAACTCTGATCCTTCTTGGCCTTGCCGCTGCCATTGGCGCAGGCCGACAACAGGGCCAAGGCAGGCAAGATCAGAAAGGCGGAGCGGTTCAAGCGGGGCATGGCTGCATCCCTAGCAGGATGGAAACTGGCAGGGAAGGTGCGCCGGGCTGCAACATCCCGCGCTGGCTGGCGGTTCACATATCCTGCGGGCGCCGGCGGATCACGAGGTTCCTGATTTCCGTCATGTCTTCCATGGCAAATCGCACGCCCTCACGGCCCAATCCGGAATCCTTGACGCCGCCATAAGGCATGTTGTCGACGCGGTAACTAGGCACGTCGTTAATGACGACGCCGCCCACGTCCAGAGTGTCCCAAGCCTTCAGCATTTGGAACAAATCGCGGGTGAAGATGCCGGCTTGCAGGCCGAACTTGCTGTCATTCACAATAGCGAGCGCTTGATCAAACGTCTTGAAGCGGATGAAGAAAGCCACCGGCCCAAAGGCTTCCTCGGTATTCAGCTTGGCGCTGCGCGGCACATTTTCCAGCAGGGTCGCCTCCAGCATTGCGCCATCGCGCTGGCCGCCGCACAGCAGTTTCGCGCCGCTGGCCACGGCCTCGTTAATCCAATTTTCCAGCCGGGTTGCTTCCTTCACGTCGATCATCGGGCCGATGAAGGTATTCTCCTCACGCGGGTCGCCAGCGATGAGCTTTGCCGTGCGCTCCACCAGTTTTGCCTTGAACGCATCATATACATCATCATGCACGAGGATGCGCTGCACGCCGATGCACGACTGGCCGGACTGATAAAAAGCGCCAAAAACGGTGCGATCCGCCGCATCATCCAGATCGGCATCGGGCATGATCACCACCGCGGCGTTGCCGCCCAGTTCCAGCACCACCTTCTTTTTACCGGCGCGGGCCTTCAAGTCCCAGCCGACGTCGGGGGAGCCGGTGAAGCTGAGCAGTTTGAGCCGGTCGTCGGTTGTGAACAGGTCGGCCCCTTCGCGGTGGGCCGGCAGGATCGAAAAAGCGCCCAGTGGCAGATCGGTTTCGGCCAGCACTTCGCCGATGATGATCGCGCCCAGCGGTGTTCGACTGGCCGGCTTCATCACGAACGGGCAGCCCACCGCAATGGCCGGCGCGATCTTGTGGGCGGCCAGATTGAGCGGGAAGTTGAAGGGCGAGACAAAGCTGCATGGCCCGATCGGCACGCGTTTCCACATGCCCTGATAGCCCTTGGCGCGCGCCGAAATATCGAGCGGCTGCACCTCGCCGGTCATCCGCACGCTTTCTTCGGCGGCGATGCGGAAGGTATCGATCAGGCGCCCAACTTCGCCGCGCGAATCGCGGATGGGCTTGCCCGCCTCGATGCACAGGGCCTGCGCCAGTTCCTCGGCACGCTCGGTAAAACGGGTGACGCAGTGGGCCAGCACAGCCTGGCGTTCGAAACTGGCCATGCGCGCCATCGGTTCGGCAGCGGCCACCGCAGCCGCGATGCCGCGATCGATGGTGGCGGCATCAGCCATGGCAACGCGCGTGGCTGGCTGGCCGGTGAACTTGTCTGTCACCACCAGATCGGCATTGGGCTGCTCGGCCCGGTTCGCCAGATAGAGCGGATAAACGTCGCGCAGCGCCATGGTCTTGTCCTTATTTCTCAGACGGTCAGCACGATCTTGCCCATCGCCTTCCTGTCCATCATCCAGCGGATAGCCTCTGGGCCCTCATCAAGCGAAAAATGCCGCGAGACGTGAGGCTTCAGCTTGCCTTCGCCATACCAGCGCAGCAATTCTTCCATATTGGCCTGGTGCACGGCGGGCTCGGCCTGCGTGAAGGCGCCCCAGAATACGCCAACGATGCTGGCGCCCTTGATCAGCGGCAGGTTAAGCGGCAACGCCGGGATCGCGCCGGCGGCAAAACCGATCACCAGATAGCGGCCATTCCACGCGATGCCGCGAAAAGCCGGTTCTGCAAAACGATCGCCCACCGGATCATAAATCACATCGGCCCCGCGCCCGCCGGTCAACGCCTTCACGCGCTCCTTCAGGTCCTCGGTGGCGTAATTAATCACCTCGTCGGCGCCCATTGCCTTGCACAGCGCCAGCTTTTCATCCGACGATGCGGCTGCGATCACCTTGGCGCCCATCAGCTTGCCCAATTCCACCGCTGTCAGGCCGACGCCGCCGGCCGCGCCCAGCACCAGCAACGTCTCGCCGGGATTGAGCTGGCCGCGCTGCTTGAGCGCGTGGTGGCTGGTGCCATAGGTCATGGTGAAACCGGCGGCGATGTCGAACGGCATGCCAGGCGCCATCCGCACGATCTGGCTGCGGTTCGCGATCACTTCCTCGGCCATGGCGCCGTTGCCTGTCATGGCGATCACTTCATCACCCAGCGCGATGTCGGTCACGCCTTCACCCACCGCGCTAACCACGCCAGCACATTCGCCGCCCGGGCTGAACGGCAACGCCGGTTTGAACTGATAAAGATTCTGGATGATCAGCGTGTCGGGAAAATTGACGCCCACGGCCTTCACACTGATGCGCACCTGGCCCCGGCCCGGGTCGGGCGTGGGAATATCCTTCACCACCAGCTTTTCCGGCGGCCCATGTTCAACGCACAGCACGGCCTTCATTCGATCATCTCCCAGCGGTGATTTTAGTGGCAACTTTGTCGAAGCATAGCCGCCGGTCATGCCAGCGCCAATCCTGCCACTAATGATTCGCCCAGCAGCCGGAATTCGGCTTCTCGCGGTGAATTCTGTCGCCACACCAGCGACACCGTGCGCGAGGCATTCCCCGAAACCGGCCGGGCAATGACATCGCTGCCGGTGATGATGCCGGCATCCAGCGCCAATTTTGGCACCAAAGTCTGCCCCATCCCGCCGGCCACCATCTGCACCAACGTGGTCAGACTGGTACCGCGGTGAGCAGGATCGGCGCGCAGTTCCGGGCGGCCGCAAGCCGAAAGCGCCTGTTCCTTCAGGCAATGCCCGTCTTCCAACAGCAGCAGATGGTGCGGATCGATGGCATCGGGCGCCACCGCTGGCGGCGGATCGGGCAGATCGCCGGGGCGAAACACGAGGAAGAATGGATCTTCGAACAAGGGCATCACGCCAAGGCCAGGCGTCTCCCATGGCAGTGCCAGCAGCACCACATCCAATATGCCGCGCGCCAGGGCTTCGGTGGCAGGACCGCTCATCTCTTCACGAAGATGCAGTTTCAGATCGGGCCAATCCGCCCGCACCCGCGGCAATGCACGCGGCAGCAGATAGGGCGCAATGGTGGGGATCACGCCCAGCCGCAGCGGGCCAACCAGCGGCTTGTCACCGCCCACCGTCAGCCCGGACAATTCGTCGGCCTCGCGCAGCACGACATAGGCCTTGGCCACCACGCGCTCGCCCATCGGCGTGAAGCGCACCACCCGGCGGTTGCGCTCCACCAGCCGCACTCTCAGCAGCGATTCCAACTCAGCCAACCCCGCAGACAACGTGGACTGGGTGACAAAGCACGCCTCGGCGGCGCGGCCGAAGTGGCCGTGAATGTGCAGCGCTGTCAGATACTGCAGCTGCTTGAGGGTGGGGAGGAAGTTGGTCATCGATAA
>NZ_JBDNFM010000071.1:0-5938 GCF_041689835.1 Sandarakinorhabdus sp.
ACGACCCAAACCGGGCAGCATCGGCGCCAGTCACCGCAAAGCTGTACAGCCGCGACGGCACCAGCGCCTGACCCCGCGGGCACAGCGCACCCAGCGCGACCTGCGTGAACGCCGCGGTGCCATCGGTGCACACATCAAACTGGATGCCGCTGTCGTTCTGCGTCACTGAAAAATCATTGTCGGTGGCCAGCACGAGCGCAAAACCGCCGCCGGCCAGCCGCGGACCAATGGCCAGGCCCTCCAGTTTTTCCGGCATGATTTCGCCCGCCGCCAGCAGCGCTGCCTGCACATCAAGGAACAGCAGCTTGCTCACCGGCTGCACGCCGCCGGGCAAGGCACTGCTGCCGGCCAGGCTGGTTCCGGAAATGTCGGTCGCACCGGCCAGATCGATCAGATAAACCCGCTTGGTGCCCACCGGGCCGTTGGGGCTGATCAGTGTATCGGGGCCCTGGCCGCGATTATCGCGTTCGATCACCAGAAAGCTGGTGCCGCCGATCCAGGTGATCGACGACACGCCGATGCTGCGGCCCTGGTTGGTGGCGCTGAACGGGTTGGAGGCCAGCCGGGCGTTGATGCCGGTGATGCTTTCCAGCTGGTAGGCGAACTGGCCGGTGGATTGGCCAGTGGCGACATCGAACTGCACGATGCGCAGATTGCGGCTACGGCGGCCATCGTTGCTGGCGCCTTCGTTCACCAGCGGATCCTGCAGGATGCCCCACGCGGTGGTGCCGTCGCCCGAAATGGTCAGGCCTTCGTAACCGCGATTGTCCTGCCGGCCCGACGTGATTGTTGGCCGGCCGTTGGCAAAATCGAGATTACCGGCGGCATTGCGCGGCAGCAGGTTGCCCGGCTGGGTAAAGGCCCGCAAAAACGTGCCGTTGGCTTTGGTTTCATACACCGACGGCCCATATTCGTCGGCCACCAGAAAATTGCCGCCCGGCAAGCGCGCAATGCCTTCGGAATCCAGCGCGTTGCCCAGTACGCCGGCGCCGCCGGGCAAGCGGCTGGGATTCAGGCCGCTGAACACCTGGCCATTGGCCTGGCGAAACACGATGGTGTCCACCACGCGAAAATTGCTGATCGCGCCATTGGCAGCGGTATCAACCTTGAAGGTTTCGATGCGCGGCGCCCAATCGATGGTGCCGCCGCCGGGGCCGCGATCGCTGATGCCATAAAACACGCGCCGGCTTTGATCATAGATCATGTCCGAGCCAAAGCTGAGGCGGTTGAGGTTGGGGCCATTGCCCAACGTCGAACGATCCGTCGCATTGCCGGCAACGTCGATCTTGCCCGCAAAGGTGACAGCGGCAGGCGCCGGAACAGCAGCCAGTACGGCAGCAGCAAGAAGCAGATAGCGCATGAATTTTCCCTGTTCTGGACACGGTATCGTTAACCATCGCAGGTGAAGACCGCATGACGTTTGCAAGACAGTTTTGTAACGGCTGGCAAGCCCCCGGCAGGTTCGGCTTGACCGCAGTCACTGCGCCGGCAAAACCGCAGGAATGACCAGATTGAAAGGCAAGACCGCCCTGATAACCGGCGCCGCACGCGGCATCGGTGAAGCCATCGCGCGCCGGTTTGCCGCCGAAGGTGCGCTGGTGTGGGTGACCGATATCGATCCCGCCGGGGAGGCCGTGGCGGCCAGCATCGGCGGGCGCTTCGCCGTGCTCGATGTGTGCGATGAAGCCTCGTGGGATGCGCTGATGGCGCAGGTTGGGCGGCTCGATATTTTGGTGAACAACGCCGGCATCACCGGGCTCGAAGGCGGCCATATGGTACCGCACGATCCCGAACATGCCAGCCTCGCCGATTGGCGGCACGTGCATGCCGTCAATCTGGATGGCACCTTCCTGGGCTGCCGCGCCGCGATCCGGGCGATGCGGCCCCAGCGCGCCGGCAGCATCATCAACATCTCGTCACGGTCAGGCATCGTCGGCATTCCGGCGGCGGCGGCTTATGCATCGTCAAAGGCTGCCGTGCGCAACCACAGCAAATCGGTGGCGCTGTGGTGCGCGCAAAATGGCCTCACCATCCGCTGCAATTCCATCCACCCGGCCGCAATTTTCACGCCGATATGGGAACCGATGCTGGGCAGCACGCCGGCGGAGCGCGATGCCGCGATGCAGGCCCTTGTCGCCGACACGCCGCTGAAGCGCTTCGGCACGGCAGACGAGGTCGCCGCCATGGCCGTGTATTTGGCCAGCGACGAAAGCGCTTATGTGACTGGCAGCGAATTCCACATCGATGGCGGCATCCTTGCTGGGTCGGCCGCGTCACCAAAGTAGGCCGCCACAGCCAGCAACAGCCGGCTCACTGGTGTTGCGGCTGTTGATGCGGTAGAACGTGCGCGGGTAAAGACGGGTCCGGGGAAGTCGGAAGTTAAATTCAACGGAGATGGTGACTATGAAAATTGCACTGAAGCAGGTTTTGCTGGCCGGCATGACGGCGTTCGCGCTTGCGGCCTGTTCGCAAACGACCAAGGAACAAACCAACGAAGCCGCGCAGTCGGCTGCCGATGATACGACCGCCAATGCGCAAAAGGCTGGTGACGCCGTGGAAAACGCTGCTGACAATACCGCCGCTGCCATGGACCGTGCCGGTGAAAACGCCGAAGCCGCTGCTGCCAATGCCCGCCAGAACACCGGCGAAGCACTGGAAGAAGCCGGCCGAGACATGCAAAAGCCCAAGTGAGGCGACCACGCTTCGCCCAATGGCAATATTGAAGCAGCCCGGCCTCGCGGTCGGGCTGCTTTTTCATCTGAGCTGCGGGCTCAGTTCGCCTTGCGTTGGCGGCCGGCCCGATCAGGTATCGCGCAGGTTTTCTGCTAGGATCTTGCCGCTAGGATTGTGCGGCAGCACGTCGATGAAGCCTATGCTCATTGGCACCTTGAAGCCGGTGATGCGTTCCCGGGCAAATGCGATCAGTGCTTCCGGCTCCAACTTGGCCAGCGTTTGAAACACGGTTTGTCGCTCGTGCAAGCGGTCACTGTACAGGCGTCAGCGCAATTTGCACCCCGCCATTGCCGGCGAACGGGCCAGCCTGTATGGGCCACGACCATGGAAAACACTGTCGTCGCCCTTGTGAAGAACATCTTCACCATGACCATCGAAGTGGTCATATGGGGGCTGATCGTGTGGGCAATTTCCAGCTGGCTGGTCGCCTTCAACGTAGTGAACACCCGTAATCGCTTTGTCAGCGGCGTGCTGAACGCGCTAGACCGAATTTACGGCCCGATGGTGCGGCCGATCCGGCGCATCCTGCCCGATTTCGGCGGCATCGATCTGTCGCCGCTGGTGCTGTGGCTGCTGTTGCGCGGCCTGCAGATATTGGTGCCGGCGCTGGTGCTGGATTCGGCAGTCCTGCTGAAATGAGTGCGACGCTGATCGACGGCAAGGCCCGGGCCGCGGCGCTGCGGGCCGAGGTGGCCATCGGGGTCGCGGCGTTCGTTGCCGCCCACGGCCGCGCGCCGGGGCTCACCGTGGTGCTGGTGGGCGATGATGCAGCCAGCGCCGTCTATGTCGGGGCCAAGGGCAAGGCCTGCCGCGAAGTCGGCATTATATCAGGCGAACATCGCCTGCCCGCCGATGCGGCGCAGGCCGATCTGCTCGCTCTGGTGGCGCAGTTGAACGCCGATGACGCGGTCGATGGCATATTGGTTCAACTGCCGCTGCCGCGCCATATCGATGCCGACAAGGTGATCGCCGCCATCGATGCCGCCAAGGATGTCGATGGCTTTACGCCCATCAACGCCGGCAAGCTCGCGATCGGTCAACCGGCGCTGGTGCCCTGCACCCCGTCGGGCTGCATGCGGCTGATCCGCGATGCGCTTGGTGATATCAGCGGTGCGCAGGCGCTGGTGATCGGCCGGTCGAGCATTGTCGGCAAGCCGATGGCCGCGCTGCTTACGGCTGCTTCCGCCACTGTCACCATCGCCCACAGCCGCACCCGCGATTTGGCCGGCCATGTCGCGCGCGCCGATATCGTGGTCGCAGCCGTCGGCGTGCCGGGCATGGTGAAGGGCGAGTGGATCAAGCCGGGGGCGTGCGTGATCGATGTCGGCATCAACCGCATCGCCCTTGCCGATGGCAAAACCCGCCTGGTGGGCGATGTCGATTTTGATGGCGCCCTGGCGCGCGCCGGCTGGATCACCCCGGTGCCGGGCGGCGTCGGCCCGATGACCATCGCCTGCCTGCTCGCGAACACGCTTGAGGCGGCGCGGGCGCGGGCCACGACGTGAGCGGGCTCTCCCTCGACGGCCCGCTCGTCCAGCTGTTCATCTCTGCGTTCGTTACGCTGTTCGTGGTGATCGATCCGCCTGGCTGTGTGCCGATCTTCTCCAGCCTCACCGCCGGCACCACCCCCAAGCACCGGTTCGACATGGCGGTGCGCTCAAGCCTGATCGCAGCGGGCGTGCTGATCGCTTTTGCGCTGGGCGGCGAGGCCTTTCTGTCGGCGCTCGGCATCACCCTGCCCGCGTTCAAGATCGCCGGCGGCCTCATGGTGTTCGTGATCGCCATCGACATGGTGTTCGAAAAGCGCACCCAGCGCCGCGAAAGCCGCGCCGAAGAGGTAAAATCGGCTGCAGACGCCGCCGGCAAACCGCTTGAAGAAGAAGATATCTCGGTTTTCCCGATGGCGATCCCGATGCTGGCCGGGCCAGGCTCGATCGCGTCGGTGATGCTGCTTTCGGCCCGTACCGGAGATCTGGTGCAGGAAGCCGTGGTGCTCGGCGCGCTGGTCACCGTGCTGCTGCTCACCCTGCTTTGCATGCTGGCGGCCGGGCCTATCATGAAGCTGATGGGCGCCAAATTCGAAGGCGCGCTCACCCGCCTGCTCGGCGTCGTGCTGGCAGCGCTGGCGGCGCAGTTCGTCATCGACGGCATCAAGCAGAGCTTCGGGCTTTAACTCGACACGCCCGCCGGCGCGGGCCAAACTGCTCCTGCAACCACAGGAGACACGCACATGCCATCCGCCCTCATCATCGGCGCTTCGCGCGGCATCGGCCTTGGCCTCACGGCGGAGCTGATTGGCCGCGGCTGGGATGTGGTCGCCAGCCCGTCGCCGGCGCTGGCTGCCACCGGCGCCCGCCTCGCACAGGTCGACATCGACACCAGCGAAACCGTGGCGACACTGGCCAGCAGCCTCGCCGGCGAGACGTTCGATCATGTGCTGATCAATGCCGGCATCACTGGCGGCAAGGCTGATACCGCCAGCACCGTGTCACGCGATGCCATGGCGCACTTGTTCTGGACCAATGCCATCGCCCCGATCCGCGCCGGGCGTATCTTGCTGCCACTGGTGAAGGAAGGCGGCTCGATCGGCTTCATGACCTCGATCCTGGGGTCGGTTGGCGGACGCACCCACGGCTATGCCGAACTCTACAGCGCCTCAAAGGCGGCGCTCAACAGCCTCACCCGCGGCTTTGCGGTGCAGGATGTCGGCAGCCGCAGCGTTGCCGTGCTCAATCTGCATCCCGGCTGGGTGAAAACCGACATGGGCGGGCCTGATGCCGATATCGATGTTGCCACCAGCGTGGGCGGACTGGCCGATGTGATCGCCGCCACACGCCCGCCGGGCCAGCGTTATATCGATTACAGCGGCGCCGCGATTCCGTGGTGACCGCCTGAACAGGAAAAGGGCGCCGCTCCGTTGGAGCGACGCCCTTTTCCTGGTGATCGTGCAGACCGGACGGACCGGACCAGCTTTGGTCAGGCCGCAACCGTGCTGCGACGACGACGCGACGCCAAACCGACCAGACCAAAGCCGGCGATCAACATCAGCCAATTGGCCGGTTCCGGAACAACCTGGCCGGTGACCAGCACGTTATCGAGAACCGGGCCGGCCGAATCATTCGGACCGCGGCCGGCGAACTGCAAGCGAAGCGCTCCCGAGCTGGTCGGGATGAACGAGAGCATGTAGCCGGCGAATGGGCGGTTG
>NZ_JBDNFM010000072.1:0-15776 GCF_041689835.1 Sandarakinorhabdus sp.
CGAATTGAGGCAACACACAGCTTCCCCCGCCGCCGCCAATCCCTTAAGCCGCTCAACCATGAGCATCTGGGCCACTTTGGCCGGCACCGCCATCGGGCTGGTGATCGGCGGACCCTTGGGCGCGCTGGCCGGCGCGGCGGCGGGCGGCGCGGTTGATGCGGCGCGGGCGCGCGCCACCAGCCCGGAACGCCGGCGAGTCGCCTTTTCCATCGCCGCCATCGCGCTCGCCGCCAAGATGGCCAGCGCCGATGGCAATGCCAGCGCCGCCGAATTCGCCACCTTTCAGCGCCTGTTCCACGTCGATCCTTCCGAGGCCGGCAATGCCCGGCGCTTTTATGATCTGGCCAAGGGATCGACGGCAGGGTTTCAGGCCTACGCCATCCAGGCTGCCGATCTGCTTGGCCAGGGATCGGCCACGCTGGAAGATCTCCTCGACGCGCTGTGGATGATCGCTGCCGCCGATGGCTTTCACCAGGCCGAACTGGATTTTCTGGGCGAAGTTGCTGCCATCCTGGGCTTTGACGAAGCCGCGCAGGCCCGCATCCGCCGCCGCCATCTGGCGCCTGCCGCCGATGATCCGTGGGCGGTGCTAGGCGTGGAACCGAGCGCCGATCCCGCCGCACTGCGCGCTGCCTATCACGCACTGGTGAAACGCTATCACCCCGATCGCGCCGTGGCCGAAGGCGTGCCCTACGAATTCATCCGCGTATCCGAACTGCGCATGGCCAATATCAACGCCGCCTACGACCGGCTGACCGGGAGACGGCGATGAAGCCCCTGCACTTGGCTGCCATCCTGGCCATCGACGTGGTGTGGGGCTTCAATGTAGTCGCCGTCAAGGAAGGCGTCGTCAGCGCCGGGCCGATGACCGCGGTGCTGCTGCGTTATGTGATTGCGACGCTGGTGTGCCTGCCGTTCATCCGCTGGCTGCCGGGGCGCATGGGCCTGATCCTGTTCACCGGTTTCATCGCCGGCGCGCTGTTCATGTCGTTGGGGGCGCTGTCCTTTGCCATGGCCAACAATCTTTCGGCGCTGTCCATCGTCGGGCAACTGGGCGTGCCGTTCAGCCTCATCCTCGCCGTCATCTTCTTGAAGGAACAGATCCGCTGGCCGCGCATCACCGCCATCGCCATCTGTTTTTTGGGCGTGGTGGTGATGGGCTTTGATCCGGCCATCGCCCACGAACGCATCGGCATCCTGCTCACGGTCGCCGCGTCGTTGTGCTGGGCGGTGGGCAATCTGCTGTTTCGGCGGCTGCAGGGCGTGCCGGTGCTGGTCATCCACGGCTGGTTGGGCCTCGTGTCCATCCCGATCATGCTGGCGCTGGCGCAGACGTTCGAGCCGGCAAAGCTCGCCGCCATCCCCGACCTGCCGTTCAGCACGTGGGGCTGGATTGCCTATTCCGGCATCATGTCCAGCCTTGTCGGCCACGGCGGCATGACCTGGCTGTTCCAACGCTACCCCGTCGCCGTCGTCTCGCCGCTCACCTTGCCAACCCCGCTGATTTCGGTGGCGGTGGCGGTGGCGGTGTATGATACACCGATCACCGGGCAGATGCTGGTGGGCGGGCTGTTGACGCTGGTCGGCGTCGCCATCATCACCATCCGCACCGCCCAGCGCCGCGACAGCGACATGCCGGTGGAGCCAACATGATCCCCAGCATGATCCAGCGCGCCAGCCCCAATTTCGACGACCGCAAACTGCCCATCGGCATCCTGGTGCTGCACTACACCGGCATGACCAGCGCCGCCGCGGCCATCGACTGGCTGGCCAATCCCGAATCGAAGGTGTCCGCCCATTATGTCGTCGCCGAAGACGGCCAGGTGCTGCAAATGGTCGACGAAGCCAAGCGCGCATGGCACGCCGGGCGCAGCTGGTGGCGCGGCGTTACCGACATCAACAGCGCCAGCATCGGCATCGAGATCGTCAATCCCGGCCACGAATTCGGCTATGTCCCCTTCCCAGCGCCGCAGATGAACGCGGTGCACACGCTCGTGGCCGGCATCACCGCCCGCCACGCCATCATGCCCGCGAATGTTGTGGGCCACAGCGACATCGCCCCGGCCCGCAAGCAAGACCCCGGCGAACTGTTCGATTGGCCCCGCCTCGCCGGCGCCGGCCTCGCTGCCGCCCCGCGCCCATGCAGCGACCCGAACTGGACCGATCCCGGCTTCCTCGCTGCCCTCGGCCGCTACGGCTACAACGCCGCCGCGGCACATGAAGCCGTCATCGCCTTCCAGCGCCGCCACCGCCCGGCACGCTTTGACGGCGTGATCGACGCCGAAACCCGCGCCATTCTGCGCGGGCTGCTGCTGGCGGAGGGGTTGTGACCTCGCCGCGCAATACTGGTCAGACAGGACATCCAGAATGCCCATTTTCGCCGTGAACTATGACCATCCCGATGAAACCGGCTGGCAGCAGCATTTGCTGCCCCATATCGCCTGGCTGCGGGACCGGGTCGCGGATGGGTCGCTGCTGGCATCCGGGCCATTCACCGGCGAAACGGGAAAATCTGCGCTGCTGCTGTTCAACATGCCCGACCTGCAAAGCCTTGAGCAGTTGATTGCCCACGATCCTTTCGCCCGTGAAGGCCTTGTCCACAACCTCACCATCCGACACTGGGATCCGATCTTCGGCGCCTTCAACAGCCATTCCAGCCGGCCGGTGCGCACGGCCTGAACGGGTCAACTGGAACAGCAGCCGTGCGTTGCCAAAGTTGCGGTTGGGCACGTTTGGCGTACCGCGCTGGTCACACAGCGCCGGGTTTGCGCGCGCCAAGCGGCAGGTCGTGGCCGCCGAAATCCAGTGTGGATTTGGACACAACGCTGCCCAGCGCATCGATGATCAGGCGCAGGCGGCGCTTGTCGGTGGCAAAGGTCAGGCGGAAAGTGCCGAAATCCTCGTCCACGCCGGCTTCGACCCACGAGGTGATGAGGCGGCCCGCCAGCATCGGCTGCACCTGCTCGGGGTTCAGTTTCAGCCCGTCGGCGATCACCTCCGCCGCCACGGTGAAACTCTGCCCGCTTCCTTCGATTTCGATCATGCGGCTGCCTGTGGCGCGAATCGCTGCACAATGCCATGGGGATGCTGCGATCACGTTGTTGGGCGGCCGCGTCAGGAGCAATTCTGCCGAGGAAAGTCCGGGCTCCACGGAACGCGGTGCCGGGTAACGCCCGGCGGCTTTGGTATCGGAGAAATCCGGGACCGGGGTCAGGGACAGTGCCACAGAGAACAGACCGCCGATGGCTCCGAACCAAAGCAATTTGGCAACAGAGGACAGGCAAGGGTGAAACGGTGCGGCAAGAGCGCACCGCGCGATGGGCAACCAAAGCGGCACGGCAAACCCCACCGGGAGCAAGACCGAATAGGGATGGCGCGCGGGCCTCGGCTCGCAGGGCAGGAACCGGCCCAGTCATCCGGGTTGGTTGCTGGAGGCGGCGGGCAACCGCCGTCCAAGAGGAATGGTCGCCCAGGGGGTTTACGCCCCTGGACAGAACCCGGCTTATAGACGGCGTGATCGCATCGCAGCCCGGCCAGGTAGCAACGCGCAGCGTTGCGACCGGACTCGGGCAAGATCGGCCAGCGAGCAAAAATGGCGGTCCTCAGGCCGCCATTTTCGACTCGTCTGACGGCGTGGCTCCGCCACGCTGTTCCTTCTGTACCTTCCTTGAAACCCCAAGCGGACTCGGCGGCTCCGCCGCCGGCCGCACCCGACAAGCGCGAATCAATTCGCCCGCCCCCCCCTCAACCCGATCGCAGCAACGCCACCCCCGCATCGCGTTCGAACAAATACAGCAGCACCCGCGCCGCCTGCCCCCGCGCCCCGTCCAGCCCGCCATCACGGTCCAGCAGCAGCCGCGCATCGTCGCGCGCCACGGTGACAAATTTCTGCACGCGTTCGGGATCGGCAAAGCGAAACGCCTCCTCCCCCGATTGGCGCGTGCCCAAGATCTCGCCATAGCCGCGCAGCCGCAGATCCTCCTCGGCAATGCGGAACCCATCGTTGGTCTCGCGCATCAGCTTCAGCCGGCTGCGCGCGGTTTCCGAAAGCTCCTCGCCGCGCAGCAGCAGGCACACGCTCTGCCCCGGCCCGCGCCCAACCCGCCCGCGCAACTGGTGCAATTGCGCCAGGCCAAAGCGTTCGGCGGCCTCGATCACCATCAGCGTGGCACCCGGCACATCAACCCCCACTTCGATCACCGTCGTCGCCACCAGCACCGCCAGCCGCCCGGCGGCGAAATCGGCCATCACGGCATCCTTGTCCGGCGCCTTCATCTTGCCGTGCACCAGGCCAATTTTGTCCGCACCCAGGCGGCCCTTGAGGAACGCGGCGCGGGTGGTGGCGGCGGCTTCGTCCTCATCCTCGGTGCCGTCCACCAGCGGGCACACCCAATAGGCCTGCCCGGCGGCAGCCACATGACGCGACAACCCGGCGATCACATCCTCAACGCGGGCCCGCGTCGTCACCCGGGTTTCGATTGGCTGGCGGCCGGGCGGGAGCTCGTCGATCTGGCTCTGGTCCATTTCGCCAAAATGCGTCAGCGCGAGGCTGCGCGGGATCGGCGTCGCGGTCATCGCCAGCACGTGCGGCGGCACCCGGGCCTTGTTTGCCAGCATCAACCGCTGCGCAACGCCAAAACGGTGCTGTTCATCCACCACCACCAGGCCCAGGTCATCATAGGCCACCGCTTCCTGAAATATCGCATGGGTGCCCACCAATATGTCGATGCGCCCCGCCGCCAGATCGGCCAGCAGCGCCTCGCGCGCTTTGCCCTTGTCGCGTCCCGTCAGCAGTTCGATGCGTACCGGCAGTCCACCGGCCAGCTTGGTCAGCGTTGCCAGATGCTGGCGCGCCAATATCTCGGTGGGCGCCAGCAACGCCGCCTGGGTGCCGGCCTCCACTGCGGTCAGCATGGCAATCAGGGCCACCAGCGTCTTGCCCGAACCCACATCGCCTTGCAGCAGCCGCAGCATCGGCTGGGCCTGCGCCATGTCGCCGGTGATTTCGCCAATCACGCGGGTTTGCGCGTTCGTCAGCTGCCACGGCAGGCCGGCCATGAACGGCTGCACCAGCCGGCCACTGCCTGCCAGCGCCCGCCCGCGCCGCGCCCGCGTGTCTGCGCGCACCAGCAGCAGCGCCAGCTGGTTGGCCAGCAATTCATCATAGGCCAGCCGGTCGAGTCCACCTTCGATGCGGTGCGCCGCGTTCAGCGCAGCGGTGAACGAGCCCCATTGATGGCGGGCCATCACGCTGGGTTCGATCCATTCGGCCAGCGCCGGCACCCGCGCCAACGCCTCGGCCACCAATTGGCTCATGCGCCGATTGGTGACGCCTTCGGTGAGCGGATACACCGGTTCCCGCAGCGGCGGCGGTGCCGGACTGTCCATCGCCAGCACATCGGGGTGGGCGATCTGCAATTTCTGGCCATAGCGGTCCAGCTTGCCGATGATGCGTTTTTCCACCCCGATCGGCAGCTTGGTCTGCGCCCAGGTGGCGGACTGGCCGAAAAACGTCAGATCCACCCACTGCCCGCCGCGGTCCACCGCCGCCACGCGCAGCGGGCTGCGCGGGCCGCCGCGTTCGTGGTTGGCCGGCGTCAGCGGCACCACGATGGGCCGGCCAACCAGGCTTTCATCCACCTGTTCCACCGCCAGCCGGTCGATCACCATCGTTGGCAGGTGAAACGCCAGATCGGCGGCGCGGGTGATTTTCAGCCGCGCCAATTGACGCACCTGCGCCAAGCCGACACCCTTGAGGGCGGCCACTTCGGCGAACAGGGGGTTGAGGATGGCCGGGCGCATGTCTATCCCTGCTCTCATATCACCGCGCCGGCCGTTTGAAACGCCTGCGCGGCATTCGTGTTTCCAAAAAGGGCCGGACGATGAACGACAACGAGGTGAAAGGTGGGCCTATCGACCCGATGGAACTGCGGATGCGCCGGGCCAAGTATCGCGCCTCGCACCGCGGCACCAAGGAAGCCGATCTGGTGGTGGGGGGATTTTTCGAGCGCCACCATGCGCAGTGGGACGAAGCCGCGATGGACTGGTTTGAAGTGCTGCTGGAAGAACAGGATGTCGATATCATGGCGTGGGCGTTTCGCACCGCCGCCGTGCCGGCCCGGCTCGAAGGCCCGCTGATGCACGCCCTGATGAAGCTGGATTATGTTGAAGTGCAGAAGTGATCGATCTGCCGCGCTTCGTCGAAGCCCGCAAGCCCGTGACGCTGGCGCGCTGCGCTGGCGGCTATATTCCGTGGCTGATGGCCGATATCGCGCGCGCGGCAAAAGGCCGGGCGTGGTTCATCGCCGCCGACGAAGCGCAAGCCCGCGCCGTGGCCGAAGCTGCCGGCTATTTTGCGCCCGAAATCACCGTGACCATGCTGCCGGCATGGGATTGCCTGCCCTATGACCGCGCCTCCCCGTCGCTGAAAATGGCAGCCGAGCGTGTGGCAGCGCTGGCCGCGCTGGCCGACCGCCAATCCGGCGCCGAGCTGGTGGTCACCACGGTCAACGCCATCAGCCAGCGCTGCCTGCCAAAATCGCGCATCGCCAATCTTTCGGCCCGGCTCAAGCCCGGCAGCCGCATCGATCGCAATGCACTGGCGCTGAAACTGGCGGCAAACGGCTTCGTGCGCGTCGATACGGTGGTGGAGCCGGGCGAATATGCCCTGCGCGGCGGCCTTGTCGATGTGATGCCATCGGGTGAGGAATTTGCCCTGCGGCTGGATTTCTTCGGCGACGAAATTGAATCCATTCGGCGTTTCGATCCCGCTACCCAGCGCAGCCTGGGGCCAGCCGACGGCTTTGATCTGCTGCCCGTTTCCGAAGTGCTGCTGGATGCCGACCGGGTTCGCACCTTCCGCGCCGGCTGGCTGGGCACGTTCGGCGCCGCCGCCACCGCCGATCCGCTGTACGAAGCCGTCAGCGACACCCGCCGGCTGGCCGGCATGGAGCATTGGCTGCCATTGTTCGAGCCGGGCCTGGTGACGCTGTTCGATTGGCTGGCGGACGACGATGTGGTGGTGCGCGATGCCGGCGCCGACAAAGCCGCGGCCGACCGTTTCGATGCAATCACCGATTATCACGACAACCGCGTCGCCGCGCTCACCCAGAAAAAGGGCAGTTACCGCCCGCTGGCGCCCACGGCGCTGTATCTGGCGCGTGCGGAATGGGCGGAGCGTCTGGCCGCTCACGCCGTCCACGCCGCCAGCTCGCACGATGTGGCGCCGGGCACGCTGTTTGCCATTGATTGTGACGCCGTGCCGGCCCGCGATTTCGCCCCTGAACGCGTTGGCCAGGCCAACGGCGGCGCGCCGGTGTACACCGCGATCAAGGCCCATATCGAAGAACGCCGAAGCGCCGGCGACCGGGTGGTGCTGGCCAGCTATTCCAATGGCGCCCGCGAACGCCTTCGGGGCCTGCTGGCCGATGAAGGCGTGCAGCGCATCGTCACCGCCGATCACTGGCAGGAAGTGCAAGGCCTCGCCGCTGCCGGGCAGATCGTGCTCACCGTGCTGCCGCTCGATCATGGCTTCACCCGCGTCGAAGCGCGCGGCACGCTCACCCTGCTCACCGAACAGGACATGCTGGGCGACCGGCTGGTGCGCAAGGCGCGTTCGGCGCGCAAGGCCGATGCGTTCATGGCCGAACTGGCAATGCTCACGCCGGGCGATCTCATCGTCCACCGCGATCACGGCATCGGGCGCTATGACGGGCTGCTGGCGATTCCGATCGGCGGCAAACCGCACGACTGCGTGGCCCTCAGCTACGACGGCGGCAGCAAGCTGTATGTGCCGGTTGAAAACATCGACGTGCTCACCCGCTATGGCAGCGACAGCGAGGGTGTTGGCCTCGACAGACTGGGCGGCGTCGCCTGGAGCACGCGCAAGGCTCGGATGAAGAACCGCATCCGCGAGATTGCCGGCGAATTGCTGGCAACCGCGGCGGCGCGCGCGCTGCGTGAAGGCGAACCGGTGCAGATCGACAGTCATGGCATGGCGGCGTTCGTCGATCGCTTCCCCTATGCCGAAACCGAAGACCAGCTCAAAGCAATCGCCGATGTGGTGGACGATCTTACCTCTGGCCGGCCGATGGACAGGCTGGTGTGCGGCGATGTCGGTTTCGGCAAAACCGAAGTGGCGCTGCGTGCGGCCTATGCTGCTGCCATGTCGGGGATGCAGGTGGCGGTGGTGTGCCCGACCACGCTGCTGGCGCGGCAGCACAATCAAAGCTTCCGGGAACGGTTTGTCGGCCTGCCCGTCGAAGTGCGCCACCTGTCGCGGCTGGTGAATGCCGCCGATGCCAAGGCCGCCCGCGAAGGCATGGCAGATGGCACGGTGGATATCGTGATCGGCACCCACGCCATCCTCGCCAAATCGGTGGAGTTCAAGCGGCTGGGCCTGGTCATCGTCGATGAGGAACAGCGCTTTGGCGTTGTCCACAAGGAACGCCTGAAATCGCTCAAGGCCGATGTGCACATGCTCACCCTCACCGCCACGCCGATCCCGCGCACACTCCAGATGGCGCTGACAGGCCTGCGCGAAATGTCGATCATCGCCACCCCGCCGGTCGATCGCCTCGCGGTGCGCACCTATGTCAGCCCGTTCGATGAAGTGGTGGTCCGCGAGGCGCTGCTGCGCGAACATTATCGCGGCGGGCAAAGCTTTTTTGTGGTGCCGCGCATCTCCGATCTGGCCGAGATCGAACAGTTTTTGCGCGAACAGGTGCCAGAAATCAAACCGATCACCGCCCACGGCCAGATGGCGCCATCGCAAGTCGAGGAGCGCATGAGCGCCTTTTACGACAAGCATTACGACGTGTTGCTGTCGACCACGATCATCGAATCCGGCCTCGATATCCCGTCAGCCAACACGCTGATCGTTCACCGTGCCGACCGCTTTGGCCTGGCGCAGCTGTATCAGATCCGCGGCCGCGTCGGGCGCGGCAAGACCCGCGCCTATGCCTATCTCACCACGGCTGCCGGCCAAACCATCACCGAAGGCGCTGAAAAACGTCTGCAGTTGCTCAGCCAGCTCGATACGCTGGGTGCCGGATTTCAGCTGGCCAGCCACGATCTCGATCAACGCGGCGCCGGCAATCTGCTGGGCGACGAACAATCCGGCCATATCAAGGAAATCGGCTTCGAATTGTACCAATCCATGCTGGAAGAGGCGATTTTGGAAGCCCGCGCCGAAGCCGCCGGCATGAAGCCGCCCGCCGAAGCCTTCAGCCCCCAGATCACCGCCGGAGTGCCGATCCTGATCCCCGAACATTATGTGCCCGATTTGAATGTGCGCATGGCGCTGTATCGCCGCCTGAACGAGATCGAGAACCGCGGTGCCATCGATGGGCTGGCCGCCGAGATCATCGACCGCTTCGGGCCGCTGCCGATGGAAGTGGAAAACCTGCTCAGCGTCATCGAGATCAAGCAGGCCTGCATCGTGGCCGGCGTATCGCGGCTGGAAGCCGGGCGCAAAGGCGGGCTGGTCAGCTTCCGGGGTGATCGTTTCGCCAATCCGCAAAGCCTGATGGACTATATCGAGCGGTTGGGCGCCCGCGCCAAGGTACGCCCAGATCAGAAACTGTTCATCGCCGCCGATTGGGACAACGACAAGACCCGGCTGAAAGGCGCATTGGCCATCGCTTCGGCGCTGGCCAAACTGGCTGCCGGGGCGAAAATGAAGCCGGTCGCCAAGCCAACCGCCAATCCGGTTGCCAAGCCGATTCCGCTGCCGCCAAAGGCGCCTGCCAGGCCCGCCGTGTTCAAATCGAAATTCAACAGGCGATGATCAGACGGCGATGATCAAGCGGCGATGATCGGTGTCAGCTCAGGCAACACTGCTCTTGGGCTTGCGGCGCGTGCAAAAGGCCATCAGCGCGGCCTCATCGAGCGGCGGGGCCACGCAATAGCCCTGCACCCACTGGCAGCCAGCAGCGCGAGCGGCCGCCAATTGCACATCATCTTCGATGCCTTCGGCCAACACGGTGAGGCCAAGGCGGCGGGCGGTGGCGATCATGCCTTCCACCACGATGCGTTCGCGTTCACTGCCGGTCAGCCCGTGGGCAAAACTGCGGTCAAGCTTGATGGTATCAACCGGGAGGCGGGCAAGCCGGGCGAGGCTGGAATAGCCAACACCAAAATCGTCGAGCGCGATGCCCACCCCGTCCCGGCGCAGCAGCGACAGGGTGGCAGCAGCAGCGTCGAGATCGTTGATGATGGCTTCTTCGGTTACCTCGATCACCAGCCGGCGCGGTGACAGGCCCGAAGTGGTGAGGTCCTTGGCCAGCGAGGCGATGAATTCGGGATCGGCCAGATCGGCGGCCGTGACGTTCAGCGAGATTTTCAAATCGGCCAGCGCCCCCGTCCAGGCTGCGGCCGCGGCAATGGCGCGGGAACGGATATGCCGGCCCACCGCCAGCGCCAGTTCGGCCGAGGCGGCGGTTTCCAGCAGGGTCACCGCCGAAAGCCGGCCATAGCGCGGGTGATCCCAGCGCGACAACGCCTCCACCCCGCCCACGTTGCCATCGCTCAGGCTGGATTGCGGCTGGTACAGGATGGTGATGCCGCCATCCTTGAGCGCGCCGAACAGATCGGATTCAAGATCGGCACGCCGCGCCAGCGCCTCACGGTCGCTTTCGAGGTGGAATCGCGCCACGGCGCCCGGCTCCCGCCCACGCGCATCGGAAAGCGCGATGGAGGCTTCGCGCAGCAGCGCCGTCGCCACGGCTGCCGGCTCGCCTTCCTTGATGTGATCGTCCCAGGCAATGCCGGCCCGGCCCGAAACATGGATCAGGCGATCATCGATGGCAAACGGCCGTTCGAATCCGCGCAGCAACTGGCGGGCCAGGCTTTCGAGCTTCACAGCAGCCCCGGCACCGGAAATTCCAAGCGCGAATTCCGCCGCCGTCAACCGCGACAACAATCGCAATTCACCGCTGGGCGTGCGCGAATCGGCGATCGGCCCCAACCGGCGCGCAATCACCGCCAGCAGGCGATCGGCAACGTCGCGGCCATAAATGGTGTTGATCTGAGCAAAACGCCCAACGCCGACAACGATCACGCCGCAGGGGATTTGCGCGGCGCGCTGTTCGGCCAGCCAGTGTTGCAGACGTTCGGCGCTGGCAAGGCCGGTCAACCGGTCTGCCTCGCCGGCATCAGGCGCCGTGGGCCCAGCGCAGGCCGCGGCAAGGCGATCGGCATGGCGGCCAGCCAGGTGTATCGCGGTCGAAAAACTGTCGGCGCCAAAGGGCGACACCATCACCGACGTGGCGCCGGCATCGCGGGCAGCCACCGACGCATCGGCATCATTGCGCGACAGCAGCACCAGCATGGCACCGCGGCGACTTTCCACCGCCGGGCCCAGCGCCTGCGCAACTGCGAGGCCAGCCGACAGCGCACCGCGGGCATCCACCACCACCACGCGCACCGGTTCCGCTGCAAAGCGCCCCGCTGCCAGTTCGGGCCGGCGTTCCACGCGCGGGGTCTGGCCAGCAGACGCGACCATCGCCGCCACATCATCTGCATAACGCGGCGATACGATCAAAACCGGTTCGGCGTTCAAAGCGCCCATGACGTCCAGAATCTGCCCCTATTGTACGCTTTACACCTCAGTTTCGATGGCGTTTTAATCTCCGCCTGTCCAGCCCGACAATCAAACTGCAGACCGGTTATTGCGAAAAACTCTTGCCAAGCGATGCAGGCGTGCCACAGGTTTGGCCCATGTTTGGTGAGGGCAATTCTGGCAAGGAACGGGCCGCACAGCGCCCCCCGGCGCTTGCACCGGATCGGCCACTGGTCGATCCGTTCGGCCGCGCCATCAGCTATCTGCGCGTTTCGGTAACAGACCGCTGCGATTTCCGCTGTGTCTATTGCATGGCCGAAGACATGACGTTTCTGCCCAAGCACGAGGTGTTGAGCCTTGAGGAAATCGACCGCATCGCCTCCGCCTTCATCCGGCGCGGCACCCGCAAGCTCAGGCTCACCGGCGGTGAACCGCTGGTGCGGCGCGGCATCATCGATCTGGTGAACAGCCTCGCCCGCCACCTCAAATCCGGCGCGCTGGAGGAATTGACGCTGACCAGCAACGGCAGCCAGATGGCCCGCCATGCCGATGCATTGTTTGCCGCCGGGGTGCGCCGCGTCAACATCAGTCTCGACACGCTCGATCCGGACAAGTTCAGCCGCATCACCCGCTGGGGCCGCCTCAATCAGGTGCTGGACGGGATTGCCGCTGCCAAGGCAGCCGGCCTGCAAGTGAAGCTCAACGCGGTAGCGCTGGCCCATGAAAATGCCGACGAGATCGAAGCGCTGATGCACTTCGCAGCCGCTGGCGACCACGATCTGACGCTGATCGAAACCATGCCGCTGGGCGAAATCGGCGAAGACCGGGTGGATCAGTATCTGCCCCTTTCCACCGTGCGCCGGCGGCTGGCGCAGCGCTACACGCTCATCGATCTGCCGCACCGCACCGGCGGGCCGGCGCGCTATGTCCGCGTCGAAGAACTGGGCCTGCAACTGGGTTTCATCACGCCCCTTACCCACAATTGCTGCGAGAGCTGCAATCGCGTGCGGCTGACGGCCACCGGGCAATTGTACATGTGTCTGGGCCAGGACGATCAGGCCGATCTGCGCAGCGTGATCCGGCGTGCGGGCAATGATGACGCCGCCCCCGGGTGCGCCATCGATGCTGCACTCGATCAAGCTCTGGACGAAGCCATCAGCCGCAAGCCCAAGGGCCATGATTTCGTCATCGACCGCCGCGGCGCCCGCCCCGCCGTGGCGCGCCACATGAGCCTGACCGGCGGCTGAGCCGCTGCAATTTTCTTGAAGGACGTTTCGATGAAACTCGCGCTGCTGGCTTCCGACAGCCATGTCGCCCGCGCCGCCGGCAACGCGCTGCGCAAGCAGTATGACTTCGTTCCAGTGCGCGAAGCCGAGGTGGTGGTGGCGCTGGGCGGCGATGGTTTTCTGCTGCAATGCCTGCACGAAGCCCTGCAATTCCAGGATCCCAAGCCGATGTTCGGCATGAACCGCGGCACCGTCGGCTTTTTGATGAATGATTTCAAGGCAGCCAAACTTGAGGAACGGGTGGCCGCAGCCCGGTATTTCGTGCTGCACCCGCTGCAGATGACCGCCACCACTACCGCCGGCGAGCGCGTGTCGTTCCCGGCGATCAACGAGGTGTCGCTGCTGCGCGAAACCCGCCAGACCGCCAAGATCGGCATCACCATCGACGGCAAGATCCGCATGGAGGAATTGATCTGCGACGGCGTGCTGGTGTCCACCCCGGCCGGATCGACGGCTTATAATTTGTCGGCCAACGGGCCTATATTGCCGCTGGAAGCCGATCTGCTGGCGCTCACGCCGATATCGCCCTTCCGCCCCCGGCGCTGGCGCGGCGCGCTGCTGCCGTCCGCCAGCCATATCGAATTTGAAGTGCGCGAGGCCAAAAAGCGCCCAGTTTCAGCCGTTGCCGATCAGATCGAAGTGCGTGGTGTCGCCCACGTAAAGGTGGCGATCGACCGTTCGATCAGTCTGACCCTGCTGTTCGACCCGGAATACGCGCTGGACGATCGCATCAGCCTGGAACAGTTCGCCAGCTGATTTTTTGCCTTGGCAAGCATCCCGCCCACCGCTAAGGGAGCGCTCCCACGCTGTTCCTCGGTAGCTCAGCGGTAGAGCATTCGACTGTTAATCGAATGGTCGTAGGTTCGAATCCTACCCGGGGAGCCAGCGTGGGATTTACCGGCTTGAACGGGCGCTGATCGTCAGCCGCCGCGTTCGCCAGCTCCCCCGCTTTCATTATGGGTTGCGCGCCTGCGCCAGCCGTTTCAATGCTGCCGCCAGGTCAGCTAGAACTTGGGCAGGGGACACGGCATCGCTATCGGCACACCAGCAATTTCGGGCGCACCCAAGCGCACACCGATTTATGCACAGCTTTACGCACAGGTGCTGGTGGCCATCGTGGCCGGTGGCCTGATCGGCCATTTCGCGCCGGAAACCGGCGTGGCGCTCAAGCCTTTGGGCGACGCCTTCATTCGCCTCGTCAAGATGATCATCGCGCCGGTGATCTTCCTCACCATCGTCACCGGCATCGCCGGCATGCGCAATCTGGCCAGTGTCGGCCGGGTCGCGGGCAAGGCCTTCGCCTATTTCCTGTGCTTTTCAACCATCGCACTGATCGTGGGCCTGGTGGTGGCCAATGTCGTGCAGCCCGGCGCCGGCATGAACATCGATCCCGCCACGCTCGAAACCGGCGCTGTCGATGAGTATGTGAAAAAGGCCAGGGATCAGACCATCACCGGTTTCCTGATCGGGATCATCCCCGAAACGGTGGCCGGAGCCTTTGTCGAAGGCAATCTGCTGCAGGTGTTGTTCCTGGCGATCAGCTTCGGCATTGCGCTTTCAACCGCTGGCGAAGCAGCGCGGCCGGTCGTGCGCTTGTTCGAAGCGCTGGGTGCCGGCTTTTTCCGGCTGGTGGCGATATTCATGCGCGCCGCGCCCATCGGCGCGTTCGGCGCCTTTGCCTTCACCATCGGCAAATATGGCATCGGCTCCATCGCCAATCTGGCCGCGCTGGTTGCCACGTTCTACATTACCTCGCTGCTGTTCGTCATCGTCGTGCTGGGGCTGGTGGCGCGCGGCGCGGGCTTTTCGATCTTCACGCTGATCCGGTACCTGAAGGCCGAACTGCTGCTGGTGCTGGGCACCTCCAGTTCCGAAAGCGCGCTGCCCAGCCTGATGGACAAGCTGGAGCGTGCCGGCTGCCCGCGCAACATCGTGGGGCTGGTGGTGCCCACCGGCTACAGCTTCAATCTGGATGGCACCAACATCTACATGACGCTGGCGGCGCTGTTCATCGCGCAGGCCACCGGCATCACGCTCAGCCTTGGCGATCAACTGCTGCTGCTCGGCGTGGCCATGCTCAGCAGCAAGGGCGCAGCGGGGGTGACGGGTGCTGGCTTCATCACACTGGCGGCCACGCTTTCGATCTTGCCCAGCGTGCCGATCGCCGGCATGGCGCTGATATTGGGCATCGATCGCTTCATGTCGGAATGCCGGGCGCTGACCAATTTCATCGGCAATGCCGTGGCCACCATCGTCGTCTCGCGCTGGGAAAATGCCATCGACGAAGACCGATTTGCCGTCGTGTTCACGGCCCACCAATTTGGCCCCGACACCGCCATACCGGGGCCAGAAGCCGATCCTGACTGAACGGCAACGGGCCTGGTTGAAACAATTTTGCAATATTCAGCGTGGCGAAAGCTGAGGCGTGCGAAACAGTTCTATTCTCTGGTGAAAGGCCTGCTGCCGATGATCCGCCGTTCCGTTCTGTTGCTGCTCGCCGCCTCTCTGGCGGGATGCAGCTATGGTGATTTTGCGTCGGGCAGAGCGCCCAACTATCCCTCCGATTACCAGACGGGGATGGGCGGCTATGCCAACGATTGGCCGGCACAGCCCGGCGCGCAGTGGGGGCCGCAAGACGTGTCGGGCATCGACGTGTTCCGCGACCCATTGAGCCGGCATGGCCGCTGGCTGCAATCGCCGCAGTGGGGTGTGGTCTTCGTGCCCAACGCGCAGCGCGGCTGGCGCCCGTATCAAAACGGCCAGTGGCTGGAAAATCGCTTCTGGCTGTCGGGCGATCCCTGGGGCTGGGCCACCGATCATTATGGCCGCTGGGGCTTTGACGAGACTGTGGGCTGGGTGTGGGTGCCTGATGTGACCTGGGGGCCAAGCTGGGTCGCCTGGCGCGAGGCCGACGAGGCTGTTGGCTGGGC
>NZ_JBDNFM010000073.1:0-4673 GCF_041689835.1 Sandarakinorhabdus sp.
CGCCGATATACTGGCCCCCCGGCAGCCATTTGGCCGCCACCGCCGGATCGAACGGGCGATCGGCCGGCGCGCTAGCAAAGCGGATGAAATACCAGCTGCTGTTGGTGAACGTGTCCAGCGTGTCGGTCTCGCGCCGGGCCGGCTTGCCGCATTGCGGGCACGCTGCATGCTTCCACGTCGGGTGGCGGTCCAGCGGGTTGCCCGGCACGTCAAACGTCACGTCGTCGGGCAGGGTGATGGGCAATTGCTTTTTGGGCACCGGAACCGCGCCGCACACTTCGCAGTGGATGATCGGTATCGGCGTGCCCCAGTAACGCTGACGGCTCACGCCCCAATCGCGCAGGCGATACTGCGTGACGCCTGTCCCCCAGCCTTCGCTTTGCGCGCGCGCAATAACGGCAGCGCTGGCTTCGTCGGCGGCCATGCCGTCAAGCCAGCGCGAGTTCACCATGTGGCCTGGCCCGGTATAAGCCTCGGCATGGATGGGCGCATTGTCCTCGCCCTCGGCCGCGACGACGCGGATCACCGGCAGCTGGTATTTGCGGGCAAAATCCAGATCGCGCTGATCGTGGCCAGGGCAGCCAAACAGCGCGCCGGTGCCATAATCCATCAACACGAAATTGGCGACGAACACCGGCAGGCGGATGCCGGGATCGAGCGGGTGGATCACGCTCAAACCCGTGTCAAAGCCTAGTTTTTCCTGCGTTTCGACATCCGCCGCAGCGGTGCCGCCAGCCTGGCATTGCGCGATGAACGCCGCCAGCGCCGGGCTCGCCTGCGCGCATTCCCGCGCCAGCGGATGATCGGCAGCAATGGCCGCGAAACTGGCGCCAAACAACGTATCGGGCCGCGTTGTAAACACATCGAAACGGGCTGATGCGGGGCTGGCCTTGCCGGCAGGCAGTGAGGCGGTGTCCACTTGAAAGGTGAAACGCAGCCCGGTCGAACGCCCGATCCAGTTTTCCTGCATCAGCCGAACCTTTTCCGGCCACTGCTCAAGCGACCCCAGCCCGTCCAGCAGATCATCAGCGAAATCGGTGATCTTCAGGAACCACTGGTTGAGCTTGCGGCGTTCAACCAGCGCGCCCGAACGCCAGCCGCGGCCATCGATAACCTGTTCGTTGGCCAGCACGGTCATGTCGACCGGGTCCCAATTCACCGCCGATTCCTTGCGGTACACCAGCCCCCCAGCCAGCAAATCAAGAAACAGCGCCTGTTCCTGGCCGTAATAATCGGGCTCGCAGGTGGAAAGTTCGCGTGACCAATCCAGCGCAAAGCCCAACCGCTTGAGTTGCGCCCGCATCGCCGCGATGTTGGCGCGGGTCCAGTTGCCGGGGTGAACGCCCTTTTCCATGGCGGCGTTTTCGGCCGGCATGCCGAACGAATCCCAGCCCATCGGGTGCAACACTTCAAAGCCCTGGGCGCGGCGCGTGCGTGCCACAACATCGCCCATGGTGTAATTGCGCACATGGCCCATGTGGATGCGCCCTGATGGATAGGGAAACATCTCCAGCACATAGGATTTCGGCTTGGGGCTGTCGTCACGGGCCACGAAGCTCTGCCGCTCGTCCCAAAGCGCCTGCCACCGCGTTTCGGCGGCCTGGTGATCAAACCGGGGCATGACGTCCCTTCGTCACCCGGATCAACGGTCAGGCGCGATGGTGTTGCGGCGCAGATCGCGGGCGCGTCCCAGCATGGTTTCCTCCAGACGCTGCACGGTGCCGGCGCGCACGGTGGCTTCGGCCCAGCCGGTGGCGCCCAGCATCTGGCGCTGCACAGCGACGCGCACGGCATCGGCGCGCAATTCGGTATCGAGGATGGTCACCGTCACCTTCACGCGCTCGTTGGCGCTTTGCGGCGACACATACCAATCGGTGATGATCACACCGCCATTTGAATCGACCTGTGCCAGCGGCATGAAGGCGATGGTATCAAGCGCGGCGCGCCACAAATAGGCGTTGATCCCCAGCGTGGTGATGCGGGCCGGCGCTTCAGCCGAAAGCCTGGGCTTCTTGCCGCCGCAAGCAGGCGCCATCACGGCCAGCGTTGACAGGATAACCAGGGTTGCAATTCGCCGCATGGCAAAACCTTCATCACGTGAAACGGCCCAAAACCGGCCAGATACCGGCCAGAAATCGGCCAAAAACCTTGCCGCCTTTTGGCATGGTGCACCCGCGCCGCCAAGCCCGCAGCGTCAGGCATGCGCCCGGAAGTCGCAGCCGCTGGCGCACAACTGTGTGCCCTTCGCCACAGGCGCTCTGAAAATGCTGTCCGCGGGGCCGTTCATGTTGGTGATACGTTCAATCGCATATGGGATTCTTGTCCCACTGTTGTTAGGACAAAAGCGTATGAAACCGGTTGCTGATTCGCTCGCGCCAATGGTCGCGCCGCAGCGCCCAGCCAAGCCCTGGCTGGTGGCAGCGTCGCTGTGCGCAGCGGTGATCGGTATCGCCAGCAGCCCGGCACTGGCCGCCAAGCCTGCGCTGCGCGCCCAAAAGCAGCGGCTGGTGGCCGAAACCCCGCTCACCCCGTTTCAGCCGCAAGTCGGTGAAATTGGCCGTTTTGCCTTCACGGCACCGGGCGCGCCGACAATGCCGCAATCGCTGGGCAGCGGTTTCCGCTTCACCCCGTCGGGCCAGGCCGATAATCGCCGCGCCCTGTCGCTGGGCGTCGCTGCCCGCGTCACCACTCCTGCGGTTGATCGTTCGCGCGCGTCGGCACCCGCCGATAGCTTCGTGGTACCGGCCGGCTATGGCGTGAACCTGTCGCTGGGCTGGAAGGGCTTTGCCGTCGATACTGGCTATGCCCATGCCGAACCGGCGCTGGCCTCGCCGATGTCGGGCCGCATGACAGATCAGCTCAATCTGGGCCTGTCCTATGGTGGGCGCAACTGGCGCACCAGCCTGCAAGGCACCGCCGAACAAAGCCAGCCGCTGGCCTTTTCGCCGCTCACCCGCCGCTACGGCCTCGAATTGGGCGGCGCCTACCGCCTTGCGCCGCGATTCTCGGTCACGGGCGGCATGCGCTATCGCATCGCACCCGAACCGCCGTCACTGGTGCTGCCCACCCGCGACGATCAAGCCGTTTATTTCGGCACCAGAATCGCCTTCTGATCGCGTGATAGCTGATTCAGCGACGGGCGCGCAGCAGCGGCTTGCAACGGTGCAGGCTGGCCTTTATCGGGCCTGCCGCGATGCCGGCCGCCTGGATGCGCCGCTGCTGGTCGCCGTGTCCAAAACCTTCGACGCCGTTGATATCCGCCCGCTGATCGCCGCCGGCCAGCGCCACTTCGGCGAAAACCGCGTGCAGGAAGCCCAGGCCAAATGGCCGGAATTGCAAGCCGAAACGCCCGGCATCACGCTCCACCTCGTCGGCCAACTGCAATCCAACAAGGCCGCCGAAGCCATCGCCATGTTCGACGTGATCCACAGCGTCGATCGCCCGTCATTGGTGACAGCACTGGCCAAGGCCCAGATCGCGCTGAGCAAACACCCGGCCTGCTACCTCCAGGTCAATATCGGCGGCGAAGCCCAGAAAGGCGGCAGCGCCATTGCCGATCTGCCCGCCCTGCTGGCCCAAGCGCGCGACGCCGGCCTGAACATCATCGGCCTGATGTGCGTCCCCCCCGCCACCGTCGAACCCGCCCCCTACTTCGCCCTCCTCGCAGAACACGCCAAACGGCTGGGGCTGCCGGGCCTGTCGATGGGCATGTCGAGCGACTACGAAACCGCCGCCCTGCTCGGCTCGACCGTCGCCCGCGTGGGCAGCGCCCTGTTCGGCAGCCGATAAGCAGCCTCCGGCGGGCAGGGTCGCAGACCCTGCACACATTCGCTTTCAGGCGCGCGGGTTGGCAAACTGTCCGCTTGCGGCCCAGTTGCCGTCGTTGGCCAATGGGCTCGGGAATGTCTGCTTGTGCCAGAGCCAGCCGTTCGACCAACTGTTATCGGGCACGCGGCTTCTCCCGCCCTATTCTACCGTTCGTCGATATTCTCGCTGAAGCTGAAAGCGGCCGCTGCACCGTGCCGGCGGAGTGTTCACGGCTCATCAGGCATTGATTTGACGTCAAGCGCCGACAAGACCGGCGAGTATAAAGCGAGCATCTGGAACGAACTGCGTGCTTATCCGTTTGACGTGTGATCGGAGAGTTCAATGGCATCCCCCACCGCACCAGATATCGGCGCGGGCCGCGCGGTGTGCTTACACTTGGGCGACGTTGAGTGAATCGCGCCAGTCCACGGATGCGCCGCTTCGCTCGACATTTGATTGATATCAACGCTCTGGAAAATAGCGGAAACCGGGGCAGAGGTGCCGCCTTCCCAATCACCGATGCCCTGAGCCCACATCTGAAGATGTTGATGGGCACCGCCGGAACGCGCCAACTGCTTGCCCGGGCAATTGCGCTGGCGACGGTGGAAGTTTCCTGGCTGCACGCTGTGCGGGTAAATGAAAAGGGCGAATTGGAAGGGCTTGATCAAATTCGCTCACTTATCGACCCGGCCGAATTTCTCGAAGGCCGAGTGATCCTGCTGGCTCAACTTCTTGGACTTTTAGTGACCTTCATAGGCCCAACCCTGACGTCTCGCATGGTCGGCGAGCTATGGCCGCAAATTCCATTTCGAGACAGGGATTTTTCCGAGGATAATCAAAATGAAAAAGCCAGTTAAGGTAGCTAG
>NZ_JBDNFM010000074.1:0-3024 GCF_041689835.1 Sandarakinorhabdus sp.
GCGGCGATGTGGGCGGCGATGGCATCGTGATACGGGGTGTGGAGTGCGGCGATACGCAGTTCGCGTTCCGTTTCGGGCAGGTTCCAGTTGCCGGGGATGATGTGGCCGTCGCTGCTGGCCGGCACCGCGCCCGTATCGGCGGCGTCGCGGTTGAGATCGACCACCAGGCGGGACACGCGGGCGATGATTGCCGGGGCCGACAGCGCCCGCGCCAGCCGGCGGGTGAGCGCATCGGTGCCGATATCCACGGCGATATGATTGCCCATCAACGCGGCGGGCACCCCAAGATCGATGCCGGGCGGCACATCGGCGGAGGCGTGATCGGCCACGATCAGCATATCGGCCGTGCCGGGCAGGATTTCGGGCAAGCGCATGGCGCAGGCATAGACCGGGCGCGCACCAGAAAAAAGGCCCGGTGGAAAACCACCGGGCCTGAAGTAGCATCCTTGGGGAGGATGGAAGGGTTAGGGCGCCCGGCAGTACCGGGACCGAAGGCTTACTGAGCGGCGGCAGCCGGCAGCGCGGCCAGTTCGGTGCCGAGCAGCTTGGCAGCGGCGGCGAACTTCTTGCCGGCTTCGTAACGAGCGTCAGCAGCGCACAACTTTTCGCCGGTGACGACGAGGTGCAGCGCCTTCACAGCAGTTTCGCCGCCCTTGGCAACAGCAAGGGTGCGGATCTGGGCCGGCGTGGCCGTGCAGCTGACCTGGGCGGCAGCAGCGGGGCTGGCGGCAGCGGCGATGAACGTAGCAGCGGCCACGATTGCGAGCGGCAGGGCGATGATGCGGCTGGACATGGGTAATCTCCTGTTGAAGCGGAAATACCCGCTTGATCGTAACCAAATCTCATTGATTTGAGCCGCGCCGCCTCCGACCGAGGGGGGAGGGTTGAGCGAAGGCTGAGCGCTGCTCAAATCAACTAACCCGCTTCTAAGTAACGCTTAGAAGCCCGTCAACAGCTATTTTGAGCCGTAATCAGCTTGTTGCGCCGCAGCGTAGCATTTTCAGCACCTTGAACGAATGTCGCAGGGTATAACTGGCGCTGAACTCAGGCGAATTCCACAGCAATCAAGTGCGACTCAAGGCAGCTTCCGAGTCGGACTCCATTCACGTGATCTCGGCTCGCAAGCGGTGACGCGAATCAGATGATATGCGTCGGGCTCACCCACCAGCCGGTGCCAAAGCCAGCCAGCGCTGTGGCCGCCCGGTCACGCGCTGGCACATCCGGATACAGCGCCAGGCACGTTGCGCCCGAACCGCTCATCCGCACCAGGCTCGCCTCCCCCCCCCGTTCAAGCGCCGCCAACACATCGGCGATCACCGGTTGCAAGGTAATGGCCGCCGCCGTCATGTCGTTGCGCAAGGCAGCCAGCGGCAGCGCCGAATCGATGGGGCCGTGATCCACTTGGTCCCAGCCGGCAAACACCGGCCCCGTGGCCACCGCCACACGCGGATTGACCAGCAGCACCGGCGTTCCAGCCGGATCGTGCGGCCACGGCGACAGCGCCTCGCCCTTGCCGGTGCCGAACAATGTGCGGCTATACACGCAGGCCGGCACATCGGCGCCCAGCGGCTCGGCCACTGCCGCCAACCGCTCCAGCGGCCAGCCCAGATCCCAGAGCCGGTTCAGCAGCCGCAGCGCCGCCGCCGCATCCGCCGAGCCGCCGCCCAGACCGGCCGCGACGGGTATATGCTTGTCCAGATGCAATCGCGCGCCCCGCCTGCCGCCGGCAGCCGCCGCCAACGCCCGCGCAGCGCGCAGCACAAGATTGTCAGCGCCCACATCCGCGCCGGCAGCCGTCGGGCCCGAAAGCGACAAGGTCAGCGCATCCGCCGCCTCCCCGCTCAGCCTGTCGCCAAAATCGGTAAAGGCAAAAATACTCTCCACGTCGTGATAGCCATCGGGCCGCCGCCGCCGCAGGTGCAGCGCCAAATTGATCTTGGCCGGGGCGGGTTCAACGATCATCGCGCGGCGGCTTTGGCGCGGGCGACCCCGGCGCGCAAGAGCCTATCCTATCTTTGGGCCAGCATCGCCGGCGCGGCATCCAGCCCATAATCCAGCCGGGCCTGCAGCTTACGCTTGTCCTCGGGCTCTCCGTCCATCGCCAGCGCCTGCCGCCAGCGGAAACGCGCTTCGATACGGCGGCCCTGGCTCCACAATGCGTCGCCCAAGTGGCTGATAATAGTGGGGTCCTGCGGCTCAAGGCTGATGGCACGTTCCAGCGTCGCCACCGCGGTATCCACATCGCCGCTTTGCAACTGCACCCAGCCCAGCGAATCGATGATGCCGCCATCGCCGGGCCGCAACTGCGCCGCCTTTTCGATCATGGCGCGGGCCTGCGCCGGGGCGCCGCCGCGTTCCAGCAAGCCATAACCCAGATAATTCAACACCCCCGGTTCATCGGGAAACAGCACCAGTGCGGCGCGGAAATCAGCCTGGGCGCCCGGCCAATCCCCCGCGCGGTCGCGCATCATGCCGCGCAGATACTGCAGGTTCCACCCCGAAGAACCCATCGCCTTGCCAAAGCGGTCGATGGCGATGCCATAGGCGGCGGCAGCGTCGCCAAACCGCCCGGCGCGGCGGTGCCAGCCGGCCAGCCCGGCCCAATCATCGGCCGAAGCCCCCGGCGCATCGGCAGCGCGTTGCAGCAATTGCCCGGCGGCTGCGGCCTGGCCGGCATCCTCCAGCAGCTCAGCCCGGCGCGCACGCACGGCCTCTTCCAGACCCAGCCCGGCCGGCACCTTGTCCAGCGCGGCCAGCGCCGCCTGGGTTTGCCCGGCCTTGCCCAGCATTTCGCCCACGGTAAGCCACGTGATCGGCATATCGGGCGCCATGAAACTGGCCAGCCGGGAAAACAGCAGCGCCAATGGCTCCGATCGTTCGCGCGCCAGATCGGCCGACAGCCGCACCGCCATCCAGGCCAGCGCCTGCCGTGGTTCGGCGGCCAGTGGCCCCAGCCGCTTGCCGGCTTGCAGCCATTAGCGCCCCGCCGCGGTTGGCGCGTCGCCGGGCTACAGCACGGCCAGC
>NZ_JBDNFM010000075.1:0-7751 GCF_041689835.1 Sandarakinorhabdus sp.
GGGCGGCCAGGCCTTCGTGGGCGCGATCGGTTTTGGCGACCACCAGCAGGCCCGATGTGTCCTTGTCGATGCGGTGGACGATGCCCGGCCGCGCCACGCCGCCGATGCCCGAAAGCCGCCCGGCGCAATGGTGCAGCAGCGCATTGACCATGGTGCCATCGAAATTGCCGGCGGCCGGATGCACAACCAGCCCGGCCGGCTTGTCCACGATCAGCAGGTGATCGTCCTCGAACACGATGGTGAGCGGGATATCCTGCGCCACTGTTTCTGATGGGCGGGCTTCCGGCACATCGAGCACCAGGGCCTCGCCGCCCTTCATCTTGGTGGCCGGATCCCAGATCACGTCCGCGCCCCTGCTGACTCTGCCGCCCTGCACCAGATTCTTCAGCCGCTCGCGGCTGTACAAGTGCACCGTGTCCGCCAGCGCCTTGTCGAGACGCTGGCCGGCTGCCGTTGCCGGCAAGGTGATGTTTATCGACTTTTCGGCCCCCATGGCTTAGCGATGTTGGCATGAAGTTGCAGATATCAAGCGGGGATCGGCAGTTTTTGCTGGATGCCGCCGCCGCCGCCCCGGATGCTGAAGTGTGCGGGCTGTTGCTGGGGCAGCTGGGACGGGCGGAAACGCTGGTGCCGGCCCGCAACGTCGCGCGCGATCCGGCCCGCAGTTTCGAAATTGATCCGGCCACGCTGCTCGCTGCGCACCGTGATGCGCGCAGCGCCGGGCAGCGCGTGATCGGCCATTGGCACAGCCATCCCAATGGCCGGCCTGAGCCATCGGCGCGCGATGCTGCGCGTGCCAGCGAGAATGGCCAGATCTGGCTAATCGTTGCCGCTGGCGGCCTCACCGCGTGGGCGCCACATAGCCAGGGCGCTGGCCCGGCACAATTTCAGCCTGTCGCCATCGAGGTGGCATGATGGCCAGTGGCGGGGTGAAATGGTTTGATGGCAAGAAGGGTTACGGCTTCATCACGCCGGACCTTGGCCCGCGGGACGTGTTCGTGCATGTTTCGGCGGTGAATGCGGCCGGGCTGGCACGGCTGCAGCCAGGCGAACGACTAGATTTCGAACTGGCGCAGGACGGCGACGGCCGCCTGATCGCGCTGGGCCTGATGATGCGAGATGATGGCGCGAACGATGACGCAGACGGCGATGGGGCTGATGACGAGCCCGCCGAACCGGGGGTGGTGGAATGAGTGATATCAGTCATTGGGTGGTGCGGTGGCTGTGCCACGACATGGCAACGCCGATCGCCAGCGTGATGACGGCCAGTGAATTGCTGGACGATGACAAACCCGATGCCGAGATCAACGAACTGATCCAGTCGGGCGCGCAGCGGCTGGCCGGGCGGCTGCGGCTGGTGCGCCTTGCACTGGGCGCCGGCGAAAGCGCCATGGCCGGCGCGCCGCTGGGCAAGCTGGTGATGGCCGGGCTTGATGGCACCAGCGTGGAATGGGAATTTGTCGGCGATGCCACCGATGGCATGGCACCACTAGTTGCGGGCCGCGCCATGCTGGTGGCGGATCTGAATCGGATGCGCAGCCTGCGGGTGACGTTGGACGGCGTGGAGGTGGCGCAGGGCTGCAACTGGCCCGATTCGGTGGCGGCGGTGTTTGCTGGCGCCCCTGCCAGCGACAATCGCAGCGCCGTGGCCGGGATGATTTCGGACGCTGCTGCCCGCGCCGGCAAGACACTTTCCTGTGATGGCAAGGGCTTGCGCTGGGCTTGACCACGAGCGCAGCGCTCCATGCTGCATTGCAACATTTCCCACTTGAAAGCTGGCCGTGCCCAGCTTATGTTGCATTGCAGCAAAGTTGGAGATGCAGATGACCGCCAAAACCCCAGCGCCCAAGTCGAAGCCTGCCGCCAAGCGCGCGCCGGTCAGGACCGCAGCGCCGGCCAAGGCAGCGCCTGCTCCGAAGGCTCCAGCCGCGATCGTTGTTGCCCCGATCGTTGCTTCTCAGCCGGTAATGCCAGTGGTCGAAGTGGCGGTTCCCGTCGCAGCCGCGTCAAAACCTGTTGAGGCGGCACCAGTTGTGGCGGCACCTGCCGCTGCGCCAGCGCCGGTACGAATTGCCGCCATTACACCTTCCCCCGTTCTCGCACCAAAGGAGCCGATCATGGCCGCCACGTTTGAAAATGCCCAAGACGCCGTTCGCAACACCGCCAGCAAGCTCAACGCCCAGGCCGAAACCGCCATGAGCAATGGCAAGGCCGCGATGGAGCAGGTGACTGCAAAGTCGAAGGAAGCCGTCGAATCCGGCATGAAGAGCATGGACGAGATGGCCGAAATGACCCGCGCCAACGTTGATGCGCTGATGGTTTCGGCCAAGGCTGCCACTGCTGGCGTCGAGCAGGTGATGGCGCATCTGACCGAAGCGTCGAAGAAATCGTTCGAAGGCACGTCGGCCATGGTGAAGACCCTGGCCGCTGCCAAGACCCCGAACGAACTGATGCAACTGCAGAGCGATTTCGCCAAAACCCAGTTCGACGAAGCCGTCGCGCAGTACAGCAAGATGACCGAAATGATGGTCAAGCTGGCCGGTGAAGTGATGGAACCGATGCAGAACCAGATGGCTCTTGCCACTGACAAGCTGAAGTCGGCCTGGACCGCCAAGTAAACGCCTGGCCCTTGACAGGGCCTCGCCCGACCGGGCTGGCGTAATGGAATGGGGCGAGCGGCCAACAGGCGGCTCGCCCCATTTGCGTTTCCATTTCGGGGGGATGCCCCTTTTTTCGCGGCGCGATCTTGCTATATAGAGGCTATTCGATTCCCTTTTTCCCCGGGTTAACCTTGATGCTGTCTGGCCTTGATCCGCGCATGATTGACGAAGAGCGTGACGCCGGTGAGGCGGGGGGCGGTGGCGGCCGCACCGGCGTGAGCCTTGCCGCAAAGCCGGAAACCAAAACAGCCAAGCCGGCGCTGTACAGAGTGCTGATGCTCAATGACGATTATACGCCGATGGAGTTTGTCGTCCTCACCCTGCAACGCTTTTTCAAGATGACCATCGAGGACGCTACGCAGGTGATGTTGCACGTGCATCAGCGCGGCGTGGGCGTGTGCGGCATTTTCACGTATGAAGTGGCCGAGACCAAGGTAAACCAGGTCATGGATTTTGCCCGCCAGCACCAGCACCCGCTACAGTGCACGATGGAAAAGGAATGACTGGGTCAAAGGAATAAGCTGCGACCACGCGGCCCCTGCCCTTTCCTCCGCCGCTGCCTCATGGATTGGGTATGAACCTGCTCCCCAGTTTCCAGTCTGGCCTGAACGCGCTGATCGTCGGTGCCACCGGCGGTATCGGCGCCGCATTTGCCGATCTGCTTGATGCCGATCCCGCCGTCGCCAGCGTCACGCGCTGGAGCCGCAGCATCGGTGTTGACCTAACGGATGCAGCCAGCATCACTGCTGCCACCGCTGCCCTCACTACCGCGCCCGATCTGGTGTTCATCGCCACCGGCGTGCTGCACGGCGCCGGGTTGAGCCCGGAAAAGGCCAACAGCCAGCTTTCCGCCGAAGCGCTGGCAACAGCTTTTGCCGTCAACACCATCGGCCCGGCGTTGGTGGCGCGGGCGCTGCTGCCGTTGATGCCCAAGGGCCGCAAGACCGTACTGGCCGCTTTATCCGCCCGCGTCGGCTCCATCAGCGACAATCGGCTGGGCGGCTGGCACAGCTACCGTGCCTCGAAAGCGGCGCTCAACCAACTGCTGCACACCATGGCCATCGAGCAAGTGCGGCGAAATCCCGATCAGGTAGTGCTGGCCCTGCACCCCGGCACCGTTGACAGCGGCCTGTCAAAACCCTTCCAGTCCGGCGTGAAAACGCTGTTTACCCCCGACGAAAGCGCCCGCCACCTGCTGCGTGTGATCGACACCGCCACGCCGGCGCAATCGGGCCTGCTGATCGATTGGCAGGGCGCCGTCATTCCATTCTGATATGGCTGCCGGGACAGATGGGCATCTGGCAACCGGCTTGAACATCCCCATATCCCCGCCAACTTAATCCAGCGGAGACCTGAAATGCCCACATATCTGCACCGCAAATCCGAAGATCGTGGCCGCGCCGATCATGGCTGGTTGAAGGCCACGCACAGTTTTTCGTTTGGCCAGTATCACGACCCCAATGTCATGGGGTTCCGTGCCCTGCGCGTAATCAACGAAGACAGGATTGCTGGCGGCGGCGGTTTCCCCACCCATGCCCACGACAATATGGAGATCGTCACCTACATATTGGATGGCGCGCTGGAACACCGCGACAGCATCGGTAGCGGCGCGGTGATCCGCCCCGGCGAGGCCCAGCGCATGAGCGCCGGCTTCGGCATCCGCCACAGCGAGTATAACGCCAGCGCCAGCGCCGAAGTGCACCTGCTGCAGATCTGGTTACTGCCCAACGAACGCGGCATCGCGCCCGGCTATGAGCAGAAGACGCTGCCCACCGTTACCGATGGCGAATCGCGGCTGGACGTGATCGCAGCGCCGGATGCGCCCGAAAGCGCCGTTACCATCCACAGCGACGCCAGCATCAGCCGCGTCGTGCTGGCACCAGGCGGCACGCTCACCGCCCCGGTCACCCGCGGCCATGCCTGGGTGCAGGTTGCGCGCGGCGCGCTAGTAGTGAACGGCCATGCCCTGAAACAGGGCGACGGGCTGGCCGTGAAGGATGTGTCCGTGCTGGCGCTGGCGTCGGACGAAGGCGCTGAAGTGCTGGTGTTCGATCTGGCTTAACCGGCTTTCACGTCAGACCAGGCCGCCAGCGCCCGCGCGCGGGCGGCCTCGTGCCTCACCACAGGTTGCGGATAATCGCGCCCCAGCTTCACACCGGCACGGATCAGCGCGGCGCCGGCGTCCCACGGCGCGTGGATCAGATCGCCTTGCAGCTTGGCCAGTTCCGGCACCCAGCGGCGGATATAGTCGCCGGCGCCGAACTTGGCGCTTTGCCCCACCGGCGCAAAAATGCGGTTGAACGGGGAGCTATCGACGCCCGATCCCATCACCCACTGCCAGCCCTGGGAATTGCTGCCGTAATCAGCGTCGACGAGGCAATCCCAAAACCAGCGCGCGCCGTGCCGCCAGTCGATCAACTGGTGCTTGACCAGGAAACTGGCGGTAATCATGCGCACGCGGTTGTGCATCCAGCCGGTGGCCCACAATTGCCGCATGCCGGCATCGACGATGGGATAACCGGTCTGCCCGTGCTGCCAGGCGTGAAGGCCGGCGGGATCGTCGATGAAGGGGAAACGCGCGAAAGTCTCGCGGTTGGGGGCGTCGCCGTGATCGGGGAATTGATCGACGATGTTGGCGGAAAAATCGCGCCAACCCAGCTCGCGCAGATAGGGTTCGGCAACTGTTTCACCCACCGCATCGGCGATACCGTGCCACGCAGCATTGGGAGAAATTTCGCCCAGCGCGAGGTGGGGCGACAGACGCGAGGTGCCTTCCACCGACGGCAGGTTGCGCGCCGCATCATAGCGCGCGGCACGGCAGGCGAATTCGGCAATGCGCGCTGCTGCTCCGGCTTCACCCGGCTGCCAATCGGCAAAGCCGCCCGACCAGTCCGGCGCGGTGGGCAGCAGGCCCCACGCGCCCAGATCATCGCTGGCAATGTGCGCCGTATCGGCCCAGCGCATATCGGGAACGGGACGCGGGTGCGGCGGCGGCATCTGGTCCAGCAGTTTCTTCCACCACGGCGTGAAAATCCGGTAACGCCCACCACTGCCGCTGAGCACGCTGGCCGGCACTGCCAGCGTGACGCCCATGTGGGCGGTCAGTTCGCCAGCCTCGTCCAACTGGTGCAGCGCCCACGGCTCGTGATGGATCAGCGTGTGCACGTCCGCTTGCAATTGCGCGGCCAACACCTGCACGATCGGCCCGGCGCGGCCCCGGCGCAGGATCAGCCGGCCGCCGCGCGCCGCGATGTCGCAGCCCAGGCTGGCGAGGCTGTGATGCAGCCACCAGCGCTGCGCTGCGCCAGTGCGCCAATGGCCCGGTGTTTCATCATCGAGAATGAACAACACCGCCACCGGGCCGCGCGCCGCCGCCGCGATCAGGGCGGCATGATCGGCAAGGCGCAAATCGTTGCGGAACCAGACAAGCTGGGTGGTCATCAAAAGGGCCTCTCGACAATCTGGAGCATCAGCCGCTAGACCCATCGGCTCCAATAGTCACCGGGACGCAACACCATGCCGCAATTGGCCTATGTCAACGGGCGCATCCAGCCGCTGGCGCAGGCCAGCCTGCATGTCGAGGATCGTGGGACACAGTTCGGCGATGCCATCTACGAAGTGTGCGCCGTATTGAACGGGCGCATACTGGACTGGCAGCCGCACTTGGTACGCCTGCGCCGCAATCTGGGTGAACTGGGCATCACGCTGGGTGTTGCCGATGGCCCGCTCACGTTGCAGGCACGGCGGCTGATCGAGCGCAACGGCCATACGGAATGCATCATCTACATGCAGATCAGCCGCGGCACCGCCAAGCGGGATCATGCGTTTCCAAGTGATGCTCCGGCGAACTTGGTAATGACAGTGCGGCGCTTCGATTTTGCGCAGCGCATCAAGCAATTAGCCACCGGCATCGCCGTGATTACCCAGCCCGACAACCGCTGGGGCCGGGTGGATATCAAGACGACCGGCCTGCTGGCCAACGTGCTGGCCAAGCAGGCCGCCAAGGAGGCCGGCGCGTTCGAGGCATGGCTGGTAAGCGGCGAGACGGTGCGCGAGGGCAGCAGCACCAACGCCTGGATCGTGAAGGACGGCCGCATCATCACCCACCCCACCGGTACCGCCATCCTGCCCGGCATTGCCCGCGACAGCCTGATCCGCCTGGCCCAAGGCGCGCAGCTGATGGTGGAGGAACGCCCGTTCACGCTGGCCGAAGCGATGCATGCAGACGAAGCCTTCCTCTCCTCCACCACCGCGCCCATACTGCCGGTGGTGCGCATCGACGGGCAGGCGGTGGGCAGCGGCACCCCCGGCCCGGTGACGGCGCGGTTGGCCGAGCTGACCTGGAACGAAGTGGCCCGCCAGACGGGCTGGCGGGCCTGAGGTTCGACAACAGAGCGGATGGATCAGTCTTGCATCGGCGCGGCCGGCGGGCGGGATTCACCGCGGCGTTCGCGCATGCGTTCGCGCCAGCCATCCATGCGGGCATGCATCCGCGTTTTCATGACACGGCTGTCGGTGGCGAAGGCCTTGCGGTCTTCAGGGCTGAGCTTCTGAAAGGCGGCCAGCATCGCAGCCTGGCGCTGCTGGCGGCTGGCGTCGGATAGCGCGCGTTCCTCGTCCATGGCGCGCTTGATGGCGCCGGCATCGAAACGCTCGGCTTCAAGCGCAGCAAGCATCCTGCCGCGCGCGGCTTCCACCTTCTTGCGGTCGTCGCGGCGATTGCCGCCGGTTACCATGGCTTCGCGCATGATCTGGCGGCCCGCCTCGCTCAGTGATGGGAACATGCGCATGTGGCCGCCGGCACCGTGCCCATGGTGGCGGCCGGCGTGAGGCCCAACGCCGGGAGAACCGCCGGGAGAAACGCCGGGAATAGCGGCAGGCGAGGCAGGCGCGGGCGGCGCGGATTGGGCGAAAGCGGGGACGGTGATCAGGGGGGCAGCGATCAACGCAGCCAGCAACAGCTTGCGGATCATATCAGGTCTTCCTCGGCAGCCGTCGGCGTGAACACCATGGCAAAGGCGGCATCCGCCTCGCCTTCTGCGGCCTCGGCCGACGGCGAGACAGCAGCAATTTCGGTTTTGGTGGCGGTAA
>NZ_JBDNFM010000076.1:0-8813 GCF_041689835.1 Sandarakinorhabdus sp.
CGCAATCTCGTCGAGCGCCTGTTCAGCAAGCTGAAGAACTGGCGCCGCGTCGCCGCCCAATACGACAAAACCCGAGAGTCCACCCTTGGTTTCGCCGCCCTCGCCTCAATCAGGATGAGGATAGCCTTTGTCCATGTGGCCTAATTCTGCGACGAAGAATGATTTGTTATGGCAGTTTGGAATCCCATGTAGCGATGGCGAGGTTGCCGTGGCGGAAAATGCCGGGGGCGGTCTGCCCGCCGAGCACCACGATGGCGCCCGCCACCGCCTCCGCCGGCAGGCTGCCAAGGTCGCGCGGCAGGGTGAGATCCATTGCCGGCGCGGCCCATTGCAGGAAGCGTTCCACTGGCCGGCGTTCGCTGCGCGTGCCGATGAGCAAGCCAGGCTGGAGAATGTCGAGGCGGGCGAAGCCCATGCCGGCCAGCGCCGCTTCCACCTCGCCCTTGGTGCGCGGGTAGAGCAGGCTGGCCTTGGGGTTGGCGCCGACGCTGCTGACCAGGATGAAGTGCGTCGCGCCGGCGGCCTTGGCGGCGCGGGCGAAGGCCAGCACGGCACCATGGTCCACCGCGCGGAAGGCGGCATCACTGCCCGCTTTTGCCCGCGTGGTACCGAGCGCACAAACGGCGACCTGGGCTTCCGGCAGTGGCGGCAGGTCGTCGAAGTCGGCGACCACGCCGGGCCGGCCGATGGGGCGGCGGGTGACGGGGATGGCGTCAGGGCACAGGCTCAGCACCAGCTCGCCGACAAGTCCGGACGCGCCAGCCAGCAGGATTTTCACGGACGGACCCACAATTGTTGCACGCCGTTGAACGCGGCGGAAATGTTGCGCTCAATCGGGTCGCCGGTGAGCGCCAGGCCGGGGAAGCGCGCGAATAGCCGGGTGAGGGCAATCTCGGCCTCGGCGCGCGCGAGGGGTGCGCCCAGGCAGAAGTGCACGCCGCCGCCGAAAGCAAAGTGCGTCTTGTCGGCCCGGTCGATGTCGAAGCGCAACGGGTTGACGTGCAGGGCCGGGTCCTGGCCGGCGGCCATCAGATAAGGGGTCACCGCCTCGCCGGCGCGCACCGGGCACCCGCCGATTTCGCGCGGGGCCAGCGGGATGCGCAAGGATTGCATCACCGGCGGATCGAGCCGCAACGTCTCCTCGATGGCATCGGCAATGCGCGCGGGGTTGGCCTGCACCTTGCCCAACTGCTCAGGGTTGCGCAGCAGCGCCAGCATGCAATTGCCGATCAGATCGGTCGTCGTCAGGTTGCCGGCCAGCAGCAGCAGGTTGCACATGGTGACGATTTCCTGTGTCGTCAGCCGATCGCCGCCGTCGTCCACAATCACCAGCGCGCTGATAAGATCATCGCGCGGGGCGGCGCGCCGTTCCGCAATGGCACGCTCGAAATAGGCGGAGAGTTCATCGGCATTGGCCTTGAGCGCCGCCAGGAATTCCGGCGAGCGGATCGGCGAGAACACGTTGGCCAGCGCCTTCGACCAGCGCCGGAAATCACCCACGTCCGCCGCGTCGACACCCAGCATCGCGGCAATAACGATAATCGGCAGCGGCGAGGCAAAGCTTTCGATCAGGTCGAACTTGTCTTGGCCCTCCACGGCATCAAGCAACTCATCGGCAACCTCGCGCACACGCGGCTTCACCGCTTCGATGGCGCGGGCATTGAAGGCGTGGGTGACCAGCCGGCGCAGGCGAGCATGATCGGGATCATCCAGCACCAGCATCGAACGCGGCGCCTCGCGGTCCTGCATCGTCGCCAGCTTCTGCACGATGGTATCCGGCGCGGCGTTGCGCTGATCGACGGACAGGCTGCGATCCTTGAGCAGCGCCGCCACATCGGCGGCGCGGGTGAGCAGCACGCGGCCCAGCACCTTGTCTTCATGCACCGGATCGGCGGCGCGCAGCACATCGAACCGCTCGTGGGGGCGGTTGCGAAACACCTCGTCGAACACGGTCATTTCAAGGCCGGTGGGCAAGTTCATGCTTCATCTCCGATCATCACCAGCCGGCCATTATCCAACCGGCGGTAGAAACACTGCGGCCGGCCGGTGTGGCAGGCAGGTCCAGCCGGCTCGACCAGAAGCAACAGGCAATCCTGATCACAATCGACCCGGATTTCGACGACTCGCTGGATCGCACCACTTGTGGCACCCTTGTGCCATAATTCCCGGCGACTGCGGCTCCAATAATGTGCTTCCCCGGTGGCCAGCGTCGCCGCCAGCGCATCGGCGCTCATGTGCGCCACCATCAGCACTGCGCCGCTGGCGGCATCCACGGCCACGGCGGTGAGCAGGCCATCGGCGCCCCATTTGGGCTGAAACTCCAACGTCTCGTCGACCGATTGGCTCATGTGACACCTTCATAACAACAAAGCCGCATGTGGGGGCAGACAAAGCCCCGACCCTTCCCTATATGCCCACCAACTGCCGGATGACAAAGGCCCGCCGTCCATGGACCAAATTCTGACAACTGATCCGTGGGAGGATGATCATCTCCACGAGGAATGCGGCGTGTTTGCCGTGTATGGGGCGGAAGGTGCTGCCGCGCTGGTGGCGCTGGGGCTGCACGCGCTGCAGCATCGCGGCCAAGAAGCCGCCGGCATCACCACATTTGATGGCAAGGATTTTCACACCCACCGCGCCATGGGGCATGTGGCCGGAAATTTCGACAATGATTCCATCATCAACAAGCTGAAGGGCGAGATCGCCATCGGCCATAATCGCTATTCCACCACTGGCGAGACCGCGCTGCGCAATGTGCAGCCGCTGTTTGCCGAGCTGGCCAGCGGCGGCTTTGCCATCGGCCACAACGGCAATATCTCCAACGCCGCCACACTGCGCCGCGAACTGGTGCGGCGCGGTTCGATCTTCCAATCAACCAGCGACACCGAGGTGATCATCCACCTCGTTGCCACCTCGTCGTATCGCACCCTGCTCGACCGTTTCATCGATGCGCTCAAGCGGGTGGAGGGCGCTTACAGCCTGATCTGCCTCACGGCCGAAGGCATGCTGGCCTGCCGCGATCCGCTCGGCATCCGGCCGCTGGTGCTCGGCCGGCTGGGCGACAGTTATATCTTGGCATCGGAAACCGTCGGGCTCGACATTATTGGCGCGACCTTCCTGCGCCAGGTCGAACCGGGCGAACTGATCATCATCAGCGGGCGCGGGCTGCGTTCGATCCGGCCGTTTGCGCCGGTGCGGGCCCGGCCCTGCATCTTCGAACATGTCTATTTCAGCCGCCCTGATTCGATGGTGGACGGCAGCAGCGTGTATGAAGTGCGCAAGCGCATCGGCGCCGAACTGGCCCGCGAAAACCCGGTTGATGCCGACATGGTGGTGCCGGTACCCGACAGCGGCGTGCCCGGCGCCATTGGCTATGCCCAGGAAAGCGGCATTCCGTTCGAACTGGGCATCATCCGCAGCCATTACATCGGCCGCACCTTCATCCAGCCCGGCGACCAGATCCGCAATCTGGGCGTAAAGCTCAAGCACAATGCCAACCGTGCGCTGATCGCCGGCAAGCGCATCGTGCTGATCGACGATTCGATCGTGCGCGGCACCACCAGCGTGAAAATCGTGCAGATGCTGCGCGAAGCCGGCGCCGAGGAAGTGCACATGCGCATCGCCAGCCCGCCAACGCGCCACAGCTGCTTTTATGGGGTCGACACGCCGGAACGATCCAAGCTGCTGGCCGCGCAGATGAGTGTCGAGCGGATGCGCGATTACATCAAGGTGGACAGCCTGTCGTTCCTGTCGATCGAAGGCCTGTACCGCGCCGTGGGCGAATCTACCCGCGACGAACAGGCGCCGCATTATTGCGATGCCTGTTTTACCGGCGATTATCCCACCCGCCTCACCGATCAGGAAGAAACGGAAGTGCCCGACCAGCTCAGCCTGCTGGCGGAACGGGTAATCTGACACGCATGACCGACATCACTGAAAAAAAGCTCGCCCTCGTCACCGGTGCCAGCCGCGGCATCGGCGCCGCCACAGCCGAGATGCTGGCGCGTGAAGGCTGGCATGTCATCCTCACTGCCCGCACCGAACCCGGGCTGGCGGAGGTGGACGACCGCATCCACAAAGCCGGCGGCAGCGCCACCATCGCGCCGTTCGATCTGACCGATGGAGACGCCATCGACCGGCTGGGCACTGCCATTGGCGGGCGCTGGGGCCGGCTGGATGCGCTGATCCTGAATGCGGCGCAGCTGGGCACGCTGGCCCCGGTGCCGCATCTTGATCTCAAGGAATGGGACAAGCTGATCGCCCTCAACCTTACTGCCAACATGCGGCTGATCCGGGCGCTCGATCCCTGGCTCCGGCAATCGGCGGCCGGGCATGTCGTGGCGGTTACCTCATCGGTGGCAAGCACGCCGCGGGCTTATTGGGGCGGCTATGCCGCGACCAAGGCAGCACTGGAAAACCTGGTGTCCACCTACGGCGAAGAGGTGCGCAACATCTCAGGCATCCGCACTCACATCATCGATCCGGGCGCCACCCGCACGATCATGCGCGCCCGCGCCTATCCGGGCGAAGACCCGGCACGCGTGAAACCGCCGGAAGACGCGGCGCGGCTGATCCTCGACCGGCTGGGCTGACAGCTCAGGCCGCGCCGCCAGATTTGCGCAGCTTGTCCAGTTTTTTCAGCAGCATATCGCGCTTGAGCTTGCTCAGGTGATCGATGAACAGCACGCCATTCAAATGGTCCATCTCGTGCTGCAGGCAAGTGGCGAGCAAGCCATCAAGCTTTTCGTCGTGGGCCTTGCCCTGCTCGTCCAGCCATTTCACCTGAATCTCGGCCGGGCGCTGCACATCGGCATACATTTCCGGCACCGAAAGGCAGCCCTCCTGATAGACTGACAGCTCGTCCGATTCCCAGACGATTTCGGGGTTGATGAACACGCGCGGCTCTTTCACCCGCACGATGTCGTCGGGATCGGCATCTTCGGGCGTATCATCTGCTTCACGCTGCAGATCGATCACCAACAGGCGTTCCGCCACGCCGACCTGGATGGCAGCAAGGCCGATGCCGGGCGCGTCGTACATGGTTTCCAGCATGTCGGCGATCAACGTGCGGTGCGCGTCGGTCACGGTTTCAACGGGCGTGCTGATCTTCTTGAGCCGCGGATCGGGCGTTTCGATGATGGGGAGGATGGCCATGGCGGGGAAATATGGTGCGTGGTGCACAGCGTCAAGGCCCGGCGGACGCAACCGATAAGCCAACGCACACTCCGCATGAAACGCAGCTTGGCAGAAGGCCAACCGCCGGGCAGTGTCGGGCACACGTACATCACGGGGAGAAACAGACATGAATCGAATGGCAGGCAAGGTGGTACTGATCACCGGCGCGGCGCAGGGCCTTGGCGAAGCCATGGCGCGCCGCATGGCGCAAGAGGGCGCGCGGCTGGTGCTCACCGACATCAACGAAGCCGGCGTGAAAGCCGTTGCAGCCAGCATCGGTGACGCGGCGGTGGCTTGCCGCCACGATGTCACCAGTCCCGATGACTGGGCGGCGGCCGTTGCCTTTGCCGAAGAAAAATGGGGCGGTTTCCATGTGCTGGTCAACAATGCCGGCATCGCGGCCGGATCGACTGTGGAAGCCACCGATTTCGATACCTGGAAGCGCGTGCACAGCATCGATCTCGACAGCGTGTTCCTCGGCTGCAAACTGAGCCTGCCGACCATGGCAAAAACCGTGCGCGACACCGGCGTGCGCGGCAGCATCGTCAATATTTCCAGCATCGCCGGCGTCATCGCATCACACAACAGCGCTGCCTACAACAGCGCCAAAGCCGCTGTTCGCCACCTCACCAAAAGCGTCGCGCTGCACTGTGCCAAGCAGAAATATCGCATCACCTGCAACAGCATCCACCCGGTTTTCATCGACACGCCAATTCTGGATGGCATCACCAGTGCCTTGGGCCGCGAGGCCGGGCTGGAAAAACTCGGCCGCCAGATTCCATTGGGCGCGGTGGGCGAGCCCGACGATATTGCCTGGGCCGCGGTGTATCTGGCCAGCGATGAAGCCAAGATGGTAACCGGCCACGGCTTGTACGTGGATGGCGGCATCAGCGCGATGTGAGGTGCCTGCTGAACGACGGCACAAGGATCAAGCCAACGGCCGGCCCGCGAACGCGCGCCGGCCGTTTTTTGCGTCTTGCGAAATAAATTGTTAATGTCTTGCTCATCTATCTTGCACAAATATTTATTTTCACTTAACAATTAGCCTTCGTTTGCAGAGGGGATGATTGACATGAAGTCGCGTGTGATCTGGATTGGCCTCATGGCCGCTGCTGCCAGCCTTGCCGTTCCGGCGCTGGCAATCGAGAATGTGGCGGTAGGTTTCACAACGCCGACCGGCGGGCAGACCACGGGCCTTTATTCGGGCGTGGTCAGGCTGCGGGTTTCGGGGACCGGCTTTTCGCTCGGCGCGCGGACCAACGACGCGTTTTACGACGTCGCCAGCCAAGCGTTGAATAACGGTTATTATGCGCTGGGCTTCGACACGACGCCTTTGGTGGGTTTCAATCCGTCGCGCAATGTCCAGAATTTCCTCGTCGGCCCGGTGCCAGCGTTCAGCGCGTCGAGCATCTACAACTTCAAGATCAATGTCGGGCCAACGCCTTCGATCCTGTATTTTGGTGTGATGGATGGTGCATTCGGCGACAACGGCGGCCGTTTCGACATTGCCGTCGGCGTGCCCGAACCGGCAAGCTGGGCGATGTTGATCGCCGGCTTCGGCCTGGTGGGCGCCAACATGCGCCGCCGCCGGCTGGTGCAGGCCTGATCCGGCAATTTACCGGCAAAAATGAAAAAGCGGGGCGGCGCCAATATGGCGCCGCCCTTTTTCATTGGGCCGGGCGCTTTTGAACAACAACCTACCGCCGCGCGCCACTGCCAGCAGCACCACGGCCGTCAGTACCGCCGCGGCGATGGCCAGATTGCGGTTATGGTCATTCGGTGCTCCCCGGGCTGAGGCCTTGGTTTCACCGGCACACCAGTCTGGCGCAAGCGGTTTTACGCCGGCCCGCTTTTGCGATAAGGCCCGGCGATGATGAATATCGAGCCGCAAATTACCGAAACACCAAACGAAGCGACCGCGCCAGCAGCCGTGATGCCGATCCCCGGCCCATCCGATCCGATGGTGCTGCCGCGCAAGGCTGCCAGCCCGCGTGCAGATGGCAAGCGCGCGCTGATCGGCCTGTCGCGGGAGGAACTGCGCGCGGCGCTGGCGACGGTAGGCGTTCCGGCCAGGCAGGTCAACATGCGCGCCAGCCAGGTGTGGCACTGGCTGTATCACCGCGGCGTAACCGAGGTTTCGGCGATGGCCAATATCGCCAAGGACATGCGCGCCCTGCTGGATCAGCATTTCATCGTCGGCCGCCCCGAGGTGGTGACAGCGCAGGTATCAAGCGACGGCACCCGCAAATGGCTGCTGCGCTTTGATGACGGTGAAGAAGCCGAGTGCGTGTTCATTCCCGATGCCTGGCGCGGGACGCTGTGTGTTTCCTCACAGGTCGGCTGCACATTGAATTGCCGGTTTTGCTACACCGGCACGATGAAGCTGGTGCGCAACCTGACCGTCGCCGAAATCGTTGGCCAGGTGATGCTGGCACGCGACGCGCTGGGCGAATGGCCGGGCGGCACCAACAGCCTGCCGGCGCTGCCCGATACAGATGATGACGATGACGAGGATCGCCCGTACATCCCCGGCGCGCACAATCCCGGCAACAACTATACGGCGCAAGGCCGCATGCTCACCAACATCGTGATGATGGGTATGGGCGAACCGCTGTACAATTTCGACAATGTTCGCGATGCGCTGCAGATCGTCATGGACGGTGACGGGCTGGGCCTGTCCAAGCGCCGCATCACGCTGTCGACCAGCGGCGTCGTGCCGATGATGGCGCGCGCCGGCACCGAAATCGGCGTCAATCTCGCGGTGTCGCTGCACGCCGTCACCAAGGAAATCCGCGACGAAATCGTGCCGATCAACAAGAAATACGGCATCGAGCAGCTGCTGCGAGCCTGCGCCGATTATCCCGGCGCCAACAATGCCCGCCGCATCACGTTCGAATATGTGATGCTGAAGGACAAGAACGACAGCGACGAAGACGCGCATGAACTGGTTCGCCTCATCCGCCGGTACAAATTGCCGGCCAAGGTCAATCTGATCCCGTTCAATCCGTGGCCGGGCAGCACTTATGAATGTTCATCGGGCGGGCGGATCGCGGCGTTTTCCGATATTATCTTCAAGGCCGGCATCAGCGCGCCGGTGCGCACCCCGCGCGGGCGGGACATCATGGCAGCCTGCGGCCAGCTGAAATCGGCATCCGAAAAGATCAGCCGCGCCGAGCTGGACAAGCGCGCCGAAGAAAAAGAAGCCGGCTGGGTCTGACGATCGAGGTTGATCCGGCCGGCAGTTAGTCGCCGGCGCGGGCCACGCTCACCATCGCCGGGCGCAGCAGGCGATCGCGGATGGTCCAACCGCTGGCCAGTTCAGCCACCACGCTGCCGGCTTCATGCTCGCTTTCTACCTCGATCATCGCCTGATGACGGTTGGGATCAAGCGGCAGGCCCGGTGTGATCTCGATGCGGGCGATACCCTGGCGGCCAAAAATCGCCAGCAGTTCGCGTTCGGTTGCCTCGATGCCGGCGCGCACATTATCAAATCCGTCGGCAGGCAGAGCGGCAACAGCGCGGCGCAGGTTTTCGGCCACCGCCAGTATTTCGCGGGCAAAGCCCGTCACGGCATACTGAGTGGCTTCGGCCTTGTCGCGCTCCAGCCGGCGCCGGGTGTTTTCCGCATCGGCCATGGC
>NZ_JBDNFM010000077.1:0-16761 GCF_041689835.1 Sandarakinorhabdus sp.
CAGCCTTACCGCGTCAAAATCATCCCGAAGCGCGATCCCAGTCCCCATGACGATGTCCTACCTGAGCACATCGCCATAGATTCACACTTTTAGACCCTTGGGAATCCCCCCGCGAGTCGCGATCAACGCGACTTGGTATAAGTCACGCGCAGTCGTGAAAGCCTCTCATTTTCGGCGAAAGGTTGCTTTGGTGTGCAAATAAGTTTCTAATCGTTAAGATCAATGTGTTCGGGTGGGGAGCGTGTGTTTGGCCGTTGCAAACCATGGCAAAGAATTCCTCGCCAGCGGCGGCGAGATGGGCGCGCTCATGCGCGACCACGACTGGTCGACCTCGCCGCTCGATTCGCCGGAGTATTGGCCGCAGAGCCTGCGATCAGCCTTAAGCCTCATCCTCCCCAACAAGCACGTCATGTTCATCGCCTGGGGGCCGGAACTCGCGTTTCTTTACAACGACGCCTACCGCCCCGTGCTCGGACAGAGACATCCGTGGGCGCTGGGTCAGCCGTTCAAGGAAGTCTGGCCAGAAATTTGGGGTGACGTCGAGCCGTTGGTGAACGCCGCACTTGGCGGCGAAGCGACGTGGTCGGAAAATCTGCTTCTTGTGCTGGAGCGCAACGGCTATCCAGAAGACTGCTGGTTCACATTTTCCTATTCGCCCTTGCGCGATGACGACGGTGTGGTGGCCGGCCTGTTCTGCGCCGGAACGGAAACGACCGGCACGGTGCTCACCGAGCGGCGGCTGAAGGCGCAAACCGAAAGCCAGCGGCGGCTGTTCGAGAAAGCCCCGGGTTTCATCGCCGTCATGACCGGCCCCGACCACGTCTTGGAGTTCGTCAACGACGCCTATGTCCAGCTTGCGGGCCGGCGCGCCGTACTCGGCCTGACCGTGCGCGAAGTCTTTCCGGAGCTTGAAATCCAAGGCCCTTACGAATTGCTGGACCGCGTTTACGCGACGGGCAAGCGGTTCGTGGGCGAAGGCCGTGCGCTGACGCTGCGCGATGCACCCGACCAGCCAAGCCGCAACGTCGTCCTGAACTTCATCTACGAACCGATCCGGGACGTGGCCGGCAACGTCACCGGCATTTTTGTTGTAGGCCATGACGTCACTGAATCGTATCTGACGCAAAAGGCGCTTCAGGAGAGCGAGGGTCGGTTTCGGGCGCTCGTCAATGCGACCGCCAACATCGTCTTTCGCATGGGTCCCGATGGGCGCGAGATGCGCCATCTGGACGGCGCGGGCTTGGTCGTCGACACCAATGCGCCAACAACGGACTGGACCGAAACCTATATCCCGGCCGACGAGCAGCCGCGCGTTCGCCAAGCGATCGAGCGAGCAGTCGCAGCCAAGAGCGTCCTTGAACTCGAGCACCGGGTGTTGCGCGCCGATGGCACGATTGGCTGGACGTTCTCGCGCGCTATCCCGCTGGTCAACGACGCCGGAGAGATCACCGAGTGGTTCGGAACGGCAAGCGACGTCACGGCGCGCGTCAAGGCGGATCGAAGTTTCACGCGCCTGTTCGAGGCTTCGCCCGCAGCGTTTCTTGTTCTTGCGCCCAACGCCCCGCATTTCACCATCACCGACGTGAACAACGCCTATCTTGCCACCACCGTGCGAACGCGCGCGGAACTGGTCGGACGCGGCGTGTTTGATGCTTTTCCCGACAATCCTGACGATGAAGTCGTTGGCGGCGTGAACCCCGTGCGCACCTCGCTGGAGCGGGTGGTTGCGACGCGCCTGCCCGACCACCTGCAAAACTTGCGATACGACGTCGCGCGGCCGGACGGCACGTACGAAGCGCGGTGGTGGAGCCCGTTCAACACTCCCATTCTGGACGAGAACGGCGACGTGGAAGCGATCATCCAAAGCGCCAGAAGTCACCGAGGAATACCGCGCCCAGGCTGCGCTGCGCGCCAGCGAGGCGCGGCTCAAGGATTTGAACGAGACGCTGGAGCGGCGGGTCGCCGAAGCGCTCGCCGAGCAACGGGTACTCGCAGAGGTCATTGAAGGCAGCGACATCCTGGTTCAGGTCGCTGATTGCAGTTTCAACTGGTTGGCGATCAACCGAGCAGCGGCAGACGAATTTGCCCGTATCTTCGGCGTGCGCCTGCCCGAAGCGGGCGACAACATGCTGGCGATGCTGGAACACCGCCCCCACGACCGCGCGGCCGTCGAGGCGGTCTGGTCGCGTGCGCTCGGCGGGGAAGAATTTGTCGAGATCGACGCATTCGGCGATCCCGCGATCGACCGCCCGCATTACGAGATGCGGTTTCGCGTGTTGCGCGGCGCCGATGGCGGGGTGGTCGGGGCCTATCAGTTCGTGTCAGACGTGTCCGAACGGCTGCGCGAGCAAAGCCGATTGAGGGCGACCGAGGAGGCACTTCGGCAAAGCCAGAAAATGGAGGCGATGGGGTTGCTAACCGGGGGTGTCGCCCACGACTTCAATAATCTTCTCACCCCGATTCTTTACGGCCTCGACACGTTGGGTCGCCGACAGGTCAGCAGCGAGCGCGACCGCCGGCTGATCGACGGCGCGTTGCAATCGGCCGAACGCGCAACGATCCTGGTCCAGAGCCTGCTCGCGTTTTCGCGCCGCCAGCCGCTGCAGCCGGTCGCTGTGGATATTTCCAATCTGGTCGCAGGCATGGCCGGCCTGCTCGAAACGACGCTTGGTCCGACGATCAAATTGCATGCCGATATCGGCCCCGGTCTGCCGCCCGCCAACGCCGATCCCAACCAGCTCGAAATGGCGCTTCTCAACCTGGCGGTGAACGCGCGCGATGCCATGCCCGACGGCGGTACATTTTCCATCACGGCAAAGCGTCAAAGTGCGCGCCAAGGTAACGCGCTGGGTTTGGCTACGGGGCATTATGTGTTGCTGTGCATCGTCGATACAGGGGCAGGCATGGATGATGCGACGCGCGAACGTGCGGTCGAACCATTTTTCTCGACCAAGGGTATCGGCAAGGGAACGGGCCTGGGGTTGTCCATGGTCCACGGCCTTGCAGCGCAGCTTGGCGGCGGACTGACAATCGACAGCGCGCCGGGCAAAGGCACGACAATTGAACTCTGGCTGCCAATAAGCACCGCCGAAATCTGTGCCGGGCAAGCGCCTGCCGCTGTTGCCCCTCCGTGCGCCGATCGCGGGGTCGCGCTGCTGGTCGACGACGAAGTGCTGGTGCGCATGAGCATCGCAGACATGCTGACCGACCTCGGGTTCCACGTCGTGGAAGCCGGTTCGGCAGAGGAGGCGTTGCAGCTCTTGGCGGCCGGGACAGCGCCGAACATTCTCGTCACCGATCATCTGATGCACGGAATGACCGGAACTGATCTTGCCCGAGAGGCACGTGCCATCTTTCCGGCAATGCCGATTCTGATCGTGTCGGGCTATGCAAAGCTGGAGGGGATGGCATTGGACCTGCCGCTGTTGACCAAACCATTCCGGAACGCAGATCTTGCCGCTAGCATAGCGGCTTTGCTGCCGTTCGTCGGCGAGCAGCGGGACGATGCGGGGCAGCAAACAGGCGGCGTTTCGCGCTGACCTTGCTGGCGCCCAACGATGGCCCAGCCGGGTCAGACTGCCCGCGGCATCAACACGCGCGGCAGGCTGTTGCCAAGGACGGCGAGGAGTTCGGGGGCGTAAGCGGCGGCGTTGGATTCAAATTCGGCCTGGGTGATGCGCTGCGCCGCTTGCGCGCCGAACAGCACGACTTCGTCGCCCAGCCGCACACTGCCGGGGGCGTGCGTGACGTCAACCATCAGCGTGTTCATCGTGACGCGTCCAACCACGGGATAGCGCTGGCCGCCGATCAGCACCTGGGTGTTGTTGCGGGTTTCGGCGACGAAAGCGGGCTGGTTGGCGTGGCCGAAGCTGCGGCGTACACCGTCCGAATAGCCGAGCGGCACGTTGGCCAGCCAGGATTCGCGTTCCAGCCGGTAAGTGCGGTCGTAATTCACCGTTTGCCCGGCGGGATAGTGATTGACGGCGGCCACCCGCGATTTGATCGCCATGGTGGGGATGAAACGATCGGTTTTGACCGAGCCGGGATCGCCATAAAGCAGCCCGCCGATGCGCGCCATGTCGAGGCGCGTCGTGAGGTGCTGGAGCGCGGCGAAGCTGTTGGCGGTGTGGCGGACGAGGCTGGCGGTATTGAGCCCCTGCCCTAGGAGCCACGCCATATCGGCTTGGAACTGCTGCAATTGGGCGAGGATGTCGGCAGGGTCTTCGCTGGGATAATGGGTCATCACGCCGCGAATGTGCAGGCCGGGCAAGGCCAGCAGCGCGCGGGCATCGGCCTTGCCGTAATGGGAAGAAAGCTCGATGCCGTTGCGCGACATGCCGCCGGCGTTGAGCGCGAGGTGGACGGGCAGAGCGCGTGAACTGCCGTGCCGCTGCCACAGCGCCGCGAGGCCGGCGGCGGCTTCGGGGTTGCCGATCAATTCCTCGATGCGCCAACGCAGGCCGTCGGCCATCTCGTCCTGGGTGGCGGCGCGGATGCGTTGCAGGCGGCCGCGATAGCCCAATTGGCGGGCGACGCGGGCTTCGTCGTTGGAGGTGATGGCGACATCGCTGACGCGCTTGGCGATGATCGACGGGATGAGCAGCGCGATGCCATTGCCGTATGCGTCGGCCTTCATCACCGCGCACAGGCTGGCGGGGCCGAGGACGGCGCGCGCCGTGTCGATATTGGTTTCGAAGGCAGCGGCATCCACCTCGATCCAGCCGTTGCGGCGTGCGGCCTTGGCGGGGGTAAGGCCGAAATTGTCGGCGGCCAACACCGGCGCGGCGGCGGCGCGGGTGGCCGCCAGTGCCGCCGCTCCGGCCAGAAACGCGCGGCGGTACATCAAGCCTGCCCGCGCCTGAGGAACTGGCCGGGATAGACGCCAGTGGGTTTACCGCGGCGATAAACGATCTCGCCGCCAACGATGACGGTGGCCATGCCGACCGCCAGCGCACCTGGCTGCGCCACGGTGGCCTTGTCGGCAAAGCGCTCCGGATCGAACAGCACCAGATCGGCCTTGTAGCCGGGGCGGATCAGCCCGCGCTGTTTCAGGCCAAGCTGGGCGGCGGATTGCCCGCTCATCTTGTGGACGGCCTGCGCCAGGGTGAGGCGGTGTTGTTCGCGCACATAAACACGCACCATGCGGCCGAAGGCGCCGTAACCGCGCGGATGCAGCCCGCCGATGCCGCCATCGGAACACAGCATGCTGTGCGGCCAGGCAATGAAATCGGCAATGTCGGCCGGGGCCATGGCGGTGCCGATCACCGATTCAACGCGCGAGGCCTCCGGGTGGGCAGCTTTCCACGCCTGCGCGTTGTTGATCAGCCACAGGTAGGTGACCGCCGGCTCTTCCCCGCGCAGCACGGCAATATCGGCGATGGTCTTGCCGACCAGTGACGGATCGGGCGCGTAAAAGCCCAGCAGCATGCCCGCCGGCGTGGTGAGGTGGGTGAGCGCAAAGCGGCTGGCGGCGAGATCAGTGAAATCTCGGCTGGGGAACAGCACGGTCAGCGTCGATTGCCAATATTCATATGGGTAAACATCGGCCGTCACCTTGATACCGCGCATCCGGGCGGCATCAAGCTTGGCGAGCACGGCCTTGGCCTCGCCCCAGCGATCGACGATGCCCAGCTTGATGTGCGAGATTTGTACCGGGACGCCGGTTTTTGCGCCGATATCGAGCAGTTCATCCAGCGCATCGTCGAAGGCGACATCCTCGCTGCGCATGTGGCTCATGTAATTGCCGCCGCCAGCCCCGGCAGTGCGGGCCAGCGCCAACACTTCAGCGCGGTTGGAATAGATGCCGGGATCATATTCAAGGCCGGTGGACAGCCCCAATGATCCGGCCGTGAGATCTGCGGCCAGCAGTGCCTGCATCGCCTGCACTTCGGCGGGGGTGGCAGTGCGTTTGTAGTCGGCGCCCAGTACCCGGTCGCGCAGGAAACCGTGGCCGGTGTAGGAGGCGACGTTGACGGCGGCGGGGCGCGCTGTGAATTTGGCGGCGACGTCGGCAAAGGGCGCGTCGCTGGCGCCGTCCTGGCCGACGACAATGGTGGTGACGCCTTGCGCCAGCAGCGGCTCCATGGCGCGCGTTTCATAGTCGGTGCGGTCATGGTGGCTGTGGCTGTCGATGAAACCCGGTGCCAGTACCAACCCGCCGGCGCGGATGACGGTTTCGCCTTTGCGTGCCCGCAGCGCGCCGATGGCGGTGATGCGATCCTGGTCGATGCGCACCGAAACCTGCCGGGCGGGGGCGCCCGATCCGTCGTGGACGGTAGCGCCTGTTATCAAGGTGGAGGCCGCCGCCGTGACCGGCAACAAAATGGTGCCGGCGGCCAGCGCGGCCCGCAAACGCCTTGTAAGTGTGCCGTGCATGATGCCCCCCGATTTGCCGTCCAGTGATGCGCCAAAGCGCGGCAGTGCGAAACCCCTACAAGCGTTCGACCTTGAGCCAGCGCATATCCCCGGCCCAGGCGCGGCGGAAAGCGCGCGTGGCGGCCGCGGCTTCGGGCTTGTGGCCGGCGGCGGCTTCGCTGCGGGCCAGGCCGAACAGCGCCCAGCCATTGCCCGGCGCGCGGACCAGGGCAGCGCGGAAGGCGGCACTGGCCCCGGCCTGATCGCCAGCCAGATGCAGCGCCGCCCCCAGCGACTGGCTGATGGGATAGTGCCAGAATGGCGGTTCGATATAGGGCAGGCTGGCTTCGATGGCGGCGGCGGCGCGGAAATGCGCGGCGGCCCCGGCGTAGTCCCCCTGTGCCATTGCCCAGCGCCCGCGCGCCGCTGCCGCAGCGAGCGCCAGCAGGCTGGCAGCGGGCACGGCCTGCTGCGTGAGCATGGCCATGCCGGGGCTGCGTTCTTGCGCGCGGATCGCGGTGAGTTCGGCGGCAAATCCAGGTTCGTCGCGGCGGGCGGCGTGGGCCACGGCCCGGGCATAATGATACATGGCAGCGGCCAGCGGCAGCCGCGCATCGGGGGCGGGCATCGCCAGCAATTCTTCGGGCGCGGCGAACTGCGCCATCACCTGATAAGGCGCGGCGTCGATGGCCTGAATCCAGCCGATGCGCGCGGAGGTTTCGCCGTCCATCAGGCTGCGCAGCCGCTGCGCCTCGCGCCGGGCGGTGCCGATGTCGCCGGCCATCATCGCCGATGTGACGATGAAATGGACATTGTGCGGGTGATAGCCATAGCGCACCAGGCTGCGGTCGCCGGTGGCGCGGATATAGGCCTCATCGGCGCGGGCGCCAGCGATGTTGGCGCGGATTGAATCGCTGTAACGCCCGCGCAAATGCCAGATGTGCGAGGGCATGTGCAGCAGGTGCCCGGCACCGCCAACCCGCCCCGCCGCCAGCCGATCGGCCGCAGCTTCGGCCCGCGCCGGATCGGAGGCTTCGAGCATGTGGACATAGAGATGCGCGGCCTGCGGGTGGCCGGGGGTGCGCGCCTGCACGATTTCCAGCAGGCGCACCGCCTCCCCGCTGCGGCCGATGGGGGTTTTGCCGTCGGGCTGCCAGTAATTCCACGGGCTGGTGTCCATCACGGCTTCGGCGGTCAGTACGGCAACGTCGTCGTCCGTGGGGTAGCGGGCGGCGACAGCGAGCATGGCATCGGCGTAGGCCGCATCGAGGGCGGCGCGATCGGCCGTGTCATCACGCGAATAGCGCGCCGCCAGTGCGCCGATCAGCGCCTGCGCCACTGGTGACGCGCCGGCCTTCAGCGCCGCAGCGCGTTCCAGCGCTGCCAGCGCCGCGCCGCGATCGCGCCCGTCCATCGGCGCATTGATGTTGGGCCCCAGCGCCATCGCCTCGCCCCACCAGCACAGCGCACACGCGAGATCGAGCGCTTGGGCGCGGCGGAACGAAGCCACCGCCCCAGCATGGTTGAAACCGTAGCTGAGCATCAATCCCTGCGCGAACCAGCGCTGTGCCCGGGCATTGGGGCTGGCAGACGGAACCGCAGCGCGCGCCAGATCTGGATAGAACGGGATGGCGCCGGTGCGGCTGGCAGGCGCGGCGACGGCGGCGGCGGCCAGCAGCGCGCGCACCGGGTTCATCGGGCTGGCACCGGGGCCGCACAACGCTTCGGCAATGCGGGTGGGATCGAGTGCATCGAGCAGCGCCGGGGCGTAACCGGCATCAGGCTGAGCCGTGATCGGCAGCAGCCCGGCGGCCAGCAGAAATCCGGCACGAACAGCGAGTGCAGCATTGCGGATCGCCATTGTCTGTCTCCCCCGCCCCCCGAAACGTGCAGAGTGTGGCAGACATGGCCTGCCGGCTCAATCGCCAGACGTGCTCAGAACAAATGCCCCAGCGGCAGCCGGCCAAGCAGCCACAGCGCCGCGCGTTGCAGGGAGGTGGTGCCGGGTTCGGGCTGGATCAGATGGTCATCTTCGCACCACGCCAGTGCGCCGCCGTGCGCTTCCAGCCGCCAGGCAAAGCGCGGCAGCCCGTCGTCCAGCGCGGTTTCCAGCCGCTTTGCCAGCACTGGCGAATCGATCAGGAAGCCCAGTTCGGTGTTGAGCCGCCACGAACGCGGATCAAAGTTCATCGAACCGACAAACAACCAGCGGCCATCGGTGATGAAGCTTTTGGCGTGGAGTTCCGATGCGCTGGCGCGGAAGAAGCTGGCAGCGGCGCGGCGGCGGCGCAGGCGGCGCGGGATCAGGCCAAACGAGACCCGGTCACCGCTGGTGCCGCGCATTTCCCACAGCCGCACCCCGGCCGCCAACAGCGCCGCGCGCCACGGCGCATAAAAGGCGTGAACCAGCACAACATTGTTGGACAACAGCGAGTTGGTCAGCACATCAACCTGCACGCCGCGCTCGACCAACCCACAAAGCAACGCCTGGCTGGCCGGCGTGGGCACGAAATAGGCCGAAACCAGCAGCAGGCGCTGTTTTGCCCACGCCATTGCCGCCAGCAATTGCGGCAGCATCAAGCGGTCTTCGGCACAGTTACCGCTGATCTTTTCCGGCGGATCACTGAGCATCGTCACGCTGGCCCAGGTAAAATCCTGCGCTTCGTCGACGAGGGCCAGCGTGGCGGGGTTTTCTGCTGCTGCCAGATAGGCGCGGCGCCGGCCGCAGAGGGGGGCAGGGGCAAGCGCGGCCGCAGCGGGCGCCGCCAACCGGGCGAGCGGCACGGCGGCGGGGAAATCCCAGTAAAGCTGAAAATTCGCTGCCACTTCGCCGGCGATAGCGCCGATGGCGAGCACATCAAGATCGGCGGCCATTTCCGCGTGGCCGGCATCGAAATATTCATCGCCGATGTTGCGCCCGCCGATCACCGTGGCGATTTCGTCTACCGTCAGGCTTTTGTTGTGCATGCGGCGGTTGAGGCGCGAAAAATCGAAGATGGCGTTGGGCCAGCGCGGCCAGCGCAGGCGGGCGGGGTTGAACATCCGCACCTCAAGGCCGGGCAGCGCCGCCGCCAGATGTTCCGCCGCCGCGCAGCCGAAATCATCCATCAGCAGCCGCACCTTCACCCCGCGCGCTGCCGCCGCCGCCAGCTCATCAAGCAGCAGCCGGCCCGCCACATCATCGCGCCAGATATAATATTGTACATCGATGCTGCGCCGCGCGCGGCGCACGATGTGCAGACGCACCGCCAGCGCCGCCGGGCCATCATCCAGCAATTGCACGCCGGTTTGGCCGGGGCGTGCGCTGCACAGCGTGGCCAGCGCCGCCGTCATGCGCCCAGCCGCACCCAGATTGGCAAATGATCCGATGCGGTGCGCGCCAGCGGGGTGGCGTGCACCGCTGCTGCCGCCACCGCCAGCGCCGGATGGGCAAAGGCCCGGTCCAGCCGGCCCAGCGGCAATCGCGAAGGGAAACTTGGCCCCAGCGCGACTTCGCGCCAGTGCCGGGCCAGCACGGCCAGCGCCGCCCCGCCGCGGCGCCATTCATTGAAATCACCCATCACCAGTTCCGGCGGATTGCCCGGCGCCTTTGCCGCCGCATCGATGATGGCCTGCATCTGCCGCGCCCGCGCCAGGCCCGAAAGATCAAGATGCGCGCCAACCAGTCGCAGCACATGGTTGCCATAAGCCACATCGGCCAGCACCGCCCCGCGCGGTTCGAGGCACGGCAACGTGATGCGGTGGCTGTGGGTGAGGCGCACATCGCCGCGCAGCAGCACAGCGTTGCCATGCCAGCCCAGCGCGGCGCGGCCTTCGTGATGTTGCTGGCCCAGCGGCGCCGCTTGCCAGCCGCGCGCGGCCAGCAGGTTTTCCGGCAACACCGAAGTGCGCAGACCAAGCCGTGTATCGGCTTCCTGCAGCACCGCCACGTCGGCGCCGATTTCATCCAGCACATCCAGGATGCGCTGCGGGTTGCAGCGGCCATCGGTGCCAACAGCCTTGTGGATATTGTAGCTGGCCACCGTGAGCATCACGGCTGCACGCTAGCACAGCTGCGTCCGTAAAGGGCAATCGGCTGGCCGAGCGATTGCCCGGCCAGCCGATCACGCGTCAATCAGGCAGGAAACAATCAGGCAGCAACCACGCGGCGGCGGCGCAGCGTGACACCAACCAGGCCAAAGCCGGCAATCAGCATCGCCCAGCTCGACGGCTCGGGGATGGCGCTCAGGTTGGCGCGAATTTCACCGCCCGGGAAGTTGGCGGTGTGGAGGTTGAAATAGCCCTGGCCGTTGTTCAGGCCGGCCAGCAGACGGGCCTGAGCGCCGGCTGCGGTGCCGCCGCTGCCGCTCAAGAACGCAGCGCCGTAGGTGGAGCTGAGCGTGAGATCGAACAGGCGGGTGATCGAACCACTGCTGATCGATGGCGGTGCAAAATTGATGGCAACGCCGCTGTTGGCTGTCGGCAAACTGCAGCAGTGAAGGTGGGCCCCGGTGAGGGGTGCGCTCAGGTTGGTGAAGTTGATCTGGACAGTCGCAAAGCGATTGTCGTCACTGACCCGGAAATCACCGATGCCGGTGCCGGCGCTGTTGCGGACCGGGACTTCGTTGGCGCCGGAAAAGCTGCCGCGAAACGTGATGGCAGCCGCCGGCGTGGCGGCGACGAGCAGCAACGCGGCACCCGTCAAGATGGATTTGAACATCAAAAGCTTCCTTGTCTGGAAAGGAGACCAATATCCCCCTCTTAACCATAAACATAAATATTGAAACCATCATGCGACTCCGTTGCCGCAAGCCCCCTGCATATTGTCGCGGCCCGGTGCTCTTGCGCTGGTCCAGAAAGGACAGTATTATTGACCCATCTCGCAGTTGCACAAAAAGAGCATGATCGATGGTCGTTGGCCTGCCGCCTGTCTCCCTGGAAGACAAGTACCGCCTGCTTGAGGGGCGCGTGTTCATGTCGGGCGTGCAAGCCCTTGTCAGGCTGCCGCTGGTGCAAAAGCGCCGCGATGCCGCTGCCGGGCTGAACACCGCCGGCTTCATATCGGGCTATCGCGGTTCGCCGCTGGGCGGTTATGATCAGGAACTGTGGCGCGCCAAGAAATTCCTGAAAGAACAGGATATTCACTTCGTTCCCGGCATCAACGAGGAACTGGGCGCCACCGCAGTGTGGGGCAGCCAGCATGTCGCGCTCAACCCCAAGGCGTTGCACGATGGTGTGTTCGGCATCTGGTACGGCAAGGGCCCCGGGCTTGACCGCGCGATGGATGTGATCAAGCACGCCAATGCGGCCGGCACCTCGCAATACGGCGGCGTGCTGGCTGTGGTGGGCGATGATCACGGCGCCAAATCATCGACGCTGCCGCACCAGAGTGACCATAATTTCCAGGCGGCTTTTGTGCCGTTCCTGGCGCCGGCCAGTGTGCATGAATTTGTCGAATATGGCCTGCTCGGGCTGGCGATGAGCCGCTTTGCCGGCACCTGGGTGGGCTTCAAGGCCACCGCCGACACGGTGGAAACCAGCGCCACCGTCGATCTGGCAAACGAAAACCGCGGCATCATCATTCCGCAGTTCGAATTCCCCGATGGCGGCGTGCACATCCGGCCCAGCGACATCTGGCGCGAGGAAGACACCCGCCTGCAACGCTACAAGGGCTTTGCCGCGATGGCCTTTGCCAAGGCCAACGGCATCGACCGCGTGGTGTGGGATTCGCCGCGCCCGCGCATCGGCATCGTTTCGACGGGCAAAGCCTATGCCGACACCATGGAAGCACTGCACGAACTGGGCATCGATGCGCGCGTGGCGGCCGATATCGGCTTGAAAGTGTACAAGGTCGGCATGCCGTGGCCGCTGGAACCCGATGGCATGCGCGCCTTTGCCGAGGGACTTGAGGAAGTCCTCGTCATCGAGGAAAAGCGCGAGTTCGTCGAACATCAGCTGAAATGGCAATTGTACAACTGGCGCGAATCCGTGCGCCCGCGTGTGGTCGGCAAGCATGACGAGACCGGCGAATGGCTGCTTTCCCCGGACAACGAACTTTCACCCGGCGTCATCGCGCACGTGATTGCAGCGCGGTTGCAGCATTTCCACGATACCGACCGCATTCGCGCCGCGCTGGCCTTTTTCCGCGATCAGGCCGGCAAGGCTGCCGCGCACGTCACGCCGGTCAAGCGCAGCCCGTATTTCTGTTCGGGCTGCCCGCACAACACCTCGACCAAGGCCCCCGAAGGCCAGCGCGCGTTGGCGGGGATCGGCTGCCACATCATGGCGCTGTGGATGGACCGCGCCGAAACCTTCACCCAGATGGGCGGCGAAGGCGTGACCTGGGTTGGCGAAGCGCCGTTCGTTGGCGAAAACCATGTGTTTGCCAACGTCGGTGACGGCACCTATTTCCACAGCGGCCTGCTCGCCATTCGCCAGTCGATCGCGGCGGGCGTCAACATCACTTACAAGATCCTGTTCAACGACGCCGTCGCCATGACCGGCGGGCAGAAACACGACGGCGAGCTGAGTGTTGACCAGATCGCAGCGCAGATGCTGGCCGAACACGCCAAAAAGGTCGTGGTGCTGACCGAGGATGTGGAGCGCTACAAAAACATCACCCTGCCCGGCGGCGTGCGGCTGCTCGATCGCGGTGAACTGGAAAACATCAGCCAGGAATTCGCCGCCACGCCCGGCTGCACGGTTATCATTTTCGATCAGACGTGTGCGGCCGAAAAGCGCCGCCGCCGCAAAAGGGGCCAGCTGGTCGATCCGGCGCGGCGCATCTTCATCAACACCGCCACCTGCGAAGGGTGCAGCGATTGTTCGGTGCAATCCAATTGCGTTTCGGTTGAACCAGTGGAAACCGAATTTGGCCGCAAGCGCCGCATCAACCAATCGAGCTGCAACAAGGATTACAGCTGCATCAAGGGCTTCTGCCCAAGCTTTGTAACCGTGGATGATGCCCAGCTGAAGAAATCCAAGGCGGAATTCAGCACCGATGGCCTGCCCGAACCGCACGTGCCGGCTGCTGGCCATGGCTATAACGTGATGGTGACGGGTATCGGCGGCACCGGCGTGCTCACTGTGTCGGCGCTGCTCGGCACGGCGGCGCATATCGAAGGCCTGGCCAGCACCACCGCCGATATGGCCGGCCTGGCACAAAAAGGCGGCGCGGTTTACGCCCACGTGCGTATCGCGCAGTCCAACAACGATCTGCTGTCGCCGCGGATCATGGCCGGCAGCGCCGATCTGGTGCTGGCCTGCGATGCTGTGGTAGCCGCCGACAAGCCGACGCAAACGCTGATGGTGCCCGGCCGCACCGCGGTGATCGCCAACGCCGATATCGCGCCTACATCCGATTTCGTGCGCAACCGCGATTTCGATTTCCGTTCCGCGCAGGTGGAACGCGCCATCCGCAAGGCATCCAACCCGGGCGCCTGCGATTTCATCGCCGCCGATACCGTGGCAACCGCGCTGCTGGGCGATGCCATTGGCAGCAATATATTGCTGATGGGCTATGCCTGGCAAAAAGGCCTGATCCCGCTTGGGCGTGCCAGCATCGAAGCGGCGATCGAACTCAACGGCGTCGCCATTCCGTTCAACCTGCGTGCCTTTGGCCTGGGCCGCCTGCTGGCCGAGCGGCCCGATCAGGTGCTGGCGCTGGTGGAAGCCACGCGTGGACCGCAACCGGAACCGCCAGCCGCCACGCTGGACGAGATGATCGCCAAGCGCGAAGCCGATCTGATCCTGTATCAAGACGCCGCCTATGCGCAGCGATTCCGCGCCGTGACCGACAAGGCCCGCGCTGCCGGCGGCGATGCCCTGGGCGAAGCGGTGGCCAAAAGCCTGTACAAGCTGATGGCCTACAAGGACGAATATGAAGTGGCGCGCCTCTACAGCGATGGCCGTTTCGAAGCAGCTTATGCGGCGCAATTCGCCGGCGGAAAACCGCGGCTCCTGCTGGCCCCGCCGCTGATCACTCGCACCGATCCCGCCACTGGGCGGCCCAAGAAAATCAGCTTTGGCCCGTGGATTTTCAAAGCGTTCGGCGTGCTCGCCAAAGGCAAGCGCCTGCGCGGCAGCGGGCTCGATGTGTTCGGCTACACCGAAGAACGCCGCACCGAACGCGCCGATATCGCGGCATACGAGGCCGAAGTGAACCGCCTGTTCGCGCAAGTGAACCCCGCCAACATCGGGCTGGCACTGGCCATCGCCAAACTGCCGATGGACGTGCGCGGTTTCGGCCCGGTGAAGCACAAGGCCCGCGGTGAAGTGGCGACCCGCCGGGCGGCGCTGTGGGCGAAATGGCCGGGAATGGCAGCGCAAGCGGCGGCTTGACGGCGAAGTGAAGGGGTAGCCTCCGGCGGGCAGGGCCTGAGGCCCTGCACCCACTTTCGTTTGGGACAGAACCCACGTTGCAACCGTCCCGCTTGTCCGCCGCAAACGCTGGCCTGCGCCAGGATGGCGGACGCTTTTGAGGCGGGGCGCACTGAAACGAACGGGTGCAGGGTCGGCGACCCTACCCGCCGGAGGCCTGTTTTCTTGTGCTGAGCCCGAGGCGTGGGTGACGACCCCGGGTTTCGCCGAGGTAACGCGGTGATGTGGTTGGGCCGGCCCGCTTACTCGATATTGAGCGCGAAGCAGCCGTTCTTGCCGATTTCCAGGGTTTTGCAGCCGTCGCGGGCTTCTTCGCGGGTGGGGAAGGCGCCGACTTGCAGGCGGTAAAGTGTGCCATATTTGGAGACGTGGGGGTTGAGGCCCTTGGTGGCTTTTTTGTTGGCGGCGGCGAGCTTGGTCCAGGCCTGCACGGCGCTTGTCTGGGTGGGGTAGGAACCGAGCTGGATGCGCCAGCCGGTTTCCTTGGCCTCGGCGGCTTTTTGTTCGGCGGCTTTCTTGGCGGCCAGTTTCTTTTCGGCAGCGCGTTTTTCGGCAGCAGCTTCGGCGACAGCTTCGGCGGCGGCGGCTTTCTTTTCCGCAGCCGCTTCGGCGGCGCGGTCGATCACACGCGCCGGGCGCGCGGTGGGCGGGGCCAATGGGGGTGTGCTGGCGGCGGGGGCTGGCGGGCGCGGCGGGTCGCCGGCGGGCGGCGGGTTTTGCGCGTTTTCGGCGGCGCCTTCAGCGGCATTGGCGCCGGCATCGGCGGCTTTCAACGCGGCGGCATTGAGCGCGGCGGTGCTGCTGCCCAGCGGCGCTTCAGGTGCGCTGGCCACCACCACGGGCGGCGTTGGCGTGGTGACGGCCATCATCGGGGGCGGCTGTATTCCGGGCTGGAATTGCGCCGGAACGCCGCTGCCATTGGCCAGTGCGGTGGCGATCTGCCAGCCGTTGGCGCGGTCAAGCGGCTGGATTACCTGCGAAAGTTCGTTCAGCGCCTTGGTGGCTTCAGGCAGCCCTTGGGCGGCGGCGCGCACCAGATAGGCATAGGCCAGCGGCAGCGATTTGCCGGCACCGTCGCCGTTCCAGTGCACGATGCCCAGCACATATTGGGCGCGCATTTCGCCGCGATCGGCGGCGGCCTTGAGCCAGCGCACGGCTTCGGCCTTTTGCGTGGCCTGGAACAGCAATATGCCCAGATTGGCCTGCGCCGGCAGATGGCCTTTGACGGCGGCGCGGCGGTACCAGTCGCTGGCAGTGGCCTTGTCCAGCGCCACGCCGCGGCCGAGTTTATAGGCTTGGCCCATGTTGAAGATGGCATCGGCATCACCGTTTTCGGCAAACGGCTGCCACATGGCGACGGCCTGATCCCACTTGCTGGCGCGCCACAATTCCACGCCCTGGCGCACAGATGGCGGCGGCGGCGTGGCGCGCACCGGGGCGGCAGCCACCGGCCGGCTGGCGCGCACGCGCTTGCCTTTTTTCTTGCGGGGAGCGGCCAGTGCCGGGTCGCCGGCCATCAGGGCCAGCACCAGCAGTGCACCAATTGCCTTCACGCCCGCCAAACCCAGTCCTCCCAACCGGCATCGCCGCCCTTGATTGTCATGCGCACGATGCCGGCGGTGGGCAAACCATCAAAGGGCGTGTTGCCGGATCCGTGAAACTTGCGGCCGTCGATACGCCACGGCGCGGCTTCGTCAAAGACCACAAGGTCTGCTGGTGCGCCAAGTTGCAGCGTTCCGGCGACAAGCCCAAAGCGGCGGGCCGGATTGAGGCTCAGCATGGCCACCAACCGGGGCAGATCGATCACGCCGTCGCGCACCAGGCCAAGGCCCAGCGCCAACAGGGTTTGCGCGCCCGCCATGCCGGCGCGGGCATCGGCGAAAGGCTGGCGCTTGTCTTCCTGGCTTTGCGGATCGTGACCGGACGACAATATGGTGATGACGCCGGAGCGCACGCCCTCGATGGCGGCCAGCCGATCGCGTTCGTCACGCAGCGGCGGCGACAGGCGGGCAAAACTGCGAAAACCCGACACCGCCATGTCGTTGAGCA
>NZ_JBDNFM010000078.1:0-14279 GCF_041689835.1 Sandarakinorhabdus sp.
CGCTGTCGGCGCGTTGGATGCTGGCCTGCGCCAGCATGACGGAGGAAAGAGGAAGAAAGCGGGGCCCCGTGTCGAGCACGGGGTGACGGGGCTCAGGCTGGAAACGGCGTCCAGATCACCTGGTTGATGTGGGTGCCGCCCAGCGCCAGCAGAGCGAGGCGGTCGAAGCCCAGCGCGACGCCGCTGGCCGGCGGCATGTGGGCCAGCGCGGCGATGAAATCCTCGTCGATGGGATAGCGGCGGGCGTAAAGTCGGTATTTTTCGTCCATGTCGGCCACGAAGCGGCGGCGTTGTTCGGCCGCGTCGGTGAGTTCGCCGAAGCCGTTGGCGAGTTCGACGCCGCAGGCATAGGCTTCGAAGCGTTCGGCCCAGCGCGGATCGGCGGGGGAGGGGCGGGCCAGCGCGGCTTCGGCCACGGGATAGTGGGTGAGGACGCTGAGGCGGCCGTCGCCCAGCTTGGGTTCGATGAGCCGCACGATGACGCGGCTGAACAGATCGGACCAGGTATCGTCGGCGCGGACGTCGATACCGATGCGGGACACTTCGGCGGCCAGCGCATCGCGGTTATCCAGGCAGGCGGCGAGATCGATGCCGGCGTGGGCGGTGAAGGCGTGTGCCACCGTGATCATTTCAGGATCGGCATGGGCGTCGCAGGTGCGGCCCTGCCATGCGAGCGCGCCATTGCCGCCGGCGTCTTGCGCGGTGCGGGCGAGGGCGAGGGTGTCGGCGACCACGTCCGTCCAGTCGGCCCCTGAGTCTTTGCCCGCGCGGTACCATTCGATCATGGTGAATTCGGGGGCGTGGAGCGGGCCGGCCTCGCCATTGCGCCAGACGCGGGCGAAATCGACGATCCGGGTTTCGCCGGCCGCGAGCAGTTTCTTGGCGGAGAATTCGGGGCTGGTGTGGAGGTAGAGCGTGGATTCCGTGCCGCCTTCTGGCCGCCACGTGACGGGGAAGCCGTGCAGGTGGGTTTCGTTGCCGGGGGACACTTGCACGGCGCCGCATTCGACCGTGATGAAGCCCTGGCCCGCGAACCAGCCGGCCAGCGCGGCCTTGACGCGGCCCCGCCCCAGCAGGAACGGCCGGCGATCGGCGTGGATGTCGGCGTGCCAGAACGGGCGGCCCTGAATGGCTTGGGTCATGATTTTCCTTGAATTGGCGTGATGCATTGCCCTAACCCGAACGCAACGTCGCGCGGGTTCGCGCAAAGGGGACAACATGGTCAAGGATATCGCCAGCAATTTCCGCAAGGGCCAGGTGATCGAGCACGAAGACGGCCAGCTGTATGTGGTGCTGAAGGCCGAAACATTCCGCCCCGGCAAGGGCACGCCGACCACCTCCATCGACATGCGCCGCATTGCCGATGGCGTGAAGACGGAGATCACCGTGAAAACCACGGACACCATCGAACGCGCTTTCGTCGAGGAAGTGCCGCACAATTATCTGTATCTGGACGGCGCGGATTATATCTTCATCAACAACGAAAACTATGAACAGATCAGCCTGACCGGGGCGATGATCGGCGACGGCCTGATGTTTTTGCAGGAAAATGCCGAGTGCAGGATCCTGATGTTTGACGGCAAGGCCATCACCATCACGCTGCCCAGCCGGGTGACCATGGAGATCATGTCCACCGAGCCGGTTGTAAAGGGGCAGACCGCATCATCAAGCTACAAGCCGGCCACGGTTGAAACGGGCGCGCGCGTGATGGTACCGCCGCACATCGGGGTTGGCACGCGCATCGTGATCAACACCGAAGACAGCAGCTATGTCGAGCGTGCCAAGGACTGAGGCAGCCGGCACGGCAGCAGCGGGGGGGAACCGATGAAGCATGTGGGGCGGGCCTTGGTGATGGGGGTGCTGGCGCCAGCTGTTCATGCCGCGCCGCAGGCGGTGAAGCCGCCGATCGAGGTGGCCGAAGCTTCGATCACGCAATTGCAGGCGGCGTTGGCCAGCGGCGCTGTTACATCGCGGCAACTGGTTGCAGCCTACAGCGCGCGGATCTCCGCCTATGATTAAAACGGCCCGGCGCTCAACAGTATCGTGACGCTCAATCCTGCCGCACTGGCGCAGGCCGATGCGCTGGACCGTGAGCGGGCAGCCAAAGGCCCGCGCGGGCCGCTGCACGGCATTCCGGTGCTGGTGAAGGACAATTTCGACACGCACGACATGCCGACAACCGCTGGCGCGCTGGCGCTGGCGACGTTGCAGCCGGCCAGCGACGCCTTTCAGGTGGCAAAGCTGCGCGCGGCGGGTGCCATCATCCTGGGCAAGACCGCGATGCATGAACTGGCGGCTGGCACCATCACCATTTCCTCTCTCACCGGCCAGTCGCGCAATCCTTACGATCTGCGGCGTTCACCTGGCGGATCGAGCGGCGGCACGGGCGCTGCGCTTGCGGCCAGCTTTGCCGCCGCGGGCATGGGCAGCGATACCTGCGGTTCAATCCGCATCCCGGCTGCGTATCAAAATTTGTTCGGCTTTCGCACCACGCGCGGGCTGGCCAGCCGCAGCGGTGTGGTGCCGCTGTCTGATACACCGGATGTGGCCGGGCCGCTGGCCCGCAGCGTAACCGATCTGGCCATCATGCTGGACGCGACGGTGGGCGAGGACCCGGCGGATGCGGTGACCAAGGGGGCGGGCGCGCATGTGCCGAAATCCTATGCGGATGCGCTGCAACCGGGGGCATTGAAAGGCGCACGCATCGGCGTGCTGCGCAGCCTGTTTGCCGTGCAGCCAGCCGATCCCGATGGCAAGGACGTGTATGACAAGGCCATTGCGGCGATGCGCGGGGCCGGCGCCGAATTGGTGGATGTGGCGATCCCGGGGCTTGATGCGTTGCTGGCGGATTTCAGCACCGGGCCATTTGAATTTGCCGAGGATTTACAGCGCTATCTGGCGGGGCATCCGGGCGCGCCGGTGAAATCGCTGGCCGATATCGTTGCCCGCGGCTTGCATCATGATCAGCTTGATACGCGGCTGCGCGACGGGCTGGGCAAACAGGATCGGCAATCGCCGGGCTATCAGGTGGTGCTGGCCAAGCGCACGGTGGTGCGTGCCGCTACCGATGCGCTGTTTGAACGCGAACGGCTGGATGCGGTGATCTATCCCACGTCGCTGGGCCGGCCGCCGGTGATCGGTGCGGAGAACATCGCCAGCAATTGCCCGTTGAGTGTCGTGAGCGGGCTGCCGGCGCTGGCGATCCCGGCCGGATTCACGCCGCGCGGGTTGCCGGTGGGCCTGGAATTGCTGGGGCCGGCCTTTGCCGAACAAAAGCTGCTGGGCCTGGCCTATGGCTGGGAGCAGCTGGCCGCGCCGCGCCGGCCGCCGTTCAGCACGCCGCCGCTGGTGGCCGGCAAGCCGCCGGGGCCGCAGCAGGCGGCAGCGAAAATTGCCGGTGCCGGTTCAAGCCGAGCCACGATCCGCGTGCGGTATGAACCAACGACGGCGCGGCTACATGCCGATGTGGAGGCCAGTGGCACCGGCCAGGATGCACCCTTGGCAGCCGCGCTGCACCGCAGCCACGACAGCGGGACTGGGTTCGGTCCGGGGCCGATTTTGGCGCCGGTGCTGCTGCGCGGCCAACGGCGGGGCAGCGCGGATGTGGTGCTTGATGCACTGGCGCGTGCCGATTTGCAGGCTGGGCGGCTATATGTGGTGCTGTACACGCCCGCTGCGCCGTTGGGCGCAGGGCAGGCCAAGCTGGTTTTCATGCCTGAATAACCCTGGCGGGTAATTGCAGCGTTGGCTTAGCGATTTTTTCGATTGCGGCAGGCAGGACAATCAATTTCTCGAATGAATCCGCTGGTACTATCCCCCTTGGTATCGGGAAATACCCGTATATCAACACAGGGGTACAAGCAGATGTCGCGTACATTCGGATCAATCGTGGCGTTGGCCATTGCCAGCCTTGCCAGTGCCCCAGGCGCTGCTGCGGCAGAAGCAAACATGACGGCAAACACGTCGGCAAATACTGGCGCACAGTTCTGGTGGCCGGAAATGGTCGATCTGTCGCCGCTGCGCGCGCAGGCGCCGTCGTCCAATCCGTATGGCGCCAATTTCGATTATGCCGCTGCGTTTGCCAAGCTCGATCTGAAAGCGGTGAAGGCTGATATCGCGCAGGTTCTCACCACCAGCCAACCGTGGTGGCCGGCTGATTATGGCAATTATGGCCCATTTTTCATCCGCTTGGCGTGGCACAGCGCCGGCACCTATCGCATCGGCGATGGCCGCGGCGGTGCGGGCGGCGGCCAGCAGCGTTTCGAACCTCTGAATTCGTGGCCGGACAATACCAACCTCGACAAGGCCCGCCGCCTGCTGTGGCCGGTGAAGGCCAAATATGGCCGCGCCTTGAGCTGGGCCGATCTGATAGTGCTGGCCGGCAACGTGAGCCTTGAAACCATGGGCTTCAAGCCGTTTGGTTTTGCGGGCGGGCGCACTGATGATTGGGAAGCCGACAAGGTGTATTGGGGCCCCGAAAACAAGATGCTGGACGACAAGCGTTACAGCGAAGGCCGCAAGCTGGCCAAGCCGCTGGGCGCCGTGCAGATGGGGCTGATTTATGTGAACCCGGAAGGCCCCAATGGCGTGCCCGATCCGCAGCTGGCCGCCAATGACATCCGCGAAACCTTTGGCCGCATGGCGATGAACGACGAGGAAACCGCTGCGCTGATCGCCGGTGGCCATACGTTCGGCAAGGCGCACGGCGCTGCAAAGGCTGACAATGTCGGCAAGGAACCGGCGGCGGAAAGCCTTGAAAAGCAGGGCATGGGCTGGGAAAACAAATATGGCACCGGCAAGGGCGCCGACACCATCACGTCGGGCCTGGAAGGCGCGTGGACATCGGCCCCGACCCAGTTCACCATGCAGTATCTGGAAAATCTGTACCGGTTTGATTGGGTGCAAACGCGCAGCCCGGCGGGCGCCATCCAGTGGGAACCCAAAGACGCCAAGGACCAGAAATTTGTGCCGGATGCGCACCGCGCCGACGCCTTCCACGCGCCGATGATGTTCACCACCGATATCGCGCTGCGCACCGATCCTTCGTACAAGAAGATCACGCAGAGCTGGCTGAAGAACCCCAAGGCGTTTGAAGATGCCTTTGCCCGCGCCTGGTTCAAGCTGACCCACCGCGACATGGGGCCCAGGGCGCGGTACATCGGTGCCGATGCGCCCAAGGAGGTGCTGAGCTGGCAGGATCCGGTGCCGGCGGTGGACTATCCGTTGGTGAACGATGCCGATGTGGCCGCGCTGAAGGCCAATGTGCTGGCCAGCGGCCTGAGCGTGCCGGAATTGGTGCGCACGGCGTGGTCGGCAGCGGCGTCGTATCGCGGCACCGATGGCCGCGGCGGCGTGAACGGTGCACGGCTGCGGCTGGCTCCGCAAAAGGATTGGGCGGTGAACAACCCGGCCGAACTGGCCAAGGTGCTGCCGGTTCTTGCCAAGGTGCAGGCCGATTTCAACAAGAACAGTGCGAGGCGGGTGAGCATGGCCGATCTGATCGTGCTGGCCGGCAATGCCGCAGTGGAGAAGGCTGCACGCGATGCCGGCGCGGTGCTGGCGCTGCCGTTCACGCCGGGGCGCACCGATGCCACGCAAGCGCAGACCGATGCAGCCAGTTTCGCTGCGCTGGAGCCCAAGGCCGATGGTTTCCGCAATTACTGGACGGCGGACAGCGTGTACAACCCCACGCAGGCGCTGGTTGACCGGGCCAATCTGCTGGGCCTGACAGTGCCGGAAACCACCGTGCTGGTTGGCGGGCTGCGAGTGCTGGATGCCAATGCCGGCGGCGCCAAAACCGGCGTGTTCACCGCCAAGCCGGGCGTGCTGACCAACGATTGGTTTGTGAACCTGCTCGGCATGGGCACCAAGTGGCAGAAATCGGCCACCGAAGGCCTGTATGATGGCGTTGATCGCACCAGCGGCGCGGCCAAATGGACGGCAACCCCGGTTGATCTGCTGTTCGGCAGCCACAGCGAACTGCGCGCTGTTGCCGAAGCCTATGGTGCGGCCGATGGCCATGCCCAGATGGTGCAGGATTTCGGCCGGGCCTGGACCAAGGTGATGAACAACGACCGCTTTGGCCGGTAAGCATAGGCCCGGCTCCTCACGGAGCTGAACCGGGCGGCGCTTCTCGTTAGGGAAGCGCCGCCCTTTTCTTATGCGCGGCCCGAATAAAGCAGGTGGCCGGGGCCGAGGCGTTCCAGCACGAGATCGACATCGGTTTGGCAAAAGGCAAAACAGCCTTCGCTGCGGCCCAGCTTGCCGGTTTGTTTGAGCACCTGCGGTTCGCAATACCAGGCGCCGTGGATGACGATGGCTCGGGATTCCGCCGTCTGATTTTCCGGGTCCAGCCCGATCAATCGGCGCGAGCGGCCGTGCTGGCCCACATAAGCGGCGCCGGTGAGATAGGCGCCTTCGCTGCTGGCAGCGGAACCGGGCTGGGCGGAAAAGCGGTGCAGGAAACCCGAATGGGCGGGATCGGAGCCGCGCCCGTGCGCGACGCGCAATGCTGTCACCTTGCCGCTGCCGGGCTCGAACAGGAAAAAGCGCGGGACGGCGCTGTGCATGCCATAATCGGCGATGGCGACGATATCCTTGTGGGTAATTTGCGCAGCGCGGCGTTGAAAGGCATCGCGCGCGCGTTCGAGCAGGTGCGGGTGGGGGGCAGCGGGGGGATGCGGGGCAGCAGCCTTTGCCAGCGTCGCCAGCCCCGGCGCAGCGGTGCCGGCGGCGGCAAGCGCAGCACTACCCATGAACGCACGGCGAGATAGGTGGAAGTCACGGCTCGACATGCAACAACCACATAGGGGACGTTGAGGGGAATTACAGTGATGCATCGTTCAACCGCCCCTATTCTCCGCCAGACAGCGGCTTTTATCGCCCTGTTGCTGGCCCAGGCAGCCATTGCCCAGCCGCAATCGGCTGTGGCAGCAAGCCCTGCCGCCAGCCCATCGGCGAGCCCGGCGGCTATTGTGGCAGGCAACCCCGCAGATCGACTCGCCGCGCTGGACGTCGCCGCGCTGGGTCCGGCGGCCCGCACCGCTGCTGCTGCCAGCCTGGAACAATGGCGCAAGCTGGACCCGCCGCCGCCGGGGCGCTGGCTGCTGGTCAATATCCCGGCGTTCGAAATCAGCCTGTATGACGGCGCCGTGCGCACCGCGACGTGGCGCGCCATCGTGGGCAAGGCCAAAACGCCAACACCGACGTTCAGCGGGATCGCGGCGGGCGTCATCCTCAATCCGTGGTGGGACGTGCCGGCCAGCATCGCCGCCGAAAGCGTGCGCCGCATCGTGGCGCGCAATCCAAAGCGCGCCGCGCGCGAAGGCTATGTGAAGCAGGGCGATCGTTACCGGCAGAAACCTGGCCCGGCCAACGAGTTGGGCGAAATGAAACTGGATTTCGCCAACGCCTACAGTGTGGGCATTCACGACACGCCGTCGCGAACCCTGTTTGAAAAGGCCAGCCGCGCGTTTTCGCATGGTTGTATCCGGGTTGATGATCCGTTCGGTTTTGCCGCCGCGCTGCTTGGCCCGCCTGTCAGCCGCGACAGCCTGAAAACAGTGGCGGAGCATAACCGCGACACCCAGCGCCTGGCCTTTGCCGAGCCGATGCCGGTGATCGTTGGCTATTTCACGGCTGAAGTGGCTGATGATGGCGCGCTGCGATTGTTTGGCGACGTGTATCGCCGCAATCCGGCCGCCAGTTCTGCCGCAGCCGGCGGTGATTGCCGCAGTTGATGCGGTAGCTTGCCGGGTTCACCCCGTCCGGTCGCGCAGGGCATACCAGAGCATGCCGAGCACGTGCAGCGGGCCCTTGAGCATCTGCCCGCCGGGAAAGCCGGGCGGCGCGGCGGCGGCGAACTGGCTGAAGCGGGTTTCGTCGCCCTGAGCGGCTTCAGCGAGCAGCGCGCCGCCAAGCGTGGACAGCACGGCGCCCTGGCCCGAATAACCATGCGCCCACAACAGCGGCCCATCGCGGCCGATGTCGGGCAGGCGGCTGCGGGTGACCGACACCAAGCCGCCCCACGCATGGGACAGTCCGACGCCGGCCAGCATCGGGAAACTGCGTTCCAGAAACGGCCGCACAAACGCCGCCATATCGGCCGGGGGGCGCGGCGTGTAGCGTTCGCCGCCGCCGAACATCAACCGGCCATCGGGCGTGCGGCGGAAATAATTGACGACGAAACGGCTGTCGCTGACCGCGTGGTTGCCGGGGATCAGCCCGGCGCCGCCATCGGGCAGCACATCGGTGGTGACGATATAGTTGCCCACCGGCATGATGCGGCTGTTGATGCGCCGATTGAACGGGCCGAGCAGCGCATCGCCGGCCACGATGGCCTGCGCTGCGGTTATAGTGCCGGTGGGTGTGTACAAAACCACGCCGCCGGCCCGCCGTTCCAGCCGGGTGACCGGGCTGGATTCGTGCAGCAACGCGCCGGCTGCGGCGGCGGCGCGGGCGAGGCCCAGCGTGTAATTGAGCGTGTGGAAATGGCCGCCGCCGCCATCGAGCAGCGCCCCGTGGCTGGGGCTGGCAACGGCGGCCCGGGCGGCGCCGGCATCCAGCACGCGCATCCGGTGGTAACCCAGCCGGGCGGCGGCGGCGGCTTCTCGCGCGAAACCATCAAGATCGCGCGGGCGCACAGCAGTGGTGAGATGGCCGGTGAGCGCCAGATCGCAATCGATGCCGTGCCGCGCGACCAGATCAACAACCAGATCGCGCGCCGATAGCGCCAGATGGAACAGGGCGGCGCCGCGCGTCTCGCCGAAATTTTCCAGCAGATCAGCTGCGCCCTGCCGCAAGCCCGGAATGATCTGCCCGCCGTTTCGCCCCGATGCGCCGTGGCCGATGCGCGCCGCCTCAACCAGCACCACGCTGACCCCGCGCTGCGCCAGGTGCAGCGCCGCCGAAAGGCCAGTGGCGCCGCCGCCGATGATGGCGACATCGGCGCGCGTGTCGCCGGCCAGCGCGGGGCGGGGCGGGCTGGCCGCTGCGGTTGCTGCATACCAGCTGTGATCGACGGCGATGTTCACACCTTGAGCAGCAGGTGATCACGCTCCCAACTGCTGATCACGCCCTGGAAGGCTTCGAGTTCGGCAGCCTTGATGCTGGTGAAGCTGCGGAAGAAATAATCGCCGAGCAGCGCTCGCACCGGGTCGCAATCGTTGAAGCGTTCGAGCGCGGATTCCAGGCTGCGGGGCAGGGTGCGCGCAAAATTATAGGCGTTGCCCGAGGTTTTGGGTGATGGCTCCAGTTCCTCGGTCATGCCCAGATAGCCAGCGACGAGGGTGGCCGTCATCGCCAGATAGGGATTGGCATCGGCGCCGGGCAGGCGGTTTTCAACGCGGCGGTTGTGGCGATCGGTGATTGGCACGCGCAGGCCGCAGCTGCGATTGTCACTGCCCCATTGCACGTTGATCGGCGCGCCATGATCGGGGCGCATCCGGCGGAAACTATTGACATTGGGGGCAAACATTGGTGCGAGTGCCGGCAGATAACCCTGCAACCCGCCAACAAAATGCCGGAACAGCGCGGCATCGCTGCCATTTGCATTGGCAAACAGATTGTGGCCGTTGGCCATATCCACAACCGATGTGTGCAGGTGCATGGCGCTGCCCGGCTGATGTTCCATCGGCTTGGCCATGAAGGTGGCATAGACGCCGTGTTTCAAGGCGACCTGGCGCACGATGCGTTTGAACAGCATCACCTGATCGGCAACGCGCACCGGATTGCCGTGGACGAAGTTGATTTCCAGCTGGGCAGTGCCGGCTTCGTGGATCATCGTATCGAGATTGAGATCTGCGGCCTCGGCATATTCATAGATCGCCTCGATCAGATCTTCGTGCTCGGTGATGGCTTCGAGGCCGTAAGGCTGCGACGAGGTTTCGGCGCGGCCCGAACGCCCGGCCGGCGGCGTGAGCGGAATATCGGGATCGGGATTGGGCGCGGTGAGATAGAATTCCAGTTCCGGCGCCATCATCGGCTGCCAGCCGCGTTCTTCGTACAGCGCCATGACGCGTTTGAGCAGGTGCCGCGGCGAGGAAGCCCACGGCGTGCCATCACTGTGATGCGCATCGGCAAACACATAGGCGGTGGGCGTCTTGAAACCCGGCGCCACGCACAGGGTGGACGCATCCAGCCGCAGCACCATGTCCGGATCGGTAAACGCCTCCACGTGTTCATCGACGTCGGCATATTCACCGGTGATCGTGAGTGAAAACACCGACGATGGCAGGCGCAGCGCGTTGTTGCGGGAAAACTGCACCAGCTTGGCCGCCGGAAACACCTTGCCGCGCAGCACGCCGTTCATGTCCGGCACCAGGCATTCCACTTCGGAAATGCCGTTGTCGCGAACCCAGTCACCAATATCGGCCATCAGACGGCCTCCTTCACAAATCGCGCAGCACCGGTTCGGCGGCATCCAGCGCGGCGCTGATCGTATCGACAATCCGGTCGATTTCGGCGTGGCTGATGATCAGCGGCGGGCTCATCACGATCGAATCCTTGACGCCGCGCACCATCAAGCCATTGGCGATACAGATATCACGTAGCACGATACCGGCCTTGCCGCCCCCGCCTTCTCGAGATCCAAAACGCCGGTTTGTGCCTGGTTCTGCCACAATTTCCACTGCGCCGATCAGGCCCAGGCTGCGGGCTTCGCCCACGAGGCGGTGGCCGGCCAGATCGGCCAGGCACTGCGCCAGATAGGGGCCGGTATCCTCGCGCGTGCGGCGGATCAGATCTTCGCGTTCGATGATTTCGAGGTTTTTCAAGGCGACGGCAGCGGCCGTGGGGTGGCCGGAATAGGTGTAGCCGTGGACGAAATCATCCGGGTTGGACTTGATGGCAGCAACGATGAAATCGGCAACGCCCACCGCCGAGATCGGCAGATAGCCCGACGACAAGCCCTTGGCCATCGTCACCAGATCGGGCGTGAAGCCATAATGCTGGTGGCCAAACCATTGCCCCAGCCGGCCAAAGCCGCAGATCACTTCGTCGCAGCACAGCAGGATGCCGTATTTGCGGCAGATTGCTTCGACGCGGGGCCAGTAGCCAGCGGGCGGAATGATGACACCGCCAGCGCCCTGCACCGGTTCGCCGATGAAGGCCGCGACATTTTCAGGGCCGGCGGCGAGGATTGCGTCTTCCACCGCCTGCGCGGCGCGGGCAGCAAAGGCGTCCTCGCTTTCGTCAAAACCCTCGGCGAATTTATAGGGCTGCATCACGTGCACGATGCCGGGCAGCAACGGCCCGCCTTGGGTGTGCATCGACGCCATGCCGCCCAGGCTCATGCCGGCGATGGTCGATCCGTGATAACCGTTGGTGCGCGAGATGATCACCTGCCGCTGCGGCTGGCCCAGCACCTGCCAGTAATGGCGGACGATGCGGATGAGCGTGTCGATGGCTTCGCTGCCCGACGAATTGAAGAAGATGTGCGAAAAATGCCCGCCCAGCAGGCCAGCCAGTTTGGCGGCCAATGTCACCGTGGGCGGTGCCACCGTTTTGAAGAAGCTGTTGTAATAGGGCAGTTCGAGCATCTGATTATAAGCTGCTTCAGCCAGTTCGCTGCGGCCATAGCCGACATTCACGCACCACAGGCCAGCCATGCCATCGAGCAGCCGCATCCCGTCGCCGTCGATGATATTGCAGCCTTCGCCGCGCACGATGATGCGGCTGCCGCCCATATCCTCCAGCGCCTGCCAATCCTGTTGCGGCGCCAGGTGGTGGGCGACATCCAGCCGGCGCAGTTCGGCGAGGTCGTGGTTGCGCAGCGGAACGGCAGGGGGCGGTGTGGCGGGCGGGATCATCGATCAGTCTCCGGAAAAAAGGGGCAGGCTGCGCAGCGCCCGGCCGAGCAGTCGGAAAAACAGCGCGGAATCGGGATCGGTGTCGGCGTGCCATTCCGGGTGCCATTGCACGGCAAGCACCGTTGCACCGCCGATCCGCGCCGAAACCGCCTCCACCATGCCATCGGGCGCGGCCGCTTCGATCGTCAAGTCGCTGCCGAGACGATCAATGCCCTGATAATGGACAGAGTTCACCCGCAAGGCAGCGCGGCCGTGCACACGTTCGAGCAGGCCGCCCGGGGTGAGGCTGACCGCATGATGGTGATCGAACATGTCCGTGAAGCCGACATCGTCGGGGGCGTGGTGATCCCGCACCTCGCGGGTGAGGGTGCCGCCCAGCGTGACATTGATTTCCTGCAGGCCGCGGCAGATGCCGAACAGCGGCTTGCCCTGCGCCAGCACTTGACCAACCAGCCCCTGCATCATCGCATCGCGCCCCGGATCGAACGGCGCATCGCCGGGCTGCGGATCGCCATACAGCCCGGGTTGCAGATTGGACGGGCTGCCGGTGAGCAGCACGCCGTCGAGCCGGTTGATCACCTCGTGCGCGGTCATCAGATCGGGCAGCGCCGGCACCAGCAGCGCGGCGCAATCGGCGTGGCGCATGGCAGCGCTGACATAGCGGTTCATCACCGCCTGCGCCGGCTCCACGCCCACTTGCCGCGTGCAGCAGATGATGCCCAACACGGGTCTCATGACAACAGCACCGCCGGCGAACAAGCATGCCACGCCAGCCAGACCGGTTCGCCGAGCGTAAAATCCTCCTGGTCCCAGCGGGTGAGGTTGGAGCGCAGCGCCTTCAACTTCTGGCCGTCGGGCAGCGACACTTCATACAGCGATTCACTGCCCAGATAGGCGATGTGGCTGATGGTGCCGGCCACGGCATTGCGCCCTGCTGGTGCGTCCCCCAGCCCTGGCGGAGCGGGGGCGGCCTTGTGCAGTTCGATCTTTTCCGGCCGCAGCGCCAGCCATAATGTGGTGCCGGCGGCCCCGGTGACGCCGTGATCGAGGAACACCGGCTGCGCCATGCCGGGCACCGCCACTTCGGCATGATCGGGTTCATCCACCACCAGCGTGCCTTCCAGCAAGTTTACCGATCCGATGAAATCGGCGACAAAACGGCTGGCGGGAAATTCATACAGATCCGATGGGCTGGCGACCTGGCTGAGCAGGCCGCGCTGCATCACTGCGCAGCGATCGGCCAGCGCCAGCGCTTCGTCCTGATCGTGCGTGACCATCACGAAGGTGATGCCGACCTGCGCCTGCAACTGGCACAATTCGGTGCGCATCGCCTCGCGCAGCTTGGCATCCAGCGCCGACAGCGGCTCATCGAGCAGCAGCACGCGCGGCCGCTTGATCAGCGCCCGGGCCAGCGCCACCCGCTGCCGCTGCCCGCCCGACAATTGATCGGGCCGGCGGCTGCCAAGGCCATCGAGCTTGACCAGTGCCAGCGCTTCCTCGACGCGGAGTGCGCGCTGGGCGCTGCCGATCCCGTCCACCTTGAGGCCGTAGCCGACATTTTCGGCCACGCTCATGTGCGGGAACACGGCATAATTCTGGAACACCATGTTGACCGGGCGGCGGTTGGGCGGCACCGCAGTCATGTCGTGGCCGTCGATCAGGATGCGGCCTTCGGATGGCACTTCAAAGCCGGCGAGCATCCGCAGCAGGGTGGTCTTGCCGCAGCCCGACGGGCCGAGCAGCGCAAAAAACTCGCCTTCGCGCACCTCCAGATCAACCCGGTCCACCGCCACCACCTTGCCGAAACGCTTGGTGACGCCTTCGAAGCGAATGATGGGCTGGCCGGAGGATGCTTTTGGGCTCATTATGCGGCCTGCTTGGCGATATCCGCCCCCTGCAGCCACAGCGCCAGCGCCGTGAGCGCCGCCGTGAGCAGGATGAGCAGAGTGGACGCGGCGTTGACCGCCGGGGTGACCGAGAAGCGCACCATCGAATAGACCTTTATCGGGAAGGTGATGGTGTCTGGCCCCGAGGTGAAGAAGGTGATGACAAAATCATCGAGGCTGAGCGTGAAGGCCAGGAGCGCGCCCGCCACCAGCCCCGGCACCATGTGCGGCACCATGATATCGCGGAAAATGCGCCATTCGCCGGCCCCAAGATCGCGTGCGGCTTCGGCCAGCGCGCCATCGAAACTGGCCAGCCGCGCCCGCACCACCAGCGCCACGAAGCTGAACGTGAAGGTGGCGTGGGCGATGATGATGGCGCCCAGATTGGCCGGCCACGGCAATTCGGTGGGCCACGGCACGATCGTGGTGAAAAACACCAGAAAGGCCACGCCGAGGCAGATTTCCGGCACCACGATCGGCAGACCGAGCACGGCTTCGAGCGGGGCCTTGCCGGCAAAGCGAAAGCGCCACAGCAGCAGCGCAGCGGCCGTGCCCAGCACCAGGCTGATAACCGTGGAGGCCGCCG
>NZ_JBDNFM010000079.1:0-8810 GCF_041689835.1 Sandarakinorhabdus sp.
AGATCATGAGCATGCTCGACAAGGCCGCCATGAGCTTTCAGGTGGTGCTGACCAAGGGCGACAAGATCAAGCCGACCGAGCTGGCAAAGGTGTACGAAGCGACGCTGGCCGCCAGCCGCATCCACCCCGCCGCCTATCCCGAAGTGATTGCCACATCTGCCGAAAAGGGTGAGGGTATCCCCGAATTGCGCGCGGCTGTGCTGGCCGCCGCCACCGGCCGGTGATGACGATGACGGATATTTCGATAACCCTGAACGGTGACCCGCGCTGTGCGGCACCCAGCAGCAGCATCGCCGATCTGCTCATCAGTCTTGGCCTGCCGCCCGAAAAAGTGGCGGTGGAACGCAACTTGGCCATCGTGCCGCGATCGACCTTTGCGCAGGTGGTGCTGGCCGAAGGCGACGCGCTGGAGATCGTGCATTTTGTTGGTGGTGGGCAAGATGACAGCTGGGAAGTCGCCGGCCGCCGTTTCAATTCGCGGCTGATTGTGGGCACCGGCAAATACAAGGATTATGCCCAGAACGCTGCTGCCGCCGAAGCCAGCGGGGCGGAAATCGTCACCGTGGCAGTGCGGCGGGTGAATGTCACCGATCGCAGCCAGCCGATGCTGACCGATTTTCTTGATCCCAAACGCTTCACCTATCTGCCCAATACGGCGGGCTGTTTCACCGGCGACGATGCCGTGCGCACCCTGCGGCTGGCGCGCGAGGCGGGCGGGTGGAACCTGGTCAAGCTGGAGGTGCTCGGCGAAGCGCGCACGCTTTATCCCGACATGGCCGAAACGCTGCGGGCGACCGAAATCCTGGTGAAGGATGGCTTTGATGTCATGGTTTACTGCGCCGATGATCCCATCGCCGCGAAGAAACTGGAAGACCTTGGCGCCGCCGCGATCATGCCGCTGGGCAGCCTGATCGGATCGGGCCTGGGCATTCAGAACCCGGTGACGCTGCGAATGATCATCGAAAATGCCCGCGTGCCGGTGCTGGTCGATGCCGGCGTGGGCACGGCGTCGGATGCGGCGGTGGCGATGGAACTGGGCTGCGACGGCGTGCTGATGAACACCGCCATCGCCGAAGCAAAGGACCCGATATTGATGGCCCGCGCGATGAGATTGGCCGTTGAGTCTGGCCGCCTCGCCTACCGCGCGGGACGGATGGGCAAGCGCCGCTATGCCGACCCGTCGAGCCCGTTGGCGGGGTTGATTTGAGGTAGCGGCTGTTGGAGGCACGGCAGCTTGCGCACCAGTAGCAGTCTTTCGACGAATGTGCTCCACTGCCGTGATGCGCCGATGGATAAACGCGACGATCACATTCACCGCATTGTCGGCAATGTTTATGCTTAGTGGCTGTAACCGGCCCATCTCTGATCCTGCGAAGCTACAGGGGATCCGGGCCGAGGCTCAGGCGCTCATGAACACGCACCCGCCTAAACAGCCAAGCGGTTCGAATAATGTTCCAAAAAAACAATGGCCTGGGGTTATCGCAAGTCTTCGCCCTGAGGACGTTACGGTGTACACATGGGGCGTGGACATCACGATCCAAGCCGGTTTTGATGGAGGCTGGGGCTATGAGATTCCTCGCCGCAAATCGGACCTTCCAATGCCCGCAGCCTGCTATTCGGAGCCAAGCCAAGGCGTATTCTGGCATGGACCGTGCTGACGGCAGCTAACCACCCCAGAGCAGTCGCAGCATCACCTCCCCAATAGGCGCTCGTCGCCCCGTGCTTGACACGGGGCCCCGCTTTCTTTGGCTTGCCAATCGGGCGAAGCGTTTTGGCCCTGCCGCGTAGGGAGAGGAAGCGGGGCCCCGGATCAAGTCCGGGGCGACGGTGGTGGGTTCAGAGATACGGCCGCAGCACCCCGATCACATCGGTATAAAGCTCGCGCTTGAACGGCGCAGCCATGTCCACCAGCGTGTCGAGCGGGCTCCAGCGCCAGTGGCGGAATTCGGGGTGGGCAGTGGCGATGTTGATGTCCGCGTCGGTGCCCAGAAACCGCAAGGCGTACCATTTCTGGCGCTGGCCGGCATAACGGCCCTTCCAGAGGCGGCCGATCAGTTCGTCGGGCAGGTCATAATAATGCCAGTGCGGCGTGTCGCCCAAAAGGCTGGTCAGGGCGGGATCGACGCCGGTTTCTTCCGACAGTTCGCGCAGCGCGGTGTCGTACGGGTCTTCGCCGGGATCGATCCCGCCTTGCGGCATTTGCCAGGCTTCCACCATCTGATCGAGGCGCTGGCCGGTGAACACCAGGCCGTCGGCGTTGACCAGCATCACCCCCACGCAGGGGCGGTACGGCAGGCCAGAGGGATGTTCGCGCGGGATGGTTGAAGGAAGCGTCATGCGTTCGCCAGCAGCAACTTCAGATCGGTGATGCAAGCGTTGAGATCGTCGTGCGCGCTCGGGATGCCCTGCCGCAGGGTGAAGCAGCCGTGGATCTGCCCGGCAGCTTCGCGGTAAAGCACGCGCACGCCGTGCTCGATCAGGCGGCTGGCATAGGCGCGGCCCTGGTCGCGCAGCGGATCGAGCCCGCAGGTGAACACCAGCGTGGGCGGCAGGCCGTCCAGCGTTTCGGCGTGCAGCGGGCTGGCCCACGGGTGGAGCAGCCGGTTTTCCGCGCCGTTCATGTAGTGGCCCTGGAACCAGTCCATCGAATCCTTGGTGAGCAGATAGCCGTCGGCGAATTCGGCCATCGAGCCTTCGGCTTCGGTCATGTCGGTGGCGGGATAGATCAGCCACTGGGCGATGATCGGCGCGGCCAGCGTGCCGTGCAGTTCGCGGGTGACGGCGGCAGCGAGATTGCCGCCGGCGCTGTCTCCCGCCGGGATGAGGCCGGTGACGGCCCCGCCGAGTTCGGCCGGCGATCCGGCGATCCAGCGCGCGGCGGCGATGCAATCTTCGGTGGCGGCGGGGAAGGGCGCTTCGGGGGCCATGCGATAATCGATCGACACAACGCGCATGCCCAGCTGGCGAGCGATTTCGGCGCACAGCGGATCATGCGTGTCGAGATCGCCGATTACCCAGCCGCCGCCATGATAGTAAACCAGCACGGGGCCGGCCGGGTCGGCGGGGGTGTAGAGCCGCGCCGGAATGTTGCCGGGGATAACCAGATCGGCGGTGGTGATTTCGCCGCGTGGGCGTTCGAGCATTTGCGTCATGCCGCTCATCATGGCGCGGCCTTCAGCGGGCGTAATCTCGCTCAGCTTGGGCCCGGGCTGCGCGGCCAGCATGGCGAGCAGATTGGCGACATCGGGGCGGACAAAAGGCATGATGAAAACTCCCAAGGCGGATTTGCCTTGTTGTAGGACAGGATGCGCGCCCCGCAACCGCTCAATTGGGTGGGGCTGCTTTCAGCCCTTGATCCAGACCGCCACTTCGCCGGCCAGCCGGTTGGCGGCGCGATTCAGGGCGGCGGCAACATCAGCGGGCTGCTGGCTGGCGACTTTCTCTTCGGCCGTAAAGCTGCGCAGCGCTACGGAGCCGGCGCCGCGCGGGCCGGCAAGTTGCGCGTCGTAGCGCACACGCACCATCGGCGCCCCGCGTACATCCAGGCCAAATTCGCGCAAGTGCCCGGTGAGTGCGCGGGCCGCCGCGACAGTGCCGCCGCGGCTGTCGATCACAGCAACGCCGGCCCCGGCCAACGTATCGGCGAGCAGGCGCTGAAACTGGCGGTTGGGCTGTTCCGACCAGCTGGAACCGGCCAGATATTGTAGCGTCGCCGCGCTCACCTGCACTGGCAGGCGCATGGTTTGCAGTTCGGCAGGAACGTCGGGCACCGCCACCGCCAGCGTATCCCCCAGCGCGGCAGGGCCGGTCCATTCGGGGCGCGGCGCATCGGCGCGCAAGACCAGCAGCGCATCGGGCGCCGGCGCATTGCCGCCAACCTGCACCAGCGGGCCACAGCCAGCGAGCAAGGCAGGGGTGAGCAGGGCAGCGGCGGCGATCAGGAACGGGCGCGGGTTCATTTGAGGTTCCCCTGGGGCGGCTGATATTCGGGCAAGCGGCGGCCGCCGATCAGCGCGCCGGCCGGGTCTTCATCCAGCTTGGCTGCTATCGCGCCCAGCCGCGCAGTGGTTTCCCGCAGCTCGCGGATCATTTGCGTGGTTTCGGGCAGCGTCTGGTTGGTCAACATCTCCACGCCGGGCTGGGCACTCGCGGCGAGCGCATCCACCTTGGCCAGCGTGGCTTCGGCGCGGGCGGCGGTGCGGCGCAGATCGGCTGCCATTGGCCGAATATCGGTGTCGACCATCGTTTGCCCCGACGCTGCAAGGGCTTCGATTCGTTGCAGGGTGGCGGTAGCGGCGGTCATGGTGGTGCGGGCTTCGGCCAGCGCGGCGGCCAGATCCGGGCCCGTGTTTGCCAGCGTGGCAGTGGCGATGTCGGCATTCTTGAGGATGCCGGCCAGCGCGGCGCGGTTTTCGTCCTTGAGCACGTCGTTCAGCCGCTCCGTAAGACGCGACACGTTCGACAACACTTGCGGCGCGGTGGCGAGCAGATCGCTGAAGCCGCCGTCGCGCGGGGGGAGCATCGGCACGCCGTAGGGGCCGGGCGCAACAATGCGGGCCGCGCCCTGTATGGCCCCCTGCAACTGGATCTGCGACACGCCGGTGAAGCCGACGCCTTCCACCCCGGCGGTGGTGCCCTTGAGCACGGGCACGTCGTCGGTGATCGCGATCCGCACGCGCACGAACTCAGGGCGAGCCGGCAACAGCTGGATGTCACTGATCTTGCCCACGGTGACGCCGTTGAACTGCACCGGTGAGCCCAGCGCCAGCCCGGAAATCGATTGTTTGAACAGGATATCGTACAACTGGGTATCGCCGCCCGATACGCGCGCCAGCCACAGCACCATCACGAAGATGCCGACCATCATTGCCAGCCCAACGCTGCCGACGATCACATAGTTGCTGCGATTTTCCATCAGGCCCTGTTCCCGCTCGCGGCGCGCCCGCGCTGGCCGCCGAAATATTCCTGCACCCACGGATGATCAAACGCGCGCAGCTGGTCCACCGTTCCGCACGCCAGCACCTTGCCGTCTCCCAGCACCGCCACCCGGTCGCAGATGGCGATCAACGTGTCGAGATCATGGGTGATCAGGAACAATGTCAATCCCAGCGTTTCCTTGAGCAGCTTGATGAGCCCATCGAACGCGGCGGCCGATATCGGATCGAGCCCGGCCGTGGGTTCGTCAAGGAACAGCAGCGGCGGATCGAGCGCAAGTGCCCGTGCCAGCCCGGCGCGTTTGCGCATGCCGCCGGACAGTTCGGACGGGAATTTGGGGCCGCTGTCGTCGGGCAGGCCCACCTGGCGCAGCCGCGCGGCGGCAAGCCCGTCCATCACCGCATCGGGCAGTTTCAGAAATTCGCGCATCGGCACTTCGATATTTTCGGCCACCGTGAGCCCGGAAAAAAGGGCGCCCTCCTGAAACAGCACGCCCCATTGCCGGCGCAGATCGCGACGCACATCGGGATCGGTGCTGAGCGCATCGTGGCCCATGATCGACACGCTGCCGGCGCGGGCCTGGTTGAGCCCGATTATGGTGCGCATCAGCACCGATTTGCCGCTGCCCGAACCGCCCACCAACCCGAGGATTTCGCCGCGTGCCACATCCAGATCGAGCTGATCGTGCAGCACCAGGTCGCCAAAGCCGGTGACCAGCCCGCGCACCCGCACTGCCACATCGGCATCATCGTCCAACGTGGGCGCAAGGGACTGCGATGTGTGCTGGCGTTCCATCAATTATAGCCCAGCGAGCTGAAAAAGAACGCGAAAAACGCATCGAACACGATCACCACGAAGATCGCTTCCACCACGGCCTGCGTGGTGCGGGTGCCCACCGATTCGGCATTGCCGGTGACCTGCAGGCCGTGGAAACACCCCATCAGCGCGATGATGAAACCGAACACCGGGGCCTTGATCATGCCGATCACGAAATCCGACATCGGAATCACTTCCTGCAGGCGGGTGACATACGCGCCGGGCGGCATCGCCAGTTCCGACCAGGCAAACAGCCCGCCGCCGATCAGCGCACACACGCCGCCATAAAAGGCCAGGCCCAGCATCATCAGCGAACAGGCGATCACCCGCGGCACCACCAGCACCGCAATCGGATCAAGCCCGATGGTGCGCAGTGCATCGATTTCCTGATTGAGCTTCATCGAACCGATCTGCGCCGCGAATGCCGATCCTGACCGACCGGCGACCATGATTGCGGTGAGCAGAATGCCGAGTTCGCGCGTGGTGGCGCGGCCGATCAGATTGACGGTGAACACCTCTGCCCCGAATTGGCGCAGCTGCACCGCACCTTGCTGCGCCACCACCAGCCCGACCAGAAACAGCAGCATCCCGATGATGCCCAGCGCGTTGACGCCGATGGCTTCGCCTTGATGCACCACGGCGTGCCAGCGCAGCCGGCGCCGGCCGATCAGCGTGGCACCCAGTACCACCAGCGTCTGGCCGAGGAACGCCAGGAACCCGCCGGTGTTATTGGTCAACGCGATGATCGATGCGCCGATGCGCGCAACGCGGTGCACCAGCGGGTTGCCGGTATCGGGACGGCGGAGGACGGGGGCGGGCGGCGTGGCGAGTGCGGTGATCAGCCGGTCGATCTGCGGGGATGCACCTTCCAAATAGGCGGGGTAGCCGGCCGTCTGCCAGCGATCGATCAGGCCGTTGATCGCCCACGCGCCGGCCGTATCGATGGCAGTGACGGCAGACAGATCGACAGCAAGGCCGGGTGCGCGCGGCGGCTGCGCTGCCAAGGCATTGGAATAATGCGCCACATCATCGATGGTCAGCGGGCCTGACAGCGCGACCCGCACTGCACTGCCGCCTTCATCGTGCCAGATGATGTTGCTGCCCATGGCCGTCAAACTGGGCTATGCTGGACCAAATGCCAAGTGCAACTATGCCTCCCCCCATGTCGTCCTCGGTCCAAGTGGCCGTGTACGACCTTGACCGGACGTTGACCGATGCCGGCAGCTGGCTGCCGTTTCTGGCGTTCTGGGTGCGCCGCGAGGCGCCGTGGCGGGTGCTGTTGCTGCCGGTGGTGGCGCTGGGCGGCGCCGCGTTCGGGCTGGGGTTGATGCAGCGCGATGCCATCAAGGTGTGGTCGCACCGTTGGTTGATCGGGCGGCGTGTGGGCGAGGCCCGGCTGAGCGCGGCGGCGGCGCGGTTTGCCAAAAAGTTTGTTGCAGCCCATGTTTTGCCGGCGGCGGCTGCCGCGGTGAGCCGCGATGCAGCCGGCGGGCGGCGGCTGGTGGTGGCGTCTGCCAGCCACAGCTATTATGTGCGCGAAATCGCCAGCCTGCTCGGTTTTACCGATGTGGTCGCAACCGAAGCGGTGCGGCGGAGCGGTAATGTCCACAGCCAGCTTGCCGGCGACAATTGTTACGGCGCGGCCAAACGCGCCGCGCTGGAGGCATGGCTGGCCCGCGAAGGACTTGCGGGTGCGGTGGTGCATTTCACCAGCGACCATCACAGCGACCTGCCATGTTTTGAACTGGCGCTGGAAACCGGCGGTACCGTGTTGTGCGCCAATCCCGATGCGGCGCTGGTTGCCATTGCCATGGAACGCGGCTGGCCGGTGGTGCAGTGGGGCATCATCAAGCCCAGCCTGTTTGAACGCGCCTAGGCCCGCCGGGCGCGCAGCAGCGTGAAAATGGCGATCCCGCACCAGATGATGTTGAGCACCATCGACGGAATTGCCCCGTGCCAGGCCGTATTGACTACGAATCCCGCCGCGCCCACCAGATTGAGCCATTGAAACAGCGTCGAACGGCCATCGAGGCGGCCGGCGCTGGCCAGCGCATAGGCTGCCAGCACCAGCACTGCCCCGATCCAGCCCGCCGCTTCGATTGCGATGGTCTGCCAGTTCATGCCGCTGCGAGATTCCTCAACACGTAGGGCAGGATGCCGCCGGCGTAATAATATTCCAGCTCCTGCTCCGTATCGATCCGGCACAGCGTTTCAAAGCTGCCGGTGCTGCCGTCGGGACGGGTAAACGCCACGCTGAGCATCTGGCGCGGCCGCAGGCTGGCGAGGCCGGTGATCTCGAACACTTCCTCACCGGTGAGGCCAATCGATTTGCGGTCAGTTCCGGCGGCGAATTCCAGCGCCAGCACGCCCATGCCCACTAGGTTGGAGCGGTGGATACGCTCGAAGCTTTCGGCGATGACGGCGCGAACGCCCAGGAGCGTGGTGCCCTTGGCCGCCCAGTCGCGGCTGGAGCCGGTGCCATATTCCTTGCCGGCAACCACAACCAGCGGCGTGCCATCGGCCTTGTAAGCCATGGCGGCGTCGTAGATCGCCAATTGCTCGCCGGTGGGCACATGGCGGGTCACGCCGCCCTCGACGCCCGGCACCATTTCGTTGCGGATGCGAATGTTGGCGAAGGTGCCGCGCATCATCACTTCGTGGTTGCCGCGGCGGGCGCCGTAGCTGTTGAATTCGGCCTTGGTAGGAGAGGAAGAGCTTTCGCATTAACTGGAGATTGCTCACGGAAAACCCTTTTCCGAACTCGTCCGACAATCGGAGCGAGAGTTCTCCCAAGAGCTCTTTTCCATACTCCGCCCGCTTTGCGCCCTTCTGCTCGTGCTCGACGATGCGGCGACCGATCTCGAAGTTCGTCATCACCTGAAACGTATCGACGACCGAGGCCACGCCCCGGCGGGCCGACTGGATGAGGTTGCGGACCTCCGCAACGAGCGGGGTGAGCGCGTCGGGCTTGGCTTTCGCGGTGGCCGTGGCGGAAACCTTTTTGGCGGCGGGTTTCTTTTTCATCGCGACAGGGCCTCCATGAGCTGGGCCTTCAACTG
>NZ_JBDNFM010000080.1:0-11611 GCF_041689835.1 Sandarakinorhabdus sp.
AGCGGGACCCCGGATCAAGTCCGGGGCGACGGGATGGGGGGGGCGGGGCAGGGGTCCGGGGCGACGCGTTGGGGCAGGGGCGCGGGCCCTGCACCCGTTTGGTTTCAGGCGGCGCTTCACCCCAAACCACCCCGTCACCCCGGACTTGATCCGGGGTCCCGCTTTTCCTGATTGGCATCATGCGCTCGCCGCAATAGGTTGCCGGCCGGGGAGACAGCAATGCAGCGCCTTGGCTGGGATATCATCAAACAACGTGCGAAGGAATTTGCCGCTGAATGGCATGATGAAACGTACGAGAAGGCTGAAACCCAGAGCTTTTACAACGAGTTCTTCGCCATCTTCGGCGTCAGGCGCCGCGCCGTTGCCTCCTATGAAAAGCGTGTTGGCACGCTCGACAAATCGCGCAACGGCTTCATCGATCTGTTCTGGCCCGGCGTTTTGCTGGTGGAACAAAAAAGCGCCGGCCTTAATCTTGGCAAGGCGCTGGCGCAGGCGCTGGATTATGTCGATTGGCTGCCCGAACGGGATCAGCCGCGCTATGTGCTTACGTGCGATTTCCAGCGCTGGCGGCTGATCGATCTGGAAACCGGCACCGAAACCCGCTTCACGCTCACCCAGCTTGCCGACCATATCGAGCGGTTCGATTTCATCCTTGGCCGGCAACGCACCTTTGTTACCCAGGCCGATGTGAACATCAAAGCGGCCGAATTGATGGGCCTGCTGCACGATGCGCTCAAGGCCAAGGGCTATGCCGGGCACGATCTGGAACGGCTGCTTGTGCGTTTGTTGTTCTGCCTGTTTGCCGATGATACCGGCATTTTTGAACCCAAGGATATCTTCCTCCAGCTGATCGACAACGACACCAAGGACGATGGCAGCGACGTTGGCCGCGTGCTGATCGAATTGTTCGACATTCTCGATACGCCGGGGAACAAGCGCCAGGCTGGCACCAGCGCCGAGCTGGACGCCTTTCCCTATGTGAATGGCGAATTGTTCGCCGGCAGCGTGCGCACGCCGGTTTTTGACAAGGCGATGCGCGACATGCTGCTGGATGCGGCGCGTTTCGATTGGCGCAAGGTGTCGCCCGCCATTTTCGGATCATTGTTCCAATCGGTGATGAGCGCGCAGGAACGCCGCGAGAAAGGCGCGCATTACACCAGCGAGGTCAACATCCTGCGGGTAATCCGGCCGCTGTTCCTTGACGACCTCGAAAGCGAACTGGTGGCCATCAAGGCGCGGCGCACCGGGCGCGAGGCGGCGTTGCAAGCCTTTCAGCACAAGCTGGCGCGGCTCAATTTCCTTGATCCCGCCTGCGGCTGCGGCAATTTCCTGGTTATCGCCTATCGCGAAATACGCCGGCTGGAACTGGAATGTCTGGAAGCGCTTTACCCCAAGGCAACCGGCGGCGTGAACATCGGCACCCGGCAAGGCGTGCTCGATCCGTCATTGCTGTCATTGGTGGACGTGAATCAGTTTCACGGCATCGAATTTGAAGAATGGCCGGCGCGCATCGCTGAAGTGGCGATGTGGATGGCCGATCACATCGCCAACATCGAGCTTGCGGCGGCTTTCTCGGTGCCGTTCGTGCGCATCCCGCTGAAGAAATCCGCCAACATCGTCCACGGCGACGCGCTGGAGGTGGAGTGGGACGCAGTGTGCCCGCGCGATCGGCTCAGCTTCATCATGGGCAATCCGCCGTTTGTTGGCTTTGTAATGCGCGGGAAAAATCAACAAGATCAGGCCGGCGAACTGCTGCAGAGACTGGGAGCCAGCGGCAAGCGCCTCGACTATGTGGCGGCATGGTTCCTGAAAGCTGCTGAATTAATTTAGAAAACCAAAATTCGGGTTGCGTTTGTCGCAACAAACTCCATCGCACAGGGTGAGCAAGTTGCGCAGCTCTGGCCTGCCATGTTTCAACGTTGGAATGTTGAGATCGGCTTTGCCTACCGGCCTTTCATTTGGATGTCAGAGGCGCGTGGCAAAGCCCATGTTCACGTCGTGATCATTGGCTTCACTTGCCGGGAAATAGCACCTGAAACCAAGAGACTGTTCAGTTATCCAACACAAAATGGTGATCCAGTTGAAACACGGCACGGTGCCCTGACTGCCTATCTGTTTGAAGCGCGGAACACCGCGACGCGGCACCTTGTTGTCGACAGGGCTGCGCAGCCACTCTCAGCAGTTCCCCAAGTATGTGTCGGGACGAAGCCGGTTGATGGCGGGAACTATATTTTTGATGCGAGCGAACGTCGCGACTTCATAGCGGCCGAACCTGGTTCGGAACGTCTATTTCGTCCATTCGTTGGTGGGTATGAATTTATCAATGGCGTGGCCCGTTGGATTTTACACACCAACGAGGCTTCACCCGACGAACTGCAGGGCCTGCCGAAGGTGATTGAACGAATTGCGGCAGTTCGGAGATATCGTGAAAAATCTCCAGGCAGTTTGGCGCGGAGTCTTGCTCGGATGCCACAGCAATATCATGTTAACGTGATACCCACTGGGCCATTTCTGGCGATCCCAGAGGTGAGTTCTGAACGCCGTGAATATGTCCCAATCGGTTGGCTCGAACCGCCGACAATTCCAAGCAATAAGATCATCGTTTTGCAAAACGTCACAAAGTATATTTTTGGCATCCTCACTTCTCGTATGCATATGGCTTGGTTGGCCCATATTGGCGGAAGATTGAAGAGCGATTACAGTTATTCCACAGGCCTTGTTTACAACACCTTCCCTTGGCCCGACGCCAGCGAAGCGCAGCAGGCGAAGGTGTCCGCGCTGGCGCAAGTCGTGCTCGATGCCCGCGCCAATCATCCGACGGCCAATCTGGCGCAGCTTTATGATCCGCTGACCATGCCGGCTGATTTGCGCGCCGCGCACCAGGCGCTGGACCGCGCGGTGAACCGGCTTTACCGCGCCGAAGCGTTCAGCGGCGATGCGGACCGGGTGGCGTTGCTGTTCACCCGCTATGCCGCGCTGGTCGATCCGCTGGCCACCGCTGGCCACCGCTGGCGCCCGCGCCAATGTGCGCGTGGCGCGCAAGGCGGCGAAGGCGAAGGCGGCGGCAGGCTCGGGATGAGCGAGGAAACAGCGGGACCCCGGATCAAGTCCGGGGTGACGTTTGGAGGTGAAGGGGGGGGCGGTGTGGCCTGCTAATCCCCGGCCTGTCATGCTGGCGCAGGCCAGCATCCATTGTGCAGTCGGTTGCCCATGCAGCCGTTGGTGGTCCCCTCGCTGCAATGGATGCTGGCCTGCGCCAGCATGACGGGAATATTGGGCGAGGGCCGCCTGAAACGAACGGGTGCAGGGACTGAGTCCCTGCCCGCCGGAGGCCCTCATTCTTGAACTTCAAGACGCCCACCCTTGACCCCGCCGCCGCCCTGCGTCATGGCAATATTGTTAGTCAAAGAGGCCCATATATGACAAGATTCGACAAGTCCAAGCTGCCATCGCGTCATGTTTCGGTGGGGCCGGAGCGGGCGCCGCATCGTAGTTATTATTACGCCATGGGGCTGACCGAGGAGGAGATTGGGCGGCCGTTTGTGGGGATTGCTTCGGCGGGGAATGACAGCGCGCCGTGCAATACGACGTTGGATGCGCAGGCGGATGCGGCGCGGATTGGGGTGAACGGCGCAGGCGGGATGCCGCGGCGGTTCAACACGATCACGGTGACGGACGGGATTGCGATGGGGCACCAGGGCATGAAGGCCAGTCTGGTGAGCCGGGATTGCATTGCCGACAGTATCGAGCTGTCGATGCGCGGGCATTGTTATGATGCGCTGATTGGTTTTGCCGGGTGCGACAAGAGCTTGCCGGGCATGATGATGGCGATGTTGCGGCTGAATGTGCCGAGCATCTTTGTGTATGGCGGATCGATCTTGCCGGGCCGGTTTGAAGGCCAGGACGTGACGGTGGTGGATGTGTTTGAGGCGGTGGGCGGCTTTGCGGCTGGCAACTGCCCGTTGGCGCGGTTGACGGCGTTGGAGAAGGTGGCGTGCCCCGGCCACGGCGCGTGCGGCGGGCAATACACCGCCAACACGATGGCGTGCGTGGGGGAGGCGATCGGGCTTTCGTTGCCCAACAGCAACATGGCGCCCGCGCCGTATCAGGGCCGCGCCGATATCGCGATTGCGGCGGGCACGCAGATCATGACGCTGTTGGAGCGCAACATCCGCCCGCGCGATATCTGCACGCGCGAAGCCTTTGAAAATGCGGCGCGGATCGTGGCGGCGACGGGTGGTTCGACCAACGCCGCGCTGCACCTGCCGGCGATGGCCAACGAATGCGGGGTAAAATTCGACCTGTTCGACATGGCCGAGATTTTCAAGACGACGCCGTATATTGCCGATCTGAAACCCGGCGGAAAATATGTGGCGAAGGACATGTATGACGCGGGCGGCGTGTATATGGTGTTGAAAACATTGTTCGATGCCGGATTTATTCACGGCGATTGCCTGACGGTGAGCGGCAAGACGCTGGCCGAGAATATCGACGAGATCAGCTGGAATCCCAATCAGAAGGTGATTTACGAGGTGTCCAACCCGATCACGCCGACCGGCGGCGTGGTGGGGCTGAAGGGCAGCCTGGCGCCCGATGGTGCCATCGTGAAGGTGGCGGGGATGAAGACGTTGCAATTTAGCGGTCCGGCGCGGGTGTTTGACAGCGAGGAAGCGTGCTTTGCCGTGGTGGAGCAGCGCGGGATCGAGCCGGGGTGCGTGATCGTGATCCGGTATGAAGGCCCCAAGGGCGGGCCGGGGATGCGCGAGATGCTGTCTACCACTGCGGCGTTGTATGGCCAGGGCATGGGGGAGCAGGTGGCGCTGATCACCGATGGGCGTTTCTCAGGTGCAACGCGGGGGTTTTGCATCGGGCATGTCGGGCCGGAGGCGGCGGAAGGCGGACCGATTGCGCTGATTGAGGATGGCGATATCATCAGCATCGACGCGCAGGCCGGCACGATCGAGCTGGAAGTGGACGCGGGCGTGCTGGAGGCGCGGCGGGCGCAGTGGACGGCGCGCGCGACGGATTACCAATCGGGGGCGATCTGGAAGTTTGCGCAAACCGTTGGCCCGGCGCGGTTGGGGGCAGTGACGCATCCGGGTGCGGCTGCGGAAACGCATATGTTTGCCGATATTTAAAGGACGAACCGCTTTCTGATCCGGTCGACCGGCGTGCCGTTTTTCAGGGGCACGCCGCGCACGATCTCGTAATCGGTAAAGCCCATGCGGGTGTAGAAGGTGAGGCCGCCGGTGTTGTCGGCGCGGATGGTGGCGTTGATCGCGGTGAGGCCGAGTTCGCGGGCGTGCGCCGTGGTAGCGGCAAACAGTGCCGTGCCCACCCCGCCCTGGGTGCTGCCAAGCCGGGCAAATGTTGCGATGTCGCCGATGTAGGCGGGCAGGAAGAGCTGCGTGCCCAGCGTCTGGAAGCCGGCGATGCGCCCGTCGGCCTGCGCCACGAAGCAGCAATGGGCGGCGGGGCCGGTGAGATAGGCCTCGCTCAGGCCGCCAGGTGTGAACGCCGTTTCAAAGGCTGTGGTGCCGCCGCGGACGATGATGGCGTTGAGCAATTTGGCCAGTTCGGCGGCATCGCTGGGCGCGGCTGGGCGGATAGTGACCATGCTGGCCCTTGTGCCGCCGCCCCGGCTTTGTGACAAGGCGCGCATGTTCATCGTCGATTCTGGTCTCCCCATCGTCACTGCCGCCGCCATGCGCGCCGCAGAAGCTGCCGCGATTGCAGCCGGCACCCCGGCGCTCACCCTGATGGAACGGGCGGCCGATGGCGCAGCGCGGGCGATCATGGCGTTTGCCCCGGCGGCGCGGGCAACGGTGTTGTGCGGGCCGGGCAACAATGGCGGCGACGGTTATGGAATTGCCTTGGTGTTGGCAAAAGCCGGGGTTGAGGTGACGGTGGCGGCCGATGCGCCGCCGCTGGGTGAACCGGCCGCAACGATGGCGCGGCGCTGGAGCGGGGCGGTGGTGCCGCTGGCCGAGGCGCCGCCCGCGCCGCTGATCGTCGATGCATTGTTTGGCACCGGCCTCACCCGGGCGCTTCCCGAAAGCGCGCAGGCGGCGCTGGACCGGCTGCGCGGGCAGGGGCGGGTGGTGGCCATCGATATCGTTTCGGGGCTGGAGGCGGATACCGGCCGCGCGTTGGGTCGGCCGCTGACGGCGGAGCTGACGCTGACGTTTGGCGCGGCCAAGCCGGGGCACGTGTTGGGCGAAGGCGGTTTTGTGTCGGGCCGGTTGGCGATTGTGGATATTGGCCTGGCCATCGAAACGCCGCTGGCTTTTACCGCGCGGCCGCGACTGGCTGCGCCGGCACGCGATGCCCATAAATACACCCGCGGCTGGGTGATGGTGGTGGAAGGCACGCCTGGCCATGGCGGCGCATCGGGGCTGGCGGGGCTGGCGGCACTGCGCTGCGGGGCTGGGCTGGTGACGCTGGTGGGGGAGGGCACCCATCTGCCGGCGCTGGCGCTGATGCGGCGCAATGATGACGAAGCTGCCGCGCTGCTTCCGGACAAGCGGCTGGGCGCGGTGGTGATCGGGCCGGGCATGGATGCCGATATGCGCGCGCGCGGCTGGCTAAAGCGCCTGAGCTGGGCCGAAAAGGCGCTGGTGATTGATGCCGGGGCGCTGCGCCTGTTGCCGCGCGGGCCGATCGGTGTGCCAGCAGTGCTGACGCCGCACGAGGGGGAATTTGCCCAGTTGTTTGGCCCAATACGTGCTGATCTTGGGGATGATCGGCTGGCGGCGGTGCAGGCGGCGGCGCGGTCCTGCGGGGCGGTGGTATTGCTGAAGGGCGCAGCCACCATCATCGCGGCGCCCGATGGCCGGGCGGCGATCAATGCGCATGCCAGCCCGTATCTGGCCACCGCCGGTTCGGGTGATGTGTTGGCCGGCATGATCGCCGCGTTGATTGCACAGGGGCTGCCGCTGTTCGAGGCGGCGCAGGCGGCGGCCTGGCTGCACGGCGAGGCCGGCGTGCGGCTGGGGCCGGGCGGCATTGCCGATGATCTGGTCGCCAGCCTGCCGGCCGTGCTGGCGGCATTATGAGCGGCGTCGGGAGCGATTGGCGTCCGATCGTGCGGCTGGCGGCGCGCGGGGACGGGGTCAGCGATGATGGTCGTTTCGTGCCGCTGGCGGCGGTGGGGGACAGCGTCGATTTCAGCATCAGCCCGCCACTCATCATGCCAGGGCCGCACCACGCGGCGCCGGCGTGCACGCACTATCCGGCGTGCGGCGGCTGCCAGATGCAGCACATGGATGACGCGGCCTATGGCAATTTCGTTATCGACCGGATTTCGCGCGTGCTGCCGGGTGGGCTGCCGGATGATGTGCGGCCCTTGGCGCTGTCACCGCCGCGCAGCCGGCGCCGGGCGAGCCTGAAGGCGTTGAAACGCGGCGGCAAACTGGTGCTGGGTTTTCACAGCGAGGGCACCCATGCGCTGATTGATATTGTTGATTGCCCGGTACTGCACCCCCAATTGATGGCGCTGCTGGCGCCGCTGCGGCGGCTGCTGCGGGCGCGGCTGAAGGATGGGCAAGGGGCGGGGATTGCGCTCACCCTGTCAGATGCGGGTGTGGATGTGCTGCTGGCCAACGTATCGGCCGAAGGGCTGGCGGCAATCGAGGCGCTGACCGATTTTGCACAAGGCTGCGATCTGGCGCGGCTGAGCGTGGAAGGGGCGGGCGGCATCGACACGCTGGTGGAGCGGCGGCAACCGGCGTTGATCATGGGCGGCGTGCCGGTTCCGCTGCCGGCGGCGCCGTTTTTGCAGGCGACGCGTGAAGGCGAGGCGGCACTGGTGGCGGCTGTGCTGGAGGCTGTGGGCGATGCCGGCCGTGTTGCGGATCTGTTTTGCGGGCTGGGCACATTTGCGCTGCCGCTGTCGCTCAAGGCCGCCGTGCTGGCGGTGGATGCGGCCGGGCCGGCGGTGACGGCGCTGGGTCTCGCGGCGCGCCTTGCTGGCCGCCGCGTGGAGGTGCAGCACCGCGACCTGTTTCGCCGGCCGCTGGTGAGCGTTGGAGAGGGCGGGGGAAAGGGCGGGGAACTGGCCGGGCTGGGCGCGGTGGTGTTCGATCCGCCGCGCGCCGGGGCGGAAGCGCAGGCAAAGGAATTGGCGGCCAGTCAGGTGCCGGTTGTTGTGGCGGTATCGTGCAATCCCAACACCTTCGGGCGCGATGCGAAGATATTGGTGGAGGGCGGCTACCGGATCACGACGCTGTGGCCGGTGGCGCAGTTCCGCTGGTCAAGCCATGTCGAACTGGTGGCGCGGTTCGAACGTCAACCCTGAGCGCTGGCGTCAACCCTGAGCGCTGGCGTCAACCCTGAGCGCTGGCGATGCTGAGCGCCAGCAGCACGAGGCCGAGGAGGCACAGGCTGGCCAGCGCAAACAGGGCAAAGCGCACCACGACGCGGTTGGAGAGGATCTGCACCAGGCTGTGGGCGATGCGCAGGCCGGCATAACCCCAGGCCAACCCGACCGCGAGGCCGCCGCCTTCGCCCATCACGGCCAGCGCGAGGGTGACGGCATAAAAGATCGTCGGCTGTTCCATCAGGTGGTTGTAATTGTCGGCCACCCAGCTGGCGCGTTCCTCGCCGGCGGCGACCAATTGATCGCGCAGGCTCTTGCCGGTGGAGCCGACCATTTTGGTGCCATCGATGCCGGCGCGGCCCATCGCGGGCAGGCGGGTGGCGTACATCCACACCCACACGATCATCGTCCAACCGGCCAACACCAGCATCGGCAGCAAGATAATATTGCTCGTCGCAGCGCCCATCACGTCATCCCCCGGTTTTCGCCTGGAAAACGCTCGAGGTTTTTTGGACCGGTGTCAAATGCCGGTCCAGCTTTGCCATTTGCGGTGAAACTGTCGGAAATCCTTACACCAAGGCTTTTTGCCGCCGAGAAAAGTCAATAATTTCAACGATGCGATCATTTGGTACAGATTGTGCATTTCTGCTTACGGCGCTTTTGCCCTGGGGTATTCCTGATGTTCAAATTTCTCTTCACGGCCGTTTCCGCCGTGGCTCTGGCCGGTTCAGCTTCTGCCGCGATTTCGATCGGGCCGACGATCGGTGGGCTGGCGACTTTCACCGACAGCAACACGCAGCGCAATTGGGTGCAGACGAACGTTTTCTTCAATCAGTCGCCAACGAGCATGATCAATGCTGTGACCTCGGCTGGCTTCACCTTGGCCAATCGCGCCGATGTCGAAGCCTTGTTGGGCAGCCTGCCGCTTGACGCTGGTCAATGGTCGGGCATTGCAGCCATCACGGGCAGCTCGCCAAGTCGCGATTTGATTTGGGCCGCTTACGGCCCGATCACCGTCAACAATAATTACGGGTACGCGTACGCTTTTTCTGGAGATGGCAGGTGGTCATTTGTGGATGACGTTGCTGGCGCCGGAGTTGTTCAGAACGGCGATGGTCCGTTTGCCGACATGAACATCTGGGCTTATGCCGGTGGCGCCGGCGCGGTGCCAGAACCGGCCAGCTGGGCGATGTTGATCGCCGGCTTTGGTCTGGTAGGTGCTGCTGCCCGTCGTCGGCGCGCTGTCGCCGCCTGATCGGGCGTCCGGCGAAAAAAGGGGCGGCTCGGCATCACGCCGGGCCGCTCCTTTTTGTTTGTCAGGCGAACAATTTGGCCCAGCCGCGTTTGGCGCGGGTTTTCCAGTGGCCGCGGTGGTAGGCATCGCTGGCGAGCAGCGGCATCACGCTGCCGGCTTCGGCGAACACCATCTGTTCGATGCCGGTGTTGACCTTGCCCCAGCTGGCGGCTTCCTGCAGCGTTGAGGATGAGCAGGCGCCGTCGCGCACATCGGCGACGGTGATCTGCACGGCATATTTGTGCACTTCAACGTCGTGGTGGCCGAGGATTTCGGCGCAGACCACGGTGTCCTGGATGAAGTTCTTGGGCACGCCGCCGCCGATCATCAGCAGGCCGGTGGTGCCGGCCTTGATTTTGATATCGGTGAGTTCGCGGAAATCGGCAATGGCATCCAGCATCATGTAGGGCTGGCCAGCCTTGGCCCGGTCCACCTGGTGCTTGACGAGGCCGAAACCGGCGCTGCTGTCGACAAACGCCGGGCAGAAGATCGGCACGTCATGCTCATAGGCGAGCTTGACCAGGCTGTTGTCCTTCTTGCCATGCTCGCTGAGATATTTGCCCATTTCGCGGATGAAGGCGCGGCTGCTGTACGGGCCGGGCGGCAGGCTATTGGCAATTTCGTAGATGGTGTGATCGCAATCCTGCAGCGATTCTTCGTCGATGTAGGTATCGTAAATGCGGTCGATCAGCAGCGAGCGCAGCGTGTCGTCATCGGGCACTTCCAGCGCCTGATAATGCTTGTGGCCTAGGCCTTCGAAGAAATCCATATCGACGATGGTGGCACCGGTGGCGACGATGCCATCGATCATGTTGCTGCGCAGCAGTTCGGCATAAAGATCCATGCAGCCGCCGGCGCTGGTCGAACCGGCGATGACCAGGAATATGGTGCAATCAGGATCGGCCAGCATCTGGTTGTAGATGCTGGTGGCACGGGCGAGATCGCGGCTGGTAAAGCTCATCTTGGCCATGCCGTCGATGATCGGGCGGGCGTCGAAGCTGGTGATGTCGATATGCTCCACTACAGTGGACAGCAGCTCGGCCTTGCGCTGGCGCTGGGCGGGGGTGAGTTCGGTGACGACCGCATTAAGGGAGGCGGCGTTGAGCGTTTCGGGCGTGGCGGTCATGATATGCTCCCAAGTTCAAACGGTGGCCCGGCGCATGAGAGCGCCGCCCGCGGCCGGGGGAGCCCGGCGCCGAGCGGGAAACCATGCCCCCACCCGAACGGGCGGGGGCATTAATTCTATTTCTGGTGCAGCTTGATAACCTTGAGCGGCGACTCTTGTGTGACACCATAAAGCGTGTCCATCGGTTCGTCCGTGACGATCACCGTTTCGCCGGCCGTGAAGCCATTGAACCCGGTTCGCATTGCCGAGCCGTAGGCACCGATCATGCCGATGTCGATATAATCACCCGCCGCGATATCGGCGGGCAACGCAAACGGACCGCGCATGAAATCCATGTCGTCGCAGGGTGGGCCCCAGAAGCTGAAATCGATCGTGCGGGCGCGGCTTTCGCTTTCCCGCACCAGCTTGACCGGAAAACGCCAATCGATGTGCGCAGCATCGAACAGGGTACCGTAGGCACCGTCGTTGATATGCAGCGTATCGCCCTTGCGCGCTTCGACACGCACCAGCACCGATGAATATTCGGCGCACAGCGCGCGGCCGGGTTCGCACCACAATTCGGCGGAATAGGAAATCGGCAACGCTTCGAAGGCGCGGTGGATCACGTCGAAATAAGCTTCGAGCCGGCCCGGCTCCATGCCCGGATAGATGGACGGGAAGCCGCCGCCGACATCGACGATATCAACGGTGACGCCGGCACCTACGATCGCGGCACGCACCTGGGCCATGGCGTCGCTGTACGCCTGCGGGCTCATGGCCTGGCTACCGACGTGGAAGCAGATGCCCAGGGCATCGGCAACCTGACGGGCGGCCATCAGCACCGGCGCGGCTTCATCGGCCGGCACGCCGAATTTCGACGCGAGGGACAGTTTGG
>NZ_JBDNFM010000081.1:0-4601 GCF_041689835.1 Sandarakinorhabdus sp.
ACCAACGTGCTGCGCACCGGCAACAAGGGGCTGGCGGCGGCCACTTTGCTGCTGGATGCGGGCAAAGGGGCGGCGGCGGTTGCCATCGGCCGCGAACTGGGCGGCGAATTTGGCGCCATTGCTGCCGGCACTGCGGCTTTTGTTGGCCACTGCTTTCCTATTTGGCTCAAATTTCGTGGAGGAAAGGGCGTCGCGGTGATTTTGGGCATCACATTGGCCGCTGCGCCGCTTGCGGGCGTCATCGCGTTGGCCACCTGGCTCGGCGGCGCGTTGGTCACGCGGTATTCAAGCGTCGGCGGCATGCTGGCGGCGGTGGCCTGTCCAGCGGCGGTGTGGGCACTCACCGGCAATATCGGCTGGGTCACGCATCTGGCGGCGCTGGCGGCGCTGCTGATCTTCCTGCACCGGGACAATCTGGCCCGTCTCGCCGCCGGCACCGAATCGAAAATCGGGCAAAAGACCAAATGAGCCTGCCCGCTGATGCCGTCTCCCGGCTGCGGCTGATCCGCACCGAATCGATTGGTCCGGTCACTTATCGCCAATTGGTTGCCCGCTTTGGCGATGCGCAAACCGCGCTCAAGGCGCTGCCCGATCTCGCGCGGCGCGGCAATCGGCAGTTGGCGCTGCACCCCGAATCCGATGCGCTGGCCGAACTGGAAACCGCCGCAAAGCTGGGCGCGCATCTGCTGTTTCTTGGCACGCCGGATTATCCCGAACTGCTCAGCCGCACTGAATCCGCGCCGCCGGTGCTGTATGCGCGCGGCGATCTTTCCCTGCTCGATCGGCAGGCAGTGGCCATCGTCGGCGCCCGCAACGCCAGCGCGGCGGGCATCCGTTTTGCCCGGCAATTGGCGATGGATCTGGCAGAGGCGGATTATGTCGTGGTGTCGGGCCTGGCGCGCGGCATCGATGCGGCGGCGCACGCGGCGGCACTGGAGCGCGGCACTATCGCGGTGGTGGCCGGCGGGGTGGATGTGGCCTATCCGCCCGATCACGCCGATCTGATGGCGCGCATCGCCGATACCGGCCTGGTGGTGGCCGAACAGCCGCCGGGGGTGGAGCCGCAGGCCCGCCATTTCCCGCGCCGCAACCGCATCATCGCCGGCTTAAGCGCCGGCACCATCGTGGTGGAAGGCGCGCCCAAATCCGGCAGCCTGATCACCGCGCGCATCGCGGCCGATCTGGGGCGGGAGGTGATGGCCGTCCCCGGCTCCCCGCTCGATGCCCGCGCGCAGGGCTGCAACCTGCTGATTCGCGAAGGCGCCACGCTGATCCAGAACGCGGCCGATGTGCTGGAGGCGCTGTCCACCCTTTCCGGCCAGCCCGCGCTGCGCCTGAACGTCGCCGAGCCGATCCCGCTGCCAGACTTTGGCCCGGCCCTCACGCCCGATCCGGCCGCCCGCGCCGCGCTGCTCGCCCTGCTCTCCCCCACGGCCGTGCCCATCGACGATCTCATCCGCCTCACCAAGCTGCCGCCGTCGCAAGTGGCCAGCGTGCTGCTGGATCTGGAACTGGAAGGCGTGCTGGTGCGCCACGCGGGGGCGCGGGTGGCGTTGGGGTGAGGGGGAAATTCGGTTGGCGGGTTACAGTAATCGCGCCGAGCGGATGACATATCCAGCCGGCTTTTTCTGCCTCTGAAGCACCCCGTCATCCACCATTCTGTCCAGCCACGTTTTGGCCAATAGTTTGGGGACATGCAGTGCCGCAGCAAGCTCACCATCCTTGATTGCCTGTTGCGCAAATTCGATGATGATTGGCTGGACAGCGGCAAACAGTTGGTCTGCAGGGTCTAATGAGTGCTCAGGCTTGGCGTCAGATTCTGCATTCTCGTCCGGCGTAGCTTCAGCCGCATTGAACGGCGCGATTTTTTTCGCCGTCCCACAAATAAGACCGGTGGGACCTAACGCAGGGGTCGGATCCATCTGTGCTTTTAGCGATAGCTGTAACTCCGCTGGTTGTTCCGGAGCCGCATCGAGCAGGGTCTGCAAGTCCTCCGGTGCAGTCGGGTTGGGCCAATGAATGGCACCTTCGCTCCTGAGTGCGTCCAAACCGCGCTGCGGTGACCCAGTGGACCGGACGTACACCTTTGCGAGTTTGAGCTTTTTGAGCTGTTCGATTGCGCCTGCCCAGGTTCCACCCTTTTCGACATCCGAACTGACCACCAAGGCAGCGTCGGCGAGGGCATAGACATATTTGTTGCGCTGCATGGCATGCCCAGTGTTAAACCCGGCGTTTGGATCGTAGGGCGACACGAGGACAAGTTGGCCATTGAGTATCGTATCCCGGTGCTCGCGGGTCATGACCTGCTTTTCGAGGCTATCGGTCAAGATGCCGCAAGCCTTGCCGCCCGCCTCGAGAGCGCCGCGCATAGCCGCTTGGTCGATGCCCTTGGCACCACCCGACACGATGGGACGGTCGGCGCGAGCAGCAAGAAGCCCGACTTCCATGGCGTAGCGGCTAAGCTCTTCATTGACGTGACGGGAGCCCACGACTGCCAAGCCGCCCTCGTCCAGTGCGCCAACGTCTCCGCAACCGTACAGAGCAGCGGGAGCCTGGCTCCTCAGTTTAGCCTTCAAGCGTTTTGGATATTCGGGGTCGGCGCGGCTGATCACCCATATGGCGCGCTGCTGCCAGCGGTCCACCGCCTGGGCCAGTTGCAAACCACGGGCCAACAGCAATTTCAACCGAACTGGCTCGATGAAATTCCTGCATTCCTCAATGATTCTGGCTTCGTCCGGGCCAATGAGGTCCTCCGGTTGGCAACCAATTTCGTGGAGCCGCTGCGCGAGAGCCTTGTATTCGCCGGGGGTCAGCAAATCGGCTCCAGGTGTTCCTCGCCCGACAATGAGGGGGGCAGTCAAAAGCAGGATTGCCTTGGTGTTAGTCGTGAGTGGCTGCATCAGTCGCCGTGTCCTGTTTGTGCCAGCGCTACCGGATGGACTGGGCCAGCGCCATGCGAGCGAAGCAGCCACGCCGCGACTGTCAGAGTCCAGCGTGAATCGACCATATCATCGACCAACAAAACCGGTGCAGCCGGGATCGGAGTTGCGTTGAGTCCGAGCGCTCCATCCACATTGCGCGCCTGCTGCGTACTGTTCGCCATGGTCTTCTGTTCTGGCCTCTCATCGGTTCTCTGCAGTATCATGTGAAATGGTAGGCCGAGCGCACTCGCCAGGCGCAATGCAAAGTCGGGCACAAGCTCGGGGCGCCTCAACGAGGGGGCCGCCGTGACCCAAGTTGGCGCTGGCTGCGGGTTCCATTCTCGGATCATAGCAGCCATAGCTTCTACAAGGTCATCCGAAAAGCGGCCATCCAGATATTTGCCGCGGCTAACGAGACCGCCCCAGCCCGCATCGCCCCAAACCGACAATGCTTTCCCAGTCTGTGCACGCAGCCTTTCGGGGATCGCCCCGCGAACAAGATAGTGGGGCAGACCTCCCAAGGGCCACTTCTCGCGTGGTTTGATCGGTAAATTGGTTCGTCGAAGAAACGCGATGGCCCGGATTACGAGGTAATCGTTCAGATCAGCGGACAGCTCAGGCAAACGTGGCGTTGGAACATTGCTGTCTTCCCCGTCGAGTGCCCGGATCAGGAAGCCCATGTGCTGGCCGAACGGCAAATCGACATAACGCTGCATTTGCAGCGCCTCCTCGCGACGCAATGCGGTCAAACGCTCAGCGCGCTCCCAGAATTCTGGGATGAGCGTCGCTGCCGTCAGCTGCCACTTGCCGTCCAGCTTTGCGATCGGCGACGGAGACTCAAACGCCATCAAGGCGATGGCCTTTTCAATGCGCCCCGTGCTCAGGTTGACCTGCCCCAACAGTTGCGGGACGGACAAGCCGTGAGGCGCGCTGTCCAGCGCCTGTAACACTTGGGACACTTCCTCTTGCGTCGGGAACGCACTGCCGATGAAGTAGTTATTGATATCCGCTTCCTCCCGGCCGCTCAGCAGCACCCCATAGGCATTGTCAAGCGCCCGGCCCGCGCGCCCGACTCGCTGGTAATAAGCGACCACAGACCCGGGCGTCTGGTAATGAATCACAAACGCCAGATCTGGCTTGTCATAGCCCATGCCCAACGCAGTGGTCGCGACAACGGCCTTGTATCGGTTAGCGAGCAGGCCCTGTTCGATTTCCTCGCGGCGGTCACCGGTCTGGCCGGTATAGGATTCGACCACGTAGCCACACGACATTAGCCATGCGGTCACCATCCCGGCGTCGCGGACTGTCAGAGTGTAGATTATGCCACTGCCATCCAGCTGCGCCAGCTTGTCAGCAAGCCATGCCAGCCGGGCGGCTTGCGAAGGCAGCCGCATAGTCTGCAGTGTCAGCGATGTCCTCGCCAGATCGCCACGTAACACGTTAATGTTTGGGCCCAAAACCTCGGCTAGATCGTCCATGACGCGAATGTTTGCAGTTGCCGTGGTTGCCAACAGCCTCGAATTGGGCGGTAAGTTGCGGATAACACGTTCAAGCAGGCGATATTGCGGTCGGAAATCATGCCCCCAATCCGATATGCAATGTGCTTCATCGACTACAATCAGCGATATATCGTTGGCAATCTGGGCGAGCACTGTTGTCTGAAAGCGCTCATTGGCCAGT
>NZ_JBDNFM010000082.1:0-3641 GCF_041689835.1 Sandarakinorhabdus sp.
CGGGCCGGCCGATCATGCCCGGCGTGTTGATCGTGGAAGCGCTGGCGCAGACGGCCGGCGTGCTTGCGATCCACACGGCTCGCGCAAAAGCAACGGCAGACGGGGCAGGGCCAGACGGCGCGGGCAACAAGCTGGTGTATTTCATGGCGATCGACAACGCCAAGTTTCGCACGCCTGTGGAACCTGGCTGCCTGCTGCACCTGAAGGTGGAAGTGGTGCAGGACCGTGGCCGAATCGCCAAATTCAGCGGCCGCGCCGAAGTTGATGGCAAGCTGGCGGCAGAATGCAGTTTCACCGCAATGATCGTCGATTCGCCGACCTGAAACCATTGCGTCTGGTGCCCGCCATCTCCATAATTGGACCATGTCCGGATTTCTTGCCTTGAGCCTTTCTCCCCTGCTGCTGATCGCCGGTATCCTTTCGGCGGGCCAGTTTGCATCGGAGGTGTCCAAAAGCGGCCCAAAGGCGGCGGTTGCGCAGCTGGCGGCGGGCGGTGACTGGGGCCGGGTGATCGGCGCCATTCGGGGCGGAGCTGGCGATTGGATCGCGCTAGCACCGGAATTGGCACGCGGGGTTGACGATGCGCAGGCCGCCCAACTCACCGCTGCGCTGGCGGCAGCGCTGCCGCGCGCACCGTCGGAAGTGCTGGCGGTGACGGATTTGCGGCGCTCCCCGGTTCTTGGCGTGCAGGCGATCTGCGGCGTGCCGGCTGGCAGCCATGCTGCTACTGCCCGCGGGGCCTATCTGGCTGATGCGCGTGAAGCGGTTGAATTGCTGCCCGATTTTGCCTCCGTTGGCCGCGCCAAGGCTGTTTGCCTCAAGGAACTGGCACTGGCGGCAGCGGGCTGATCGGAACTGATGCGGGTGTCCGAGACGCCCACAGACAGGCGCCGGCAATGATCACTGCGCCAGCGACGGTTGCCGGCGCAACCGCTTCATCAAACACCATCCAGCCCAGCAGCGCCGCCCACGGCAGCGCGCTGTATTCCAGCACAGCCGAAACCTGGGCCTGGAGATGAACATAGCCGCGTGCCATCAATTGCACGCCGATGTTGCCCGCAAGGCCCATCGCCACCATCAGCCCGATATCCACTGCTGGCGGCAGCGCGGAAACCGTGAACACCACTGGTGAGAGCCAGACGAGCGGCACCACGGCTGCAATCAGGGTTATCACTGTCGCCCCGTCAGCCGCGGCGCGTGACCGCAGGATTACCGCCGACGCGCCGTATAATATGGCCGCCACACCCGCCGCCAACGCCGCCATCAGTTGCGGGCTGGACAGGCCGGGCATGCCGCCAACAGCCACCAGCACACCAGCAAATCCAACGGCACCGGCGGCGATATAGCGGGGTTGCACCGGTTCTTTGAGATACAGCGCGGCCATGAACGGCACTGCCAATGGCCCGACAAACGTCAGGGTGAGCACCAGCGCCAGCGGCAGCCGCGTGATCGACCAGAAAAATGCCAGCGCCATTCCCGCAACCAGCGTACCGCGCACCAGATTGGGCTTCAGCCCGCCCGGTGCCACCCACGGCCGGCCCTGCCATTGCCATACCATCAGCGCGATCACGGTACCGCTGGCGTAACGGCCAAAGGTGGTGACCGCCGCGCCGTAACGCAGCCCCAGATATTTTGCGAACACATCAAGCACACACAAGGCCCCGATGCCGGCAAGCACCAGCAAAATGGCCGAAAGGCGGTGGGGGTGGCCGGCAGACATTGGTGCGGTCGGGTTAGCGCCCCAGCCGGCGGATCAGGCTAGCCGCAAGATAGAGCCGGCGCGGCACCGCTTCGAGAAAGACATATTCCGCCTGCGTGGTGTGTGCGCCGTATCCGGGCAGGCCCAGCGATTCGATCACCGGCACACCGGCCAGCGCGGCATAGCCGGCATCGGTACCGCCGCCGCCGCGTTCGGTCACGGCCAGTTCCTTGCCAAACGTCGCATAAATGGCGCGGGCTTCCTCGATCAGCGCGTTGCTGGCCGCGGTGGCGGTGAACGGTGGGCGGTTCATCCGCACTTCGGCGGCGACCTGAGCGCCCGGAACCGACGGGGTTTTCAGCCGATCGAGCAATTCCGCCTTGAATTCATCATATTGCGCCATGTTGCTGGTGCGAAGATCGCCGATCAATGTCACATCGTCGGGGATGATGTTCCGCACGCCGCGCTGCTGTTCGACCACGGTCCAATTGAAGCGGCGATTGCCCTGGCCGCGGTCCAGATCCTTGGTGGACGCGATGATGTGCCCGGCTTCCACCAGCGCATTGATGCCGGCTTCCGGCGCGCCGCCCGCGTGGCTGGCCTTGCCCTTGATGGTGACGATCACCGTATTGGTCGCCGATGTGCCGCGCGTCAGCCGTTCGGGCATGCCCGTCGGCTCGAAGCTGAGCACGGCCGCCATGCCTTTCGACAGCTCGGTGATGATCGTCCCCGATCCCTGTGATCCGCGTTCCTCGTCGGTGTTGATCGCCACCGTCAGCTCGGCATAATCGCGGGGCGTCAGCAGCGGCAAGGTGTGCAGGATGGTGGCGATGCCGCCCTTGTCGTCCGAAATGCCGGGGCCATAGGCCAGCGGGCCAGCGGCGCTGTCGGCCAGCCGGAACGGCGCCCGCGCCAGCGCGCCGCGTTGATACACCGTGTCCATGTGGCTGATCAGCAGCAGCTTGCCTTTGCCGGTGCCCTTCCAACGCGCCACGATGATATCGCCCACCACGCCGCCAGTGGGTTTCACTCGCTCGATGGTGCCGCCGCGCGCGGTGAGCGCTGCCGCCAGATACTGGCCCATCGCCGCCATGCCTTCGGCATCACCGGTGCCGGTCTCGATCTCCACCAGGCTTTTCAGCGTGGCGGTGACGGCGGGCGCTTGCGCGGTGGCGGCCTTGAGCAACGCAGCATCGGGCTTTGGCGCCGCCAAGGCAGTGGTGGCCAACAGCGCGCAGGCAGCGGCAAGCAGTGATTTCATGATGTTTCTCCCGCGCTCACCATAGCCTGCGGCCAAGCGATGTCACGCCTGCAAGCAGTCAAGATCAATGCGCTGATCGAGATTGGCGAGGGGGCCGCCCCAGATCAGCCGGCGTTGCGGCCACCAGCGGCGACGAAGGAATCCAGCCCGGCCGCCAGCCCTTCACTTGGTCTCGTCAAACAACTCACGGCCGATCAGAAATCGGCGGATTTCGCTGGTGCCGGCACCGATTTCATACAGTTTGGCATCGCGCAGCAGCCGCCCGGTGGGATAGTCGTTGATATAGCCGTTGCCGCCCAGGCACTGGATTGCCTCCAGCGCCATCCATGTCGCCTTTTCGGCGGAGTAGAGAATGCAACCAGCGCTATCCTTGCGGGTGGTTTCGCCGCGATCGCAGGCCTGCGCCACGGCATAAGTATAGGCCTGCGCGGTGGACAGCGCGACATACATGTCTGCCAATTTGCCCTGCATCAGCTGGAATTGGCCGATGGGTTGCCCGAACTGCTGGCGATCGTGAACATAGGGCACCACCACATCCATGCACGCCTGCATGATGCCGATGGGGCCGCCGCTGAGCACGACGCGTTCGTAATCCAGCCCGCTCATCAGCACGCGGGCGCCGTTGCCGACGCCGCCCAGCACATTTTGCGCCGGCACGGTGCAATTGTCGAACACCAGTTC
>NZ_JBDNFM010000083.1:0-13308 GCF_041689835.1 Sandarakinorhabdus sp.
CGCGTCAGCCCACGGTGGACGTGCGCCGCATCATCGCCGACGTGAACATCGACAGGCCGATCCTCACCTGCGATTTCGGTGATGTGGTGGCCTTCGGCGGCGACCGTTCCACCATCGGGCCAGTTGTGGCCGCTGCCGCCAAAGCCGCCAAGCTGGGCCTGTCGCCCGATCCGCAGCCCGAAGAAGCGGTATTCACCCGTTCCGATCATTACCCGTTCGTGCGCAAGGGCGTGCCATCGGTGTTCCTGAAAACCGGCTGGGCCGACACCACGGGCGGCATGGCGTGCAAGGAAGCCGAACGCTTGTTTCGCACCACTTATTATCACGAAGTCGGTGATCAACTGTCGCTGCCGTTCGATTGGGCTGCCGCTGCCAAATGGACCCGCCTCAACACCGACATCATCCGCCGGCTGGCAAACGCCCCGTCTGCGCCGCGTTGGTACGAAGGCGATTATTTCGGCACGGCTTTTGCGCCCGGTGCCCTGAAAGCGCCCAAGCTCAAAGCGCCCAAACCCAAAGCACCCTGAAGCCTATTTCCCCAACCGGGTGACGTGGCCCATCTTGCGCCCGGGCCGGGCCTGCGCCTTGCCGTAAAGATGTACGTGAGCGCCCGGATCGGCCATCAGGCGCGGCCAATCGGCAACCTCGTCGCCGATCAGGTTGGTCATCTCGATGCGACTGGCCATCAAGCCGGTGGGCCGCAGCGGCAGGCCGACAACGGCGCGGATGTGATTTTCAAATTGGCTGGCGGCACTGCCTTCGATTGTCCAGTGGCCGCTGTTGTGCACGCGCGGCGCCATTTCGTTGAAGCGCGGGCCATCCTTGCAGGCGAAAAATTCGCACGCGAGCACGCCGACATGGCCGAGCTTTTCCGCCACGGTCCGCGCCAGCGCCGCCGCCTCGGCAGCTTGAGCGCGCACCAGTGCAGGCGGCGGCAGCGTCGAAGTGGCGAGGATGCCGTTCTTGTGCAGATTGACCGGCACCGGCCAATCCACTTGTTCGCCGTCCTGCCCGCGGCACAGGATCACGCTGAATTCGTACGCAAAGTTCACGAAGCCTTCCAAAATCGCCGGCTCACCGCCAATGGCCTGCCAAGCGGCATCGGCATCGCTGGCCGCCATTATGCGGGCCTGGCCCTTGCCGTCATAGCCGAACCGCCGCGTCTTCAAAATCGCCGGCACACCCACCTGCGCGATGGCAGCATCGAGCGCCTCGCGGCTGTCCACCTGGGCCCAAATTGCCGTGCGCCCGCCCAGCCATTCGACGAACTGTTTTTCGGCCATGCGGTCCTGTGCGACTTCAAGGCTGTGCGCGCCGGGGTGGACGGGCACCAGTGCCGCCAGTCGGCGCACCGCTTCGCGATCGACATTTTCCCACTCAAGTGTGACCACATCGACTTGGCGCGCAAAGGCCGCCAGCGCGGCGGTATCGCCATACTCGGCACGGGTGGTGACGGCAGCGACGTCGCTGGCGGGCGCATCGGTTTCGGGCGCAAAGATGTGGCAGCGATAGCCCAATTCGGCTGCGGCAAGCGCCAGCATGCGGCCCAATTGTCCGCCGCCCAATATGCCGATCGTGGAACCCGGCGCCAACATCAGGACAGATCGTCAGACGGGACCTGCGCCACCGCATCGGTTTGCGCCTGCCGCCACGCCGCCAGCCGCTGTGCCAGCGCCGCATCATTCAACGCGAGGATGGCCGCCGCCTGCAATGCGGCATTTATCGCGCCCGCCTTGCCGATGGCAAAGGTCCCCACCGGCACGCCGGCCGGCATCTGGACGATGGAAAGCAGGCTGTCGATACCCTTGAGCTGGCGCGATTCCACCGGCACGCCCAGCACCGGCAAAGCCGTCATCGCGGCAGCCATGCCGGGCAGATGGGCGGCACCGCCGGCGCCGGCAATGATCACCTGCAAGCCGCTTGCCGCAGCGCCCCTGGCGTATTCGAACAACCGATCAGGGGTGCGGTGGGCCGAAACGATACGGGTTTCATGGGGCACGCCCAAAGCCGCCAACGTATCGGCAGCGTGCACCATCGTTTGCCAATCAGACTGACTGCCCATGATGATGCCAACCAGCGGTGCCGCTTCGCTTGCCATGGCTATGTTGCCCCTAGAAGAACGCCGCTGGAAAGCGCCATCTCCTAACTGCCCGCCCGGGCCGGCGCAAAGAAAATCAACCGGTCAGGCCTTGGCCGCCAGCAACCCGGCCACCGCTGCCTCGACCACCCGCACGGCAGCGGCATGATCCTGCCGCTGCCCGTCACGCAGCCGGCCATAAGCTTCGAGGCTGAGCCACAGATCAAGCTGTTCGAACCACAGATGATCGGCCTTGATCGAGTCCGGCACGATGCCTTCCAGCCGGCCCCGAAGCATCAGCGTGAGCGCATCCAGCCCGTGATCGAGCAGCGGCGAGCGCTGGCGGTGCATGTCGGCGGCGCGGCGATACGGCAGCACGGTTGCAAACATCTCCATGCGCCGTTCCATCGCCTCGCGTATCTGGCTCTGCCAGTCGGATGCTTGATAGGGGCGAACGAGGTGCGTGTAACGCCGACCGATGCGATCGATAACCGCAACATACAGCCCGTCCATGTCACCGAAATGGCGAAACACCGATCGCAGGCCCACACCGGCGCGGGCCGCAATTGCCTCGGCGCGCGGGATACCCTGATCCTCGTCAACAAGGGCAATGACCGCGTGGATGATGCGATCCCGGCTCGCCGCCGAGCGCAAACGCCGACCATCGATTTGAGCGGATTCCGACACGGTCAAGGCCTCTGGCTGCTACTATATTGACACTGCCACCGCAAAAATCGCGATTCCACTCAAAAACGGCCGCCAACGTGCATGCTGCGCCGCCATCCGCGCCCGGCGGAGGCGAAAGCGCGCCCGATTGACTCCCGGTGTCAGCGCGTGAAGCTGCGCCGTGCCAGCAGCAAGGCCGCGATCATCACGGCTTCGGCAATCATCGGCGGCCATGCGGTGGGCGCGGTGCCGTCCAGCACCAGCGACACGGCCCGGCCGATGATGGCGATACTCAGCAACAAAAGCGGCACCAGCAGGGCGTCGCCGTCTTTCTTCACCGCGCCGATCAGCGCAAAGACGCCGCCGGTAATGAAAAAGCCGGGGAAATCAGCGCGCAGCGTGGCCATGCCCTGTTGGCCCATCGGCGACAGAAAAAATTGCCCTGCCAGCTTGCCGGGATCGAGCAGAAAGCCCAAACCAATCACGATATTGAACAGACCGATCAGACCGATCAGCCCCCGCATTACGCTTGCCATGCCCGTTCCTCCCCCATTTCTGGATACGAGATTAGCAGGATGCGCCGGGTTGGACACCAATTCATTGTCACAAGGTCAGCTTGGGCTTAGCTTAGATCACATGCGCCGTTTCCCTCTGCTCGTGCTGTTGCTGGCCACCATCGCTGGCCTGTGGTGGCAACGCGTTTCGGTGGGCGAATTCATGTTCGGGCAAATCGCCGAGCGGCGAGCCGGCCGTAATGCGTTGGCCGCATATGGCGACGGCCTCACCCTGATTTTCTGCGGCACCGGTTCGCCGCTGCCTGATCCGCAGCGCGCCGAATCCTGTCTGGCCGTGAAGGCCGGCGACACGCTGCTGCTGATTGATGCCGGCGATGGCGGCGTGCGCAAGTTGGCTGGTTGGGGCGTGCCGCTGGGCGGGCTGGACGCTGTGCTGCTCACCCACCTGCACAGCGATCATATCGAAGGCCTGGCCCCGGCGCTTTTGCTGCGCTGGACCGGCAGTGCCGCCCGAACACCGCTGCCGCTGATCGGCCCGCCCGGCACCGCGCAGGTGGCTGCCGGCTACAACATGATGCTGGCTGCCGATGCCAGCTATCGCACCGCCCACCACGGCGAAGCCATCACGCCCACCGGCGGCGGCCAGTTTGCCGGGCAGGAACAACCCCCGGGCGTGGTGTGGAACCAGGGCGGCCTGGTGATTACCGCCTTTGCCGTGAACCACGCGCCAGTGGCGCCGGCCTATGGCTATCGCATCGCGTACAAGGGCCGCACCGTGGTGGTGAGCGGGGACACTGCCGCCACCCCGGCCGTTGCCCGTGCAGCACGCGGTGCCGATGTGCTGGTGCACGAAGCCTTGCAGCCGCGCCTTGTCGCCGGCATCACGCGCGGGCTGGCGGCCAGCGGCCAGGCCCGCACCGCCCAGATCACCCGCGATATCCTGAACTATCACACCACGCCGGAACAGGCCGCCGCGCTGGCCGCGCAGGCCGGGGCCAGAATGCTGGTGCTCACCCACATCGTGCCGCCGGTGCCGATGCGCTTGTTCGAAGCCGCCTTTCTGGGTGACGCCCCGCAGCGCTTTGCCGGCCCGATCCGCATCGCGCGCGACGGCACGGTGCTGCACCTGCCCGCCAGCAGTTCGGCCATCGACGAAGACGCCTTGTGACGGCACGCTGATGCACGATCACCCGCGGCGGGATCAGGTAATTGCGGCGGCGCTGGCAGCGCTGGCTGGCTATGTTGATGCGGTCGGCTTCATCGCATCGGGAGGCCTGTTCGTCAGCTTCATGAGCGGCAACAGCACGAGGCTGGGCATTGGCCTTGCCGAAGCCAGCCACCTCGCCGCCTTGGCCGGCAGCCTGCTCGCCGCGTTTGTGGGCGGGGTGACGCTGGCCACGCTTCTGGGCCGGCGCGCGGCTGATCAGCGCCGGCGCCGGCAATTGCTGCTGGTGGCATTGCTGCTCGGCGGTGGTTTCACGCTGGGACAATCGGGCTTCACGTGGCCGGCCTTGCTATTGGCGGCAATGGCGATGGGCGCCGAAAACTGCGTGTTCGAAGCCGGCGGCGACGTAAAGATCAGCCTGACCTTCATGACCGGAAATCTGGTCAAGATCGGGCAGCGGCTGGCGCTGGCATTGACCGGCGGTCCGGTGCTGGCGTTCCTGCCGTGGCTGCTGCTGTGGCTGGCGATGATCGGCGGCGCAGTCACCGGCGCGCTGGCGTGGCCGCTGCTGGGCATGGCCAATCTGGGCATTGCCGCCGCCGTGGCTGCCGCACTGGCACTGCTGATCGACGCCTAACGCGCTTGCAGCCCCTTTTGGCGCAGTCGCCAGACCAGTTGATCGAACCGATCCTGGCCAAAGAATGGCTCCCCATCCAGCGCCATCAGCGGCACGCCATAATGGCCGGAAGCGCGCTGGGCATCCTGATTGGCCTCGATGGCGGCGCGATAATGATCGGGGTTGGCGGCAACGGCGGCGTCGAGCGCAGCCAGATCAAGCCCGGCACGCTCGGCGGCCTGCGCCAGATGGTCGCCCTCGTGCCAGTTATCGACGGTGCCCGACCAGATGGTGTGGGACGCCTCGCGAATGAATTGCAGCCCGCGCCCGGCCTCAGCGGCGGCAACCCCGAGCTGCGACAAGCGATGTATGTGCGGCTGTTCGGAGGGATACAGCCGGGTAGCCGGGTCCATCGCCACCGGATCGGGCAGCGGCCAGCGGTAAGGCAAGCCCAGAAATTCGGCCGTCCGGTAGGTGTCCTTCATCAGGTAGAACACCCACAGCGGATCGACCTTCTGAAAGAAATCAGCCTGCCGCACCGCGATCGGATAAACGATGCGCACGTTGCAGCCGACGTCGTGCGTCGCCACCAGATCGACCACGCGCGGCAACAGCAGGTAGGAATAGGGCGAGCGGAACGACCAGAACAGATCGAAGGACAACACCGCCATCAGCCCCGGTTGATGTGATCGAGGATGATGCGCACCAGTTCGTCCGGCGCATCCTCCTGCAGGAAATGGCCGCCGCCCTGCACGATGGTGTGCGGCTGGCCTTTCGCGCCCGGCACGCGTTCGATGAAGACTTTTTCGCCGCCGTTCGTCACCGCGTCCTTGTCGGAAAAACAGGTGACCACCGGCTTGTCGAAGCGGCTCAGCACCACCCATGCGGCCTTGTTTTCCGCCACGCTGGCATGCTCGGGCGTCACCGGCACCAGGGTGGGAAACTGGCGGGCGCCTTCCTTGAAGCTCTCGTCCGGGAACGGTGCATCATAGGCGGCGACTTCGGCCGGCGTCAGCTCGCGGGTGGAGCCGCCATTGACGATGAATCCCACCGGGAATGTCTCTACCTTCTGCGAGAATTCCAGCCACGCCTTGAACCCTTCCGACCAGCCGGTGCCGATCGGCAGTCCGGTGTTGGCGATGACCAGCCGGGCAAAACGCTCAGGAAATGCCGCCACCAGCCGCAGGCCGATCAGCCCGCCCCAATCCTGGCAGAACAGCGTGATATCGGTGAGATCCAGCGCGGTGAGCCAGTCGCTCATCCATTCGACATGGCGTTCGAAAGTATAATCGTCACGGCTGGCCGGTTTGTCGGATTTGCCGAAGCCGATCAGATCGGGCGCCACCACCCGGTGGCCGGCAGCAGTGAGCGGGCCAACGAACTTGCGATAAAGATAGGACCAGCTGGGTTCGCCGTGCATCAGCAGGATGGGCGCCGCTTCCCGGTTGCCTTCGTCAATATAGTGCAGCCGCAGCGGCACAGCGGTCGCCCGGTCCGTTATTTCCCGATAATGCGGCTCAAAGGGATAATCGACAAGGCCGGCAAAGGCTTTATCCGGCGTGCGTAACACCTGCATTGGCGGCATCCTTTCCATTGGTTTCGCGGCCCAGCGCCCGCGCGCCCAGCCAGAACAACAGCGCCGGGAGCAGGCCCGCCCAAGCGGCAAAATACAGCACGACGCGCACGGACTGCACGCCATATTCCGGCTTCAACATATCAGACAGTGCGCCGAACAGCAGGGGGCCAAGCCCCAGCCCGATCAGGTTTTGCGCAAACACCATCCACGCCGCTGCCATCGCCCGCGTATCGGGCCGCGCCAGCACCTGCGCTGCCCCGTAAGCCGGGCCGTAATAGGCGGAATTGGCGATGGTGGGCAGCACCAGCAGCGCAATTGCCAGCCGCCAATCATCAACCATATAGCCGGCAAACAGGATGGGCGCCCCCAGCACCATCCCCCACGCCGGCAGGGTGAGCATGTGGCGGCGGTTCGTGGCGCCAAACCGGTCCGCCGCCCAGCCGCCCAGCCACGTGCCAATGATACCAGCAACACCCAGAATCACACCAACAAACAGCGCCGTCTGCCCCACCGAAAGCTTGTGGGTGCGCTGGAAATACACCAGCACCCATACGCCCTTGCCATAGCTGAGGAACGCCACCAGCGACGCGCCCGACAGCACCAGGCAATAGGCCGGCGATGCCGCGAGCAGCTTCAAGCTGGCCCACATCGACAGGCGCGGCGGCGCATCTGCCGGCGCTGGCAGGCCCAGCCGCGGATCCTTCAGGAAAAACCATACGAACACCGCCAGCAACAAGCCCGGCAAACCAACCACGAAGAAGGCTTCACGCCAGCCCAGCGCCTGCGCCATGCCGCCGCCGATCAACGTGCCCAACAACCCGCCGATCGGAATTCCCAGCCCGAAAAAGGCAATGCCGCCAGCGCGTTTTTCGGGCGGCAGGCTATCGGCAATCAAGGCGTGGGCAGTGGGGGTGCAGCCGGCTTCGCCGATGCCGACGCCGATGCGGGCCAGCAGCAATTGCCAGAAGTTCTGCGCCACGCCGCACAGCGCGGTCATCGCCGACCACACCGCCACGCACACCGCAATCAGCCGGCTGCGATTGGTGCGGCCATTATCGGCGAGGCGGGCGATCGGCACCCCCAGCGTGGCATAAAACAGCGCAAAGGCCAGCCCGGTGAGCAGGCCAAGCTGGCTATCGGACAGATCGAGATCACGGGCGATAGGCTCGGCCAGGATCGAGACAATCTGCCGGTCGATGAAGTTGAAGATATAGACGACCAGAAGTGTCCACAGCAGCAGACGTGGATGCCGATTGGCTGGCGCTTGCTCCATCCCCTTCTCCCCATATTGCGGGCAATTTTTGCCGCGTTTGGCACAGCCTGCCCTTGCCGCCCTTGGCTGGCAAGCGGCTTGCACTTGGACTGCTTGCATTGGAGAGGAGGACGGAGGAGATTGCTGCATGACCGTCTATCCCGCTCGCCCCGCCCTGTTCATCGACGGCCACTGGCTGTCGGGGGAAGGCCGCGCCACGCACCAGGTGGTGAACCCGGCCACCGGCGAAACGCTGGCCGAGCTGCCCCTGGCCACCACGGCCGATCTGGATGCGGCGCTCGATGCCGCCGCACGCGGCTACACGCTGTGGCGGGCGACCAGTGTGGACGAGAAAGCCGCAGTGCTGGCCGGCGCAGCGCGGCTTTTGAGGGACCGCGCCGACATCATCGCGGCCACCGCGACGCTGGAACAGGGCAAACCGCTGGCCGAAGCGCGCGGCGAAGTCGCTTACACGGCGGCGCTGGTCGATTTCTACGCCGGCGAGGTGCGCCGCAACTATGGCCGCGTGCTGGTGCGCCCGGCTGGGCAGCGCAGCCTGGTGGTGCATGAACCGGTGGGGCCGGCGCTGGCGCTGTGCCCGTGGAATTTTCCCATCCTCAATCCGGCGCGCAAGCTGGCGCCGGCGCTGGCGGCCGGGTGCAGCATGATCATCAAGCCGCCCGAGGAAGCCCCCGGCAGTGCTTGCCTGGTGCTGCAATGCTTCATCGATGCCGGGTTGCCGGCGCAGGTGGCCTCGATGGTGTTCGGGGTGCCCGATATGGTCTCGCGCCGCCTCATCGCCAGCCCCATCATTCGCAAGATCAGCTTCACCGGGTCGGTGCCGGTGGGCAAGCATCTGATGCGGCTGGCGGCCGACGGCGCCAAGCGCACCACGATGGAACTCGGCGGCCACGCTCCGGTAATCGTGTGGGGCGATTGCGATTTTGAAAAGGCGATCACCATGGCGTCGGCGTTCAAGTGGCGCAACGCCGGGCAGGTGTGCGTGTCGCCCACGCGGATGATCGTCCACGAAGCGATTGCCGATCGCTTCGCTGCCGCGCTGGCCGAGCGGGCGAAGGCGCTCACCGTCGGCCCGGGGCTGGATGCCGCCACCCAGATGGGCCCGCTCGCCAACCCGCGCCGGCCCGCGGCGATGGAAAGCCTGATCGATGATGCGCTGGCGCACGGCGGGACGCTGCTGGCCGGCGGCGCGCGTGTGGGAAGCGCCGGCAATTTCTGGGCACCCACCGTTCTTGCCGATGTGCCGCTTAGCGCCCGCCTGATGAACGAAGAACCGTTCGGCCCTGTCGCCACGGTTCAGCGCGTCGCCAGCCTTGACGAGGCTATTGCGGAGGCCAACCGGCTGCCCTTTGGTCTCGCCGCCTACCTGTTCACCGAAAACGCCCGCACCGCCAATATCTTCGCCGATGCGATCGAAGCCGGGATGGTGGGCATCAACACCATGGGGATGAGCGCGGTCGATGCCCCGTTCGGCGGCGTGAAGGACAGCGGCCACGGCAGCGAAGACGGCCCCGAAGGCATGCGCGCCTTTCAGGTGGTCAAGGCCATCCACCAGCATTGAGCGCCTTGCCGCCAACCGCGCACGCTGGCAGGAGCCGCGCATGACAGACGCCCAACTCGCCCGCCGCCTCGCCCTCGCTGCCGGCCAGATTCTGCTGGACTTGCGCCAGACCGGCCCGGCAGACGGTAAAGCACTGGGTGCGGCCGGCGACCGGTTGAGCAATGCATATCTGGTGGCCGAATTGCGCCGCCTGCGCCCCGATGATGCCATCCTGTCGGAAGAGGAAGCGCCCGATCTGGCCCGGCTGCAGGCGCAGCGGGTGTGGCTGGTCGATCCGCTGGACGGCACCCGCGAATATGGCGAACGCCGCGGCGATTGGGCGGTGCATGTCGCGCTGAGCATCGATGGCCGCATCGCCGATGGTGCGGTGGCGCAGCCAGCGCTGGGCCAATGCGTGTGCACTGCCAGCCCGCCGCTGCTGCTGCCCGAAGCCAGCCCGCTGCGCATCGTCGTCAGCCGCAGCCGCCAGGCCGCGTGCGCCGATGCGTTGGCGGCCGCCATCGGCGCGGTGCTGGTGCCAATGGGCAGCGCCGGTGCGAAAACGCTGGCCGTGCTGCGCGGCGAAGCCGATGTGTATCTGCACCAGGGCGACATGCACGAATGGGACAGCGGCGCGCCCGCCGCCGTGGCGCAGGCCGCCGGCCTGTGGGTGTCGCGCGCCGATGGCAGTCCGCTGGTGTTCAACCAGCCGCGCCCGCTCACCCCCGATATCCTGATCTGCCACAAGGCACGGGCGCCTGCCCTGCTCGCCGCCATCGCGCCCTTGCTGTAACGGGCCGCCGGGCAGGCGTGACATCACGGCCCAACGCGACAGGGGCGGCCTTGCTGCCGGTCGTCAAATTGCCATATTGGGGCTCTAGGGCCGTTGCAGGACACAAGGATTTGGCGTCAGACATGGTTCAAAGCGACGCCGGCACTGCATCCGCAGGCTTGGCATCAGATCATCTGCCTGCCCTGCCGCGCAGTGAGCGTGGTTGGACGTGGTGGCTTGGCACCGTCATCACGCTCGCCGTGCTGGCAGCGGCGATGATGCAGCTTGCCCAGCTCGATATGCGCCAGGTGGCCGCGATCGTGCCAACGTCGGCGGCGTTCTGGTTGGTGTTTGCCCTTTCCTATTTCGCCGGACCGTTTGGCGATTATGCCATCTTCCGCCGCCTCTGGCAGATCCCGGTGGCCGGCTTTTTTGCCCTTTTGCGCAAGCTGATCGGCAACGAATTGATCACCGGCTATGTTGGCGATCTCTATTTTTACACTTGGGCGCGGCAGCGCACCACCATGACCTCGGCCCCGTTCGGCGCGATCAAGGACGTCGCCATTCTTTCGGCAATGGCAGCCAATGCTGTGACGCTGGTGTTGATGGTGTTGGCTTATCCGCTGCTCGGCCAGTTGCGGCTGGGTATCGATTCCACCGCATTCTTCGGATCGGTGGCGCTCATGCTGGTGATTTCCAGCGGGGTGCTATTTTTCCGGAAAAAACTGTTCAGCTTGCCGGCGCCCGATCTCTGGTACGTCACCATCGTTCAAACAGCGCGGGTGATCTCCAGCCTGGTGCTTACCGGACTGTGCTGGCACTTGGCATTGCCGGCGGAATCGGTGGAATTGTGGGTGCTGCTATCAGCGATGCGCATGTTGCTGTCGCGCCTGCCTTTCCTGCCCAACAAGGATGTGGTGTTCGCGGCGCTGGCCGTGTTCATGATTGGCCAGGATGCCCAGGTGGGGGCGCTGATGGCGATGATGGCGAGCCTGCTGCTGGCCACGCACCTTGGTCTGGGCCTGTTGCTGGTGGGCGGAGAAGCAGTTGGATGGCGAAAAAAATGACCAAATACTGGTTGGCCGCGCTGCTGGCGCTGGCTCCTGCTGCAGCAGCAGCGCGGGTTGAATCCAGTCCCAATCTGGGCAAGGCCGAAGGGCAGTGCCGGCCGAACGAAGCTGGCCCGGCCGTGCTGGTGACGGCCGTTGGCCTGAAGGACCGGCGCGGCACGCTGCGCGCCGAGCTGTACCCGGACAACGACCAGGATTTCCTGCAGGACGACAATATCCTGATCAACGAAGGCAAGACGTTTCGGCGCGTGGAAATCCCGGTGCCGGCAGCCGGCGCCGTTACCTTGTGCATCCGCACACCTGGCCCCGGCGCCTACACGCTGTCGATGCTGCATGATCGCGATTCCAATCGCAAATTCGGCTTTTCCACCGATGGGGTCGGCTTCCCGAACAATCCGCGGCTGGGGCTGAGCAAACCCAAGGCCGCCGCCCTGCGTTTCCAGACCGGGCCGGGCCTGACTCCAATCAGCATCCGCTTCAATTATCGCAAGGGGCTGTTCAGTTTCGGCCCGCTGCGCGAGCGCGGCTGAGGCGGCGCCTGCGATCAGGTCTTGACCGCGAGGCCGGCCCGACGGAATGACGATTTGCGCTGCCCGCGCTGGTGCGGGCAAGGAGTATTGCATCGCCATGCATATCGTCGACGTCTCGGCGCTATACTCACCGCAGGGCGGCGGCATCCGCACCTATACCCACCGCAAGCTTGAAGTGGCCGAAAAGCACGGCGTGCGGCTGACAGTCGTGGTGCCCGGCGCCGACGACAGCGTGCGCGAGGTGGGCAAGGCCCGGCTTGTCAGCATCCGCAGCCCGCGTTTCCCGCTTGACCGCAATTATTTCTATTTCGCCAGCGACCGCATCATCCATGCCGCGCTGGACGAATATCAACCCGATTTCATCGAATGTTCTTCGCCGTGGGGCAGCGCCGCCGCGGTGGCAGACTGGCCGGGCGCCGCACCGCGCAGCCTGTTCATGCACGCCGAGCCGCTGTCGGCGTGGGTTTATCGCTATCTTGATGGCTTCCTGCCGCGCCAGACGATCGATCGCAGTTTCGATTGGTTCTGGCGTTATCTGCGCCGGCTCGACGCCCGATACGACCAGGTGATTTCAGCCGCCCCCAGCCTGTCGAAACGGCTGCGCGATGGCGGCCTCACCCATGTGGTGGACAATGCGCTGGGCGTTGATCCCGGCGTGTTTTCACCAGCCAACCGCGATGAAGAACTGCGCAAGCGCCTGCTGGCCCAGTGCAGCCTGCCACCCGAAGCCACGCTGCTGATCGGCGTGGGCCGGCACAGCCACGAAAAACAATGGCCGATGGTGATCGCCGGGGTGACCGCCGCCAGCTATGGCCGGCCGCTGGGCATGATCATCCTGGGTGACGGGCATGCCCGCGCTGCCGTGGTGCGCGCCGTGGGCGAAAATCCGCACATCCAGTTGATCGCCCCGGTCCGCGACCGGCCGGAATTTGCCCGCATCCTCGCCAGCGCCGACATGATGGTACACGGTGCCCCGGCCGAAACCTTTGGCATTGCCTGCGCCGAAGCCCGCGCCAGCGGCCTGCCGCTGATCGTGCCCAACGAAGGCGCGGCCTATGACCAATTGGAACCCGGGCTGGGCCTGGCGTTCACGTCGCTGGACGCTGCCAGTCTGGCCGGCACCATCGCCGATGCCATCCCGCAGCTGCCGGCGATGCGCGCTGCCGCCATTGCTGCGGCCCACGGCGTCCGCACCATCGATGCGCATTTCGAAGCGCTGTTCAGTGGCTTTGCCGCCGTGCTGGAACGCCGCCGCGCCGCCTAGCGCGTGATCGCGAACCAGATCACATAGAACCACGACAAGATGCCGTGGATGATTGCTCACAGGATCGATTTGGGCAGGCTCCAGCTGATCGCTACGGCGATGGCCGTGCCCAGACCGATGCCGGTTCGCACCACTTCGCCGCTGCGCAGACGTTGTTCGGCCATTAATGGTCTCCCAGAAGCTCGGTCGAGATTATGGTGCCCTATTACAGCAATACAGGCAAGTGCGGGTTACATTTGCGTGC
>NZ_JBDNFM010000084.1:0-10484 GCF_041689835.1 Sandarakinorhabdus sp.
CATCGTCGCTGAGAGCAAGCCGGCCGAGCCGATCATCCCGGTGCGGGTCCACCCCGGCCTGGTGCAGCACCAATTGCGGCCGGTGCCGGGCCAGCAGCGCCGTCAGCGCCGGTTCCAGCGCGGCGAGATAATCGCCATCGCCGGTGCCATCGGGCAGGCCGATATCGACATGGGAGCGCGCCTTGCGCACCGGGAAATTTTTTTCGGCATGGATCGACAGAGTGATGATGTCGCCGCGCCCGGCCATGATGCGGGCGGTGCCGTCTCCCTGGTGAACATCGCAGTCGACGATCAGGATCAGCCGCGCGTGGCCTTCGCTCACCAGCCGGTTGGCGGCGATGGCAAGATCGTTGGTGACGCAATAGCCGGCGCCGCCGTCTGGCCCGGCGTGATGGCTGCCGCCAGCACCGTTCGCCGCCCAGCCATGCGCCAGCGCGTGCAGCGCTGCCCCGAAGGTGCCGCCCGCCACGAGCCGCGTGCGGCGAGCGACAGCGGGCGTGACCGGAAAACCGATGCGCCGCTCGATCGCAGGCGGCACGGCCGCAGCCAGCACGGCATCGACATAGGCCGGATCGTGAACGGCATGCAGCCATTGCGGCGGCATCAATTCAGGATCGAGCGTTTGCACGAGCTGCCCTGCCGCCGCCAGTGCGGGCAGCAGCAGGGCATATTTCGAAAAGTGAAAGCGCCCCCCCGGCGGCAGCGGCGGGGCGTAATCGGGGTGATGGAACAGCGGCAGCGGTAAATGTGCGGCGGTCACGCCAGCGCCCGCGACGCCATTTCCAGCACATCCTTGGACATGCCGGCGGTGCCCGCGATGCGTTCGAGTTCACCGCGCATCAGGGCGCTGCGGGCGGCATCGAAACGGCGCCAGCGGCCCAGCGGCACCGCAAGCCGGGCGGCGCTTTGCGGATTGATGCGGTCCACCGCGATCAATTGATCGGCCAGCAGGCGGTAACCGCCGCCATCGGCACCGTGGAACCAGCGCTGGTTTGCGGCAAAGGCACCGATCAGACTGCGCAGCCGGTTGGGATTGGCGATGGTGAAATCGCGGTGGCCAATCAACGCCGCCACTTTGGCCAGCACGTCCGGGCGATTGGCCAGCGCCTGCACGCTGAACCATTTGTCGATCACGTCATGATTGCCGGCAAAACGCTGGTGGAAATCCTCCAGCACCGCCGCGCGCTCGGGCGCCAAAGCCTGGTTGCTGCTGTTCACCAGCGCTGTCATCGCGCCCATCCGGTCGGTCATGGTTGCGGCGGTGTCGTATTGGCGGCGGGCGGCGGCAAAGGCCTCGTCAGAACCGGCGCTGACCAGATAGCCCAAGGCGACATTGGCCAGCCGGCGCGCGCCCTTGGCTTCGGGGGTGAGCGCGGCAGGGTTTGCGGCCAGCGCCGCTGTCGCCCCGGCATAGGCATCCCACCACAAACCTTCCAGCCCCTGCGCGATGGCGAGGCGAGCGGCATCGCGGCGGCGGTGGATGGATTCGACCTCCACCACCGGCGCACAATCGCCGATGAAAGCCTCGGTCGGCAGCAGCACTGCTTCGCCCTTGAAGGCGGCATCAAGGCCCGGATCGATCAGCGTGCCGCGCACGGCCGCCACCAGTTCGCCGGGATCATCATCGGTAGACAGCACCGACAGGGCGAGGCGCTGGAAGGCTTCCCAGCGCGCGAACGGATCATCATCATGCGATGCCAGAAACGCGAGGTCGCTGCGCGCCGTTTCCGCTTCCAGCACCACGGGCGCCGAAAAGCCGCGGTTGAGGCTGGGCAGCACCGGTTCGGCAATGGCATCGAAGGTGATGTGGGTCACGGCCTCCTTCAATTGCACGACCAGTTCATCGCCGATGCGCCGGCCGCTGTTCCGGCCAATCAGCGCGAGGCGGAATGGCATGTGCATCATCGTCTTGTGAGGCTGGCCGGGCGTGGGTGGCAGCGACTGGCGCAGCGTCACCTCCACGCGAGCGCCGGCCTGGCGCACATCGACTGCCACGCGCGGCGTGCCGGCCTGTTCATACCAGCGCCGGAACTGGCCCAGATCAATGCCGCTGGCATCTTCCATTGCCTTCACCAATTCCTCGCAGGTGACGGCCTGGCCATCGTGGCGGTCGAAATACAGATCGGCACCGCGCCGGAAGCCATCGGCCCCCAGCAGCGTGTGCAGCATGCGGATCACTTCGGCGCCTTTGTTGTAGATGGTCGCGGTGTAGAAATTGGCGATTTCGACATAATTTTCGGGGCGAATCGGGTGCGCCAGCGGCCCGGCGTCTTCGGGGAACTGCACGGCGCGCAGGCCGCGCACATCGTCGATACGGCGCACTGCGGCGCTGCCCTGATCGGCGCTGAACTGCTGATCGCGAAAAACCGTGAGGCCTTCTTTCAATGAAAGCTGGAACCAGTCGCGGCAGGTGACGCGATTGCCGGTCCAGTTGTGGAAATATTCGTGCGCCACCACCCCGGCCACCGCATCGAAATCCATATCGGTCGCGGTTTCGGTGTCGGCAAGAATATACTTGCTGTTGAAGATGTTGAGGCCCTTGTTCTCCATCGCGCCGGCGTTGAAATCGGAAACGGCAACGATGTTGAATTCGTCCAGATCATATTCGCGGCCATAAACCCGCTCGTCCCAGTCCATGCTGGCTTTCAGCGCCGCCATGGCATGGGCGCAGCGCGGCACGTCGGCGGCGGCAGTCCAGATCGCCAGCTTCACGCGGCGGCCGCTTGCCGTGGTGAATTCATCCTCCAGCGCGCTCAATTCCCCGGCGACCAGCGCGAACAGATAGGCGGGCTTGGGCCACGGATCGGTCCAGCTGATTTCGTGGCGGCCGCCGGGCAGATCCTGCGCCGGCCCGCGATCGCCGTTGGACAGCAGCACTGGAAATTGTGCCTTGTCCGCCTCCAGCCGCACGCTGTAACGCGACAGCACATCGGGCCGATCCGGAAACCAGGTGATCGAACGAAAGCCTTCGGCCTCGCACTGGGTGACCAGCCGGCCCTCGCTGGCATAAAGCCCCATCAGCCGCGTGTTGCGGCGCGGGTAGATGACAACGTCGGTTTCCACGACAGCTGTATCGCCGGCAATGGGCAGGCTGAGCGTGTCGCCATTGGGATAGGCAGCCACGGCGGCGCCATCGACGCGAACAGCCGTGGTTTCGAGCGCGTGGCCATCGAGCACCAGCGGCCGATCGTGGGTGCCGTTGCGCTGCACATGCAGCCGCGCCCGCACCACGGTGCGCCCGCCATCGAGCCGAAAATCAAGCTGCACCTGCGGCACCAGCCAATCGGGTTCACGGTAATCGGTCAGGCGCACTTCGGCCAGCAGCGGGGCGGTTCGGGCATCAAGCATCCAAACATGGTGCGCGAAAGGCCAGCCAAGGGAAAGCGGTTTCTGGCCCTATTCGACCGGTACCGGCGGCGGCAGCATCAAGCCGGCAAGCACCTGCCATTCGGCCTGGGCTTCGGCTTTGAGCAGGCTGAGAGCGCGTGCGTCCCCTGCTGCCAGCAGCTGGCCCAGCGCTGCGGCGCGGGCATCGCGGCCCGCTGCCGCAGCGCCAACGAGGGGGCGCGCCGCCGCCGCACAGGCTGCTTCGCGCGCTGGCACTGCGGCAATTTCAGCAGCGGCGATCATCAGGATCAGCGCCGATGTCGCCGCTGTGCCGCCGGCATAATTGGCGTCGGGCGCCCCCGGCTGCCCAAGCAATTGCAGCGCCGGCGCGACTTCGGCTGCCTGGGCAGCGGCCAGCGCGTGAAGCAAGACGGGGAGCGGAAGGCTCAATTCAGGCCCTCCAGCGAGTGTGCGAGGGTGAGGCTGTGGAAGCGATAGGGGATGGTGCCGGCAAACATCAGCACCGGATCGTGGCTGCGGCCATCGAGGATTTCGCGCGCGGCGCTGATCCAGATCACCAACCCCTGCACCTGCGCAAACAACCGCCACCAGCGCCAGCTTTCAGGATTGATGGTGAGCCCGGACGCGGTTTCCCAAGCGGTGATGGCTTGCGCCAGCGGCAGGGATGCGGCGGGGCGGCCGGAGAAATTGGACCACAGCGGATCGCAGGCCCAAGCCAGATCCTCGTGCGCATCGCCGGGGTGGACCATTTCCCAATCCAGCACCGCCAGCAGCCGGCCAGCGCCATCATGGAGGAAATTGCCCGAGCGGTAATCGCCGTGGACGATGCTGATGCGCGCAGGCGGCGGCGGCAGGTGGGCGGCAAGCCAGCGGAACGCGGCATCCACCAGCGGTTCGGGGCGGAAGGCATCGGCGCGGAATGCCGCCTGCCAGTGCGCCAACCGCGCCGCAGCTGCATCGGCAGGCGCCATCGCCGGCAGGCTGGCCCCGGCCGGATCGGCGGCGTGAATGCGGCCCATTGCGGTGAAGAATTTCTGGCCAATGGCGGCGGCGTGCTCGCCGTAAGGTTCGGGTTCGAGCAGGCCGGCGGCTGCCCCGCCCGGTACCTCGCGCATCAGGAAGCCGGGGGAGCCGAAACTGTCCGGGCCAGGGTCGCAGAAGATTGGTTCGGGCACCGGCACATCCGATCCGGCAAAGCAGGCGATGGCACGATACTCGGCAAGCCGGTCGGTCTCGATCAGGCTTGAGGGCGGGTCGCGGCGCAGCACCAGCGCCTCGCGCCGGCCCGATGCGCCAATCGCATCGAAACGATAGGTTTGCCGGGCCGAACCGCCGTGAAAGCGTTTCAGGCCGGTGATGCTGACCGGTTCGCCCCAGCGTGCGGACAGGAAGCGCGCGAGGTGCTCAGCCGGCAAGATCGAACAATTCCCGGAAGCCCGACGGCGCGTGCGGGCCGATGGCCAATTGTTCGAACAGGCCGCGCCCGGCCACCGGCGCGGCACCGCCGATGGAGAGCTGCGCTTCGCAAAGGCCCTGAACATGGGCGTTCGTCGGATTGGCCGGATCGACGCCGGCCAGATCGATCACTTCATGCGCCGCCGCGTCGGGGCCCTGGAACATGCCATGCCCGCGAACCGGGTGGCCGTAGCCGATGCCGCGCATCATGAAATTTTCACCGATGCGAAAATCGACCGTTACGGGGCGGCCGTCAGGCAGCCGCGCTTCCAGCCGGGCGGCACCGGCGTGGCGGCTGCCGGGGCGGAAGGCCAGCGCCATCCGCGGGTCTTCCAGTGGGAATTGCGCGCCGTCTTTCAGGCGCACCAGCACGCCGGCACGGTTCCACGGGCGGCCATGTTCATCGTCGTTGCTGTGGAAAAACAGGTGCCAATCGTCAAACGCGGTCGGCGTCCACAGCCAGAAAAATTGCGGCGGCGTCGCTGGCTGCGGGCTTTGCGCATCGGGCGCGCCGATGGGGCGCACACCCCAGCTGCGATCGCGGGTGCCGCGCCAGCCGGCCAGATCGTGCGTCACGCCGGCGGCACTGATCTGCCCGCTCCATTGGCCGCCCTGGGTCATGCGGGTGACATCCATCAGGGTGCGGGTGCCGATGCGGCGAATGAAGCGGGGTTCCAGGATTGGCGCGGCGCGGCCGGTGAACAGCATTTCGCCGGAGATGCCGCTGTCGTTGGGCGCGATGGTGAGCGCCAAGCGCTGCAGCGGCTCCAGCACTTCCAGCGTCACCGGGCCAACGCGCAAATCCATGCGCTCACCGTGCAGGATGCGGCTGGCGAACAGGCTGTGCTGCTGGCCGCCATGCAACACCGAAACGGCGCAATCGATGATATTCAGGTGCGGATACACCCCCAACGCCGCGCCCACCACCGCGCTGCCATCCGGCGACCCGGCGCTGAAGAAATAGCGATCGTAGAAATTTCGATCCGTCCCTGAAACCGCAATCGGCTCCGGGGTTTGGTGGATGGGATAATCGTCGGCACGGCTGAGCATGGAGCGATGGTGACACGGCGGCGCGGCGCGGCAAGCTGCGCAATAGGCTGGGCATGACGGAGACTGGGCACAACGCCTGGCTGCGCCTAATGAACCATCATGCATCTGCTCATTATTGGCCTTGGCTACAGCGCTGGTACTATCGCGGACGCGGCGCGGGCGGCCGGCTTTGCCATTACCGCCGTGCGCTCGCGGCCCGGGCCGGATGTGCTGACGCTGGGTAGCCCGGAATTGCCCGCTGCCATCGCCAGTGCGACGCACATATTGTCGTCGGTGCCGCCGGCGGCTGACGGCAGCGACCCGGTGCTGGCGGCGCATGGCCCGGCGCTGGCGGCAGCGGGCGCCAAGTGGGTGGGCTATCTTTCGTCCACCGGCGTCTATGGCGATGCGGGCGGCGCCTGGGTGGATGAAGCCAGCCCACTCCTGGGCCGCCGCGGCGGGCGCAATCTGGCCGACGAGCAGTGGCAGGCGCTGCATCCCCAATCCCGCGTGTTTCGCCTGCCCGGCATTTATGGCCCCGGCCGGTCGGCGCTTGATCGGCTGCGCGCCGGGCCAGTCGCGCGCATCGATTTGCCCGGCCATGTGTTCAGCCGAATCCATGTGGGTGATATCGCCGGCGCGGTGCTGGCCAGCATGCACGGCGGGCCAGCCGGGCTGTATAACATCGCCGATGATCTGCCGGCACCGGGCGAAGCGGTCACGGCGGCCGCGGCGCGGATGCTGGGGATGAAGCCTTCACCGCTGATTCCACTGGAACAGGCCACGCTGTCGCCGATGGGGCGCGCGTTTTATGCCGAATGCCGCAGGGTGGCCAATGGCCGCATGAAAAGGCAGCTTGGCTATCGCTTGAAATACCCCGATTATCACGTCGGCCTTCGCGCCTGCCTTGAGGAGTCTCCCACATGAAGTTCGGCACCGGCCAATCGGTCACCCGCGTTGAAGATGCCCGCCTGCTTACGGGCAATGGCCGTTTTACCGACGATCAGTCGCGGCCCGGCATGCTGTTTGGCGTCACCCTGCGCAGCCCCTATGCCCATGCCGAAATCAGGAACATCGATGTTGCCGCCGCGCTGGATGTGCCGGGCGTTGTTGCCGTTTACACCCACAAGGATGTTGCCGACTATGGGGTGATTCCGTGTTTGGTGCCGCTGTCTGGCGATGTGAAAACACCGCGCGTATTGCTGGCCGAAGGGCGGGTGCGTTTCGTGGGCGACGGCGTGGCGTTTGTGGTGGCCGAAACCCGCGAAGCGGCGCGGGCCGGTGCGGAAGCGATTTTCGTCGATTATGACGAACTGCCCGTGGCCGCCAGCATTGCCGCTGCGCTGGCCCCCGATGCCGAATTGATCTGGCCCGAAGCCAAGTCGAACAGCCTGTTCGATTGGCAAGTGGGCGACGCCGCCGCCGTGGAGGCTGCGATTGCCGACGCTGCGCATGTGACCCGCCTCAGCATCCTGCAAAACCGCGTTGCCCCCACGTCGATGGAAGTGCGGGCTGCGCTGGGCGAGTTCAGCGAAACCGAAGGCTTCACCCTCACCACCGGCAGCCAGGGTGTCGCTTCGATGCGCCGCGAGCTGGCCAAAGTGGTTCTCAAGGTGCCGGCCGATCAGGTGCGCGTGGTCACCCACGATGTTGGCGGCGGCTTTGGCATGAAGAGCTTTCTGTATCCCGAATATGCATTGGTGCTGCACGCCGCGCGCGCACTGGGCCGACCGGTGAAATGGACCGGCGAACGCAGCGATGCCTTCCAGACCGACACCCACGGCCGCGCCATGGAAAGCGTAGCGGCGCTGGCGCTGGACGCGCAGGGCCGCATATTGGCACTGAAAGTGGAAACCTGGTCCGATCTTGGTGCCTATCAGGCGCAGTTTGGCCCGGCGATCCAGACGATGGCCGGCGGACGCATCATGGGCGGCGTTTACCGCATCCCGGCGATCCACAATCTGGTGCACGGCGTTGTCACCAACACCACGCCCGTTGACGCCTATCGCGGCGCTGGCCGGCCGGAATCGGCGTATATCATGGAGCGGTTGATCGAAGCCGCCGCCCGCGAAATCGGCATCGGCGTTGATGAAATGCGTAGCCGAAACCTGCTGTTGCCGGCCGAACTGCCGCACGAAAATGGCCTGGGGCTGACGTTTGACATCGGGAATTTTCCCGCTGTTCTGGAACGCGCCAAGCAGGTTGCCGATTGGGCCGGTTTCCCGGCCCGCAAGGCCGGCGCAGCCGCGCGCGGCAAGCGGCTGGGCCGCGGCATGGCATTTTATGTCGAAATCGCTGGCGGCGGCGGCACCGAAGAACATGCCGATGTGCGCGTGGCCGCCGATGGCATGATCGAAATGGCGGTCGGCACCCAGTCCAACGGCCAGGGCCATGAAACTGCTTATGGCCAGGTGGCCAGCGCCCGGCTCGGCGTGCCGATCGAACAGATCCGCATCGTGCAAGGCGACACCAGCCGCATGGAAGTGGGCGGCGGCACCGGTGGTTCGCGGTCGATGGCGTTCGGCGGCGGCGCGGTGCTGGTGTGTGCCGAAGACATGATTGCCCGCGGCACGGCACTGGCCAGCACCGATCTGGGCAGCGAGGTCGATTATGCCGACGGCCTGTTCAAATCGCGCGGCAGCAACAACGCGCTCAGCTGGGCCGAACTCGCCAGTCGCCACCCCGGCGCACTGGATGGCCGCAGCCGCTATACCACCAAGGAATCCAAGCCCGCGCCCACCTTCCCCAACGGCTGCCACATCGCCGAGGTAGAGCTTGATCCCGATACCGGCATGATCGCCGTCACCCGCTACAGCCTCGTTGATGATTTTGGCGTGCTGGTGAACCCGATGCTGGTCGAAGGCCAGATCCACGGCGGCATTGCGCAGGGGCTGGGCCAGGCCGTGCTGGAAAACATCGTTTACGACGATGCCGGCCAGCTGATCACCGGCAGCCTGATGGATTACGGCATCCCGCGCGCCGATGTGATGCCGCCCGCGGTCGCATTCGAAACGCTGAACACGCCGTCGCCCACCAATCCGCTGGGGGTGAAGGGCTGCGGTGAAGCTGGAACCATCGGTGCCATGCCGTCGGTGATCAACGCCATCATCGATGCGCTGGACGGCCAACAACTGGAAATGCCGGCGACGCCTGAAAAGTTGTGGCGGCTGGCGCAGGGGCTGGCCAAGGCGGCGTGAGGCTGGTCGGGGGGCAGGCTGGCAGGCCGATAATCCTGTCCCCCGCCTCAGTGGGCAATCAAGATCGGCACCGGCGCATCGGCCAGCAGGCCGCGTGTTACGCCGCCGAACAGCATCTGGCGCATGCGGCTGTGGCCATAGGCGCCTTGCACGATCCAGGCTGCCTCGCGTTCCGCTGCCACGCTGCGGATCACTTGCTCGATGCTTGAACTGCCCTTTGCGCGCTCCTCCACCTCGGCCGCGATGCCGTGCCGCGACAAGAAGGCGGCTGCAGCGCGCGCCGTGAAGGGCGAATCCTTTTCCTCAACGGTCAGCAACGTCACGGCCTCGCTCAGCGCCAGTAGCGGCATCGCAGCGCGCATCGCCCGGGCGGCTTCCTGCCCGCCGTCCCAGCACACCACTGCCGGCCCGGCGACATTGATGCCGCGCGCAGCCGCCGGTACCGCCAGCACCGGCGCCGGCGCGCGGATCGCCGCTTCGCCGGTCATGCCCAGTTGCATCGCCGACTGGCGCGAAAACGGCCCGGCGCTCATGATGACCACATCGGCAAGGCGGGCATGTTCCACCAGGCGATCGGCAGAATCGCCATCACCCGATTGCCATTCCCAGCTAACGCCCTCGCGGGCCAGCCGCGCTTCAATGGCCGTGCGTTCTTCCTTGCGGCGGGCTTCGACCGCGTCGATCAACGTGGTCACCGGAAACGCGCCCATCGCCGGATCGCCCAGCGCATAGGCGGCATACGGCATCACCGACAGGCAAACGAGATGGCCGCCGCAGCTGCGCGCCAGATCGAACGCCGCACCCAGCCGCGCCTCCTGCCCGTCGTCGCCTTCGATATGCACAAGGATGGTCTTCATGGCTGCGGTTCCCCAGTGATCGGTTGGGAGGAGTGTGGCACGCATGCCTTGAAATACTATCGGGATGCATACCTAGTCCATGTGGACAGAGCTTGATCTGAGACTCGGTCACTGATTCAAGGCTGTCTTTTGGAGGCGGCTGCTTCCGGACGAGTATGGCAAGTGGAACAGTGTCTTCCGGCGCTATCGGCGCTGGGCCCTGACCGGCGTGTTCGACGCCTTGCTGGAGACGCTGGCCAAGATGGTGACGCGTGATACCAGCGCCGACATGATCGACAGCACCGTGGTCCGGGCACATCATTGTGGCGTCGGGCTAAAAAAGGGGATCCAGAGCACGAGGGGCTTGGCCGGTCGCGCGGCGGCTTCACCACCAAGCGCCATCCGCGATGAGATCGAAGCCGCCGGCGTCGAGGCCGTCATCCCCGCCAAGAGCAACCGCCGCGTGCTCATCCCGCACGACCGCAAGCAATACCGCTGGCGCAATCTCGTCGAGCGCCTGTTCAGCAAGCTGAAGAACTGGCGCCGCGTCGCCGCCCAATACGACAAAACCCGAGAGTCCACCCTTGGTTTCGCCGCCCTCGCCTCAATCAGGATGAGG
>NZ_JBDNFM010000085.1:0-2618 GCF_041689835.1 Sandarakinorhabdus sp.
CACCACGCTGGCCGAAGTGCCCAGGATCGTCGGCATTCTCGAAGATTATTTCGGCATCGCCTATCCTTACGAAAAACTGGATTTCATCGCCTCGCCGGTGATGGGCGGTGCCATGGAAAACGCCGGCCTGATCCTGTTTCAGGACACGCTGATTTTGCTGAGCGACGCACCGCCGCCATCGCAGCTCCAGCGTTTTGGCGTGGTGGTCGCGCATGAACTGGCGCACCAATGGTTCGGCGATCTCGTCACCCCGACCTGGTGGACCGATATCTGGCTGAACGAGAGTTTTGCCGAATGGATGGGCAACAAGGCCGCCCACCGATGGAACCCGAACCTGGATATCGCAGCCGGCGAAGTGGCCGACGCGTTCCAGGCCATGGACACCGATTCATTGGCCCGTGGCCGCCCCATCCGCCAGGAAATCACCCGCAACGATGCTGTGATCAGCGCCTTTGATTCGATTACCTACCTGAAGGGCGCACAGACCGTTTCGATGTTCGAAAGCTTTGTTGGCGCCGAAAATTTCCGCAAGGGTGTGCAGCTGCACCTGAACCGTTACGCCTATCGCAATGCCACCGCCGAAGATTTCTTCGCCAGCGTGGCGCAGGCCAGCGGCAACACGGATGTGGTGCCGGCGCTGCGCAGCTTCACCGATCAAACCGGCGTGCCGCTGGTGACCGTGCGGGAAAGCGCCGCCGGCATCACCCTGTCGCAATCGCGCTATGTGCCGCTGGGCGTTGCTGCCGATCGCGCTATGCAGCGCTGGGCCGTGCCGGTGTGCCTGTCGCGCGGCGAAGCCAAATCCTGCACCCTGCTGAAGAATGCCAGCACCGCCGTGCCGCCATTGGTGGGCACGGCGGCCTCGCTGGTGCCCAACGCCAATGGCGCCGGCTATTACCGGTTCAGCCTGGATCAGGACGGCTGGGACCGGCTGATTGCCGCTGCCGCCGCCCTGCCCGAGCGCGAGGCGATGGTGGTGGCCGATTCGATCTGGGCCGAATTTGCCGCTGGCCGCACCGATTTCACCCGCGTGATCAAAGCCGCGGAGCAACTGGCCCGCCACGATCGGCGCCTGCCGGCGCTGGAACTGGCGGGCAAGCTGGCGGGCATTGCCGATACGCTGCTGCCGGCGGGTGATCTGGCCGCCTATCGCGCGCTGATGCTGCGCCTGTACGGCGGCCGGGCGGAATTTCAAGGCTTTGATCCGGCTGCCGCGTCCACGGGCAGCGCCGCGCAGCAGGGCTGGCGCGAATCGCTGGTGCCGCTGCTGGCGCTGGAGGGCCGGGACGACACGTTGCGCTTGCGCCTGAAGACAGCCGCCGCACGCTATCTTGATGGCGATGCTGCCGCGCTGGCGCCGGTGTATCGCCGCACCGCATTGACCGTGGCGGCGCAGGATGGCGGCATCGCCTTTGCCGATCAGTTGTTTGCCGCATTGAAGGCCAGCAGCGATCCGCTGTTCCGCGCCCAGGCCGCCGCCGCGCTGGGCAGCACCGAAAACGCCGCCGCCATCAACCACGTGCAGCGCCTGGCCAGTGCCGAAGGGCTGATCAGCCGTGAACGCACCACCATGCTGGCCGCGCTCGCCGTCAACCGCGCCGGGCGCGATTCCACCACGGCTTATGTTGCCAGCAATTTCAAACAGGTGGTCGAAAGCTTCCCCGGCTTTTCGCGCACGTCGATCATCGGCTTTTTCGACGGCTATTGCAGCACCGAAGCCGCTGACCGCGTCGAAACCCTGATCCGCCCCAACCTCGCTGTGCTGGGCGGCGGCGAGCTGGAACTGGCACAAACCAGGGAACGCATCGGCCAATGCGCCGCCCTCAAAGCCGCCAAGGGCAGCGAGATCAGCGCCGCGCTCACAGCGCAGCGCTGATCGTTCAGGCGGTCTTGGGCGCAGACTTCTTGGCGGGCGCCTTCTTCACCGAAGCCTTTTTCGCCGCCGGCTTCTTGGCTGCCGCTTTCTTCGGCGCGGCCTTCTTCGCCGGCGCCTTCTTGCCCTTCTTGGCCGGCGCCGCCGCCGCGCGCTCCGCCAGCATCACCACGGCTTCCGCCAGCGTGATCGCCGTCGGCTCCGCGCCCTTGGGCAGGGTGGCGTTGGTGGTGCCGTCGCTCACATACGGGCCATAACGCCCGGCCAGCACGCGCACCGCCGCGCCGCCTTCGGGATGCGCGCCCAGTTCCGCCAGCGCTGTGGCCACCCCGCGTTGGGGCCGCCCGCCAGCCGCCTTGGCAGCGGCGGCTTCCGCCAGCTTGACCACAGCGGCGTTCATGCCGGTTTCAAACACTTCGGCAGTGGACTGCAGCCGGCCATAACCGCCGTTGTGCGCCAGATACGGGCCGTATTTGCCGATGCTCGCCGTGATCGGCGCACCGGTTTCGGGATGCAGCCCGATGGTGCGCGGCAGGCTGAGCAGCTTGATCGCCCAGTCCAGATCCTCCGGCCCCGAAATGCTCACATCCTTGGGGATCGAAGCACGCGGCGGCTTTTCACCCTCGGCGCCCTCACCCAGCTGAATGAAACGCCCGAACCGCCCCGAACGCACTGTGATCAGCTCGCCCGTCTCCGGATCGGCCCCCAGTTCCATCGGGCCATCGTTCGCCCCGCCTTCGCTGGC
>NZ_JBDNFM010000086.1:0-2966 GCF_041689835.1 Sandarakinorhabdus sp.
TTCGATTACGGCGCCGGCGTCCCGCTCGACGAGCCGCTGTCCACGCTCAGCCGCCAGACCGCGCTGCGGGCCGAAGCGGCGCTGGCGCTGCTTGACGGCGATTGGATCACACGCGCAAGTTTCATGGCGGTGCGGGCGGACAACATCAACCGCCGGGCCGGCACCTTCCAGAATCGCAGCGACGGCGAACGCGATCTGCTGCGTTTGCAATCCACCGGGCGCTTTGCAGCAGCCGGCGCTTCGCACAGCCTGACGGCGGCGCTTGATATCGAAACGGAGCGCTTCATCAGCAGCGATGCCAATGCGGCCGCCGCATCGAACCAGCGCCAGCGCCGCCGCCAGACCAGTGTGGTGGGTGAATATCGCTTGAGCCTGGCGGGCGGCATCAATGCCGGAGCAGCACTGCGCCATGACATGAACGATCGTTTTGCCGATGCCACCACCCTGCGTTTCGATGCAGTGGCACCAATTGGCGATTTCCGCCTGCACGCGGCTTTTGGCACCGGCATCGCCGATCCCACTTTCTTCGATCAGTTCGGTTTCTTCCCCGGTTCATTTCGCGGCAACCCCGGCCTGATCCCGGAACGCAGCCGCAGCATCGAAGCCGGCATCGGCTGGGGCAAGGATGGCCACTCCGCTGATATCACAGTGTTCGGCGCCAACCTCACCAACGAAATCATCGGCACCTTCGACCGGGTCACTTTCCAGTCGGGCGTGGCCAATGCGACGGGCCGCAGCCGCCGCCAGGGTGTGGAAGTGTCGGGCCGGGCCGCACTGGCGCAAGGGCTGGCGCTTATCGCAAGCTACACGTTCCTTGATGCCGATCAGCAGCAAACTGCCGGCGCCGCCGCGGTGCGCGAAGTGCGCCGCCCGCGCCATTCCGGCAGCATCGCGCTCGGCTACAGCAGCCAGCAGTTCGATCTGTCGGCTGCCGCTGCCATTACCGGCGCACGCGGCGATACGGATTTTTCCCGCTTCGTGCCGGTTACCCTGCCGTCCTACACGCTGCTCACTGTGGCCGGCGCCTGGCACATTTCGCCCCGCATCGACCTGACCGCGCGCATCGAAAATGCACTGGATGCCGCCCAGGTTGATGTGTTTGCCTACCGCGGGCCGGGTATCACTGCCCACGGCGGGGTGCGATTCCGGCTGTGAGCCTTGCGGCGGCCCTGTTGCTGATCACAGCGGCGGCGGCCGCCACGCCTGCGGCATCGAATCCAGCGCGCGTGGTATCGCTCAATTTGTGCACCGACGAATATCTGCTGCTCACCGCGCGGCAACACCAGATCGCCAGCATCAGCCGGTTGGGTGCAAACCCGCTGGAAACCCCGATGGCCGCGCGCGCACGCGGATTGGCAACCAACAACGGCCGATTGAGCGATGTGCTGGCAGCACAGCCCGATCTGGTGCTGACCATGGGCCATGATCCGCAGGGCGCAGCGCTGGTGGCGCGGCTGGGTATCAGGCTGGTTGCCCTGCCCTATCCCAGCCGCCCGGCCGATGTGGTGGCACAGATGCGGCAGATCGCCGGGCTGGTGGGCAATGTGCCGGCGGGCGAAGCCTTTGCCCGCGATGTTGCGGCGCTTACGGCCAGCGCGCCGCCGCCGGGCCCTGGCCTGATGATCGGCGGCGGCGGGCTGGCGCCGGGACAAGGCGGGCTGGCAGCTGGCTGGCTGCGGTTGGCCGGCATCAAGCAACTGCAAGGCGGGCAGATCAACCTGGAACGATTGCTGGCCGCACCGCCGCCGATCATGATCCGCAATGTCTATCGACCCGGTCAGATTTCCCTGCCGCAGGCGTGGAGCCAGCATCCGGCGCTGCGGCGGCTGCAATCGCGGCAGGTCGAAGCCGATGGCCGGGCCTTTCTGTGCGGCGGCGCGGCGATGCCAGCGGAAATCGCCCGCCTGAAAAAGGCGCTGGGGTGAAGTTGGGCCTCGCCTTGCTGTGCCTTGTGCTGGGGCTGGCGTCGCTGGCGCTGGGGCCGGTGGATCTGGCTGCACTGTGGGCACATGATCCCGATCTGGCGCGCACCCTGTTCATCGAACTGCGGCTGCCGCGCACCGGGTTGGCGCTGGCCATCGGTGCCGGGCTGGGCGCATCCGGCGCGGCGGCGCAGGCGCTGTTCCGCAATCCGCTCGCCTCCCCCGATGTGCTGGGGCCGTCATCTGGCGCGGCGCTGGGGGCGGTGCTGGCAGGCTATTTCCTTGGCGCCGGTGTTATGGGCATGGCACTGGGCGGGCTGGCGGGGGCCGGATTGTCGCTGGTGCTGCTGCTGGTACTTGGAGGCAAAGACGCGGGCAGCACGCGGCTGGTGCTGGCCGGGGTGGCGGTGTCGATGCTGCTCGGCGTTGCCATCAACCTCGCGCTCAGCCTCGCGCCGTCGCCGTTTGCACTTTATGATCTGATGTTCTGGCTGATGGGCGGCCTGAATGATCGCAGCCTGCCGCAACTGGCGCTGGCCGCGCCGCTGATCCTGATTGGCGTTGTCCTGTTGCTGCGCGCTGGCCCGGCGCTGGACACGCTGGCGCTGGGCGAAGAGGTGGCGCAATCGCTGGGTGTTGGCCTTGCTGGCGTGCAGGCCCGCGTCGTGCTGGCGATCGCGCTGGCCACCGGGGCCGGCGTGGCGGTGGCGGGCAGCATCGGTTTCATCGGTCTGATCGTGCCCCACCTTGTCCGCCCGTTCGTGGGTCATCGCCCCGGCGCTGCCATCGCGCCCGCTGCCCTGGCCGGCGCGGCGCTGCTCACCGCCGCCGATATCGCGGTGCGGCTGTTGCCGGCGGGCATCGATCTGCGGCTGGGCGTGTTCACCGCGCTGATCGGCGCGCCATTTTTCCTGTCGCTTATTCTGCGGGGCCGCTGATGCTCGAAGCAATCGCCCTCGCCCGCCCGCCGATGCTGGCGCCGACCAGCCTGACGCTCCACCCCGGCCAATTTGTCGGCGTGATCGGCCCCAATGGTGCGGGCAA
>NZ_JBDNFM010000087.1:0-12291 GCF_041689835.1 Sandarakinorhabdus sp.
CAATTGAAGGGCTATGGCATTTGGGCGGTGACGCGGCCCGGCGACGACATGCATCTTGGCGATGTCGGCTTCCTGCACGGTGAGCGCACCGGGGTGGAACCCTTTGGTTGCCCGGAAGCGGCCTGGGCATTCCACCCGGAAGCGCAAGGGCAAGGCTATGCCAGCGAAGCCGTGGGCTGCGCGCTGGAATGGGCGGACACGCGCTTTGAGCGCACGGTGGCCATGATCAACCCCGGCAACGCCGCCAGCATCGCGGTCGCCCGCCGCTGCGGCTTCGGCATCTTTGGCGAGGCGACCTATCGCGAAGAACCGGTGGGCTTGTGGGAACGGCTCAAAACGACGTCCTGATCGTCAGGCGGGCGCTGCGCGGGGTGCCGGTGCTGACATTGTTATCGGTATGGGCGGTCGGGAAATAGCTGATATTGAAGATATTCTCCACGTTGAGCTGCACAACCACGCCCTTGCTGACAGTCACGAACAGCGCGCCATCCAGCCGCGTGTAGGCCGGCAGCATCACCGCGTTGCTGATGCTGGTGAAGCTGCTGCTCTGGTGCAGCACGCCCATCCCCACGCCCACCGGTTCTGCAATCTGGAAGCGCTGCCACAAGCTGGCCTGGAATTCCGGCACCAACGCAACGTGGCGACCGGCCGGGGCGGCGCTGGTGGTGGTGGTGATGCGGGCGCTTTGCACGGCGAGGCCGGCCTGCACCTGCCACCATGGGCGGATCTGGCCATCAAGGCCCAGCTCGAAACCACGGCTGCGCTGGCGGCCGGTCAGCTCAACCGTGCCGGCGATGGCGCCGGGCGCGCGGGTGTTGGTGCGATCGAGCACATAAAAGGCGGCGTTGATGTTGAGCGTGGGCGTGATGTCCCACTTGGCGCCCACTTCGCGGTTGAGGAAGCCTTCCGGCTCCAGCGCGGCGAGCGTGGTATCGAGGCTGGTGAACTGGTCGCCCGATTGCGGCAGGTAGGAACGGCTGAAGCTGGCATAGAGCGAGGCATTGGCCACCGGCTTGACCACCACGCCGGCGCGCGGTGACCACAGATGATCGGTTCGGGCAAAGCGCGTGCCGCCAAGCAGATTGTCCACGGTCAGTTCAAACTGGTCGTAGCGCAAGCCGCCGAGCAGCTCGACATGGTCACCGATCTTTACCTGATCCTGCACGAAGACGGCGGCGACCTCGGCCTGGGTGCGGATGGAACGATTGCCCGGCCCACTCCGGAAACTGGGCTGCGGGAAACGGCCAGCGTCACCAACCGGAGCGAAGGCGCGGGTGGTGCCAGTGGCGATGCCATCGAAGAAGCCATTGATGCGCTTGTTGCGCGACGCCTGCCGGCCCAATTCGAAGCCGGCGAGAATGTTGTGCCTTGTGCCGAGGATCGTGGTTTTCCAGTTCACATCGGTCTGGCTGAACAGATTGTGGCGGCGGGTGGGGTCACGATAGGCTTCCAGGCCCACGCGGCTGTCGGCGGCCAACGTGGTGACGCCAAAGACGTTGATATATTCCTTGTCGTAATCGGCCCAGCGCGTGCGGTGGCGCAGAGTCAGCCCGTCGGCCAGGCGATAGTCCGCCGCCAACGACAGGGCGTCGACATTGACGCGGCTGCGATTGAGCGCCGGATCGCCCACAAACAGATTGCGCGACACCGGGGCCGGGCGGCCATTTTGCGACGGGATGCCGCGATCGGCGACGCGATCATCCTCGGCATGCTCATAGCCCAGCACCAGCGTGCCGCGACCACCAAGATCAAGACCAAGCGTGGGGTTCACCGCCCAGCGCGAAAGACCATAAGAGTCGCGGTGATTGCTGGCCTCTTCCACGAAGGCGTTCAGGCGGCCGGCGATTCCGGTGGCCATTGGTTGGTTGAGATCGGCAGTGACGCGCCAGCTGCCCCACGTGTCAGCAGCAGCGTCGGCAGCAATGCGACTGGCGGCGAGATCGGGTGTTTTGATGACCCGGTTGATGACGCCGCCGCCACCGCCACGGCCGAAGATCATGGCGTTGGAGCCGCGCAGGATCTCCAGCAGCTCCAGATTGTAGAAGTCGCGGAAATATTGGACATCGTCGCGCACGCCATCGACAAAGAAATCGGCGGTGCTGTTGTTGCCGCGCAGCACGATCTGATCGCGATTGCCCTCACCCTGCGCGCCGACCGCGCCGGGCACGAAGCGCAGCGCTTCTTGCACCGAAAGAATCGCCTGATCATCCAGGCGCTGGCGGGTGAGCACGGTGATCGCCTGCGGCACATCCAGCAGTGGCGTATCGGTGCGGGTGGCGCTGCTGGTGCTGCCGATGCGATAGGGGGCTTCGCGCTGGCCGGTGACCACGATGGTGCCGGCGGCGCCATCATCCAGAGTCGATGCCTCCGCCGCAGCGGGCAGAGCGAGCACGAGGGCTGACGAGATCAGTAACGCGCAACGCATTTTGAATTCCTGCGAATGACAATCAGTATCGCCGCTTATTGCGACCGACTCGCAGGAAGGCAAGTTATAAATTGCGAAATTCTCGCAATAAGGCGCGCTAGCGGTTCAGCCGGCCTTCAACCAGCGCATCCACCACCGACGGATCAGCGAGGGTCGAGGTATCGCCCAGCGCGCCGAACTCGTTTTCGGCGATCTTGCGCAGGATGCGGCGCATGATCTTGCCGCTGCGGGTCTTGGGCAGAGCGGGCGTGACATGGATATGGTCGGGGACGGCGATACCGCCGATTTCGCGGCGCACCGTGGCCTTCAGCGCCGCCACCAGTTCGGCCGACGCCTCCACACGCAGGTTGAGCGTGACATAGGCATAGATGCCCTGACCCTTCACATCGTGCGGGAAGCCGACCACGGCGGCTTCGGCCACATCCGGGTGGGCGACCAGCGCCGATTCGACCTCGGCGGTACCCATGCGGTGACCGGAAACGTTGATCACGTCGTCCACCCGGCCGGTGATCCACCAATAGCCATCGGCATCGCGGCGGGCACCATCGCCGGTGAAATAGCAGCCGCGGTAGGCGGTGAAATAGGCTTCGACGAAGCGTTCATGATCGCCGTACACGGTGCGGGCCTGGCCGGGCCAGCTGCCCATCAGGATCAAATTTCCACTGATTTCGCTGCCGGCTTGCCACGGGATGATGCTGCCATCGGCCTCCACCAGGGCCGGTTCGATGCCATAGAACGGCTGGCAGGCGCTGCCGGGTTTAAGCGCGGTGGCGCCGGGCAGCGGGGTGATCAGCGCGCCGCCGGTTTCGGTTTGCCACCATGTATCGACGATGGGCAGCCGGCTCTTGCCGACGACCCGGTGATACCAGTTCCAGGCTTCCGGGTTGATCGGCTCGCCCACCGTGCCGAGCAAGCGCAGACTGGACAGATCGTGGCGGTTCACCGGCTCATCCCCGTCACGCATGATGGCGCGCAACGCGGTGGGCGCTGTGTAGAAGATATTGACCTTGTGCTTGTCGATCACTTGCCAGAATCGGTCGTTCGCCGGCCAGCTCGGCACACCTTCGAACATCAATACGGTGGCCCCGGCGCTGAGCGGGCCATAGACGATATAGCTATGCCCGGTGACCCAACCGACATCGGCAGTGCACCAGAAAACCTCGCCAGCGCGATAATCGAACACGGTTTCAAAGGTGAGGTTGGCCCACAGCAGATAGCCGGCAGTGGAGTGCAGCACGCCCTTGGGCTTGCCGGTGGAGCCGCTGGTGTAGAGGATGAACAGCGGAGCTTCGGCGTTCATCGGTTCGGGCGTGCAGGCGGCTGGCACGTCCTTGCGGATGTCGTGCCACCAATGGTCGCGGTCTTCCACCATCGCCACCGCGCCGCCGGTGTGGCGGATGACCAGCACGGCCTCGACGTTGGTACCGGCGGCTTCGGCCTTTTCGCAGGCTTCATCGGCAATGGCCTTGAGCGGGATGGCCTTGCCGGCACGGCGACCTTGATCGGCGGTAATCAAAAAACGGCTCTGCGCGTCTTCAATGCGACCGGCCAGGCTTTCAGCGGAAAAGCCGCCGAACACCACCGAATGCACCGCGCCGATGCGGGCGCAGGCCAGCATCGCCATTGCGGCTTCGGGGATCATCGGCATGTAGATGGTGACGCAGTCTCCTTTGTCGACGCCCAGCGCAACCAGCGCATTGGCCATGCGCGCCGTCTCGTCACGCAGTTCGCCATAGCTGATGCGGCGGGCTTTGGCGGCAGGATCGTCGGCTTCCCAGATGATCGCGGTGCGGTTTGGGTCGGCATCGGCCCAGCGGTCAAGGCAGTTCCAGCTGGCGTTTATCACCCCGTCCTCGAACCACTTGATATCCACCGGGTCCCACGACCAGTTGCCCATGATGGTCGGCGCCTGGTACCAGTCGAGCCGGGTCGCCTGGTCGCGCCAGAACGCGTCGGGATCGGCGAGGCTTTGGGCGTGGTGTGCCTGATATTGCGCGGCGGTGGTGCGGGTGATGGCCAGCGCCTGTGCGGTGACGGGATGGAGGATGTCGGTCATGCCAGCCAGACTATGCTGCGCCGGCGCTTGCGGCTAGAGGGGGCGCATGGCTTTTCCCCCCTCCAAAGCGATGGCATTGGCGCTGGATGAAGCCCACGGCGCGGCGGCGCGGGGCGAAGTGCCGGTGGGCGCGGTGGTAACGGATGCAGCGGGCCAAGTGATTGCCCGCGCCGGCAACCGCACCCGCGAACTGGCCGATCCGACCGCCCATGCCGAGATGCTGGCTATCCGCGCCGCCTGTGCCGCGCTGGGCAGCGAGCGGCTGATCGGCTGCACGCTCACCGTGACGCTGGAGCCCTGTGCCATGTGTGCCGCCGCAATCGCTGCCGCCCGGCTGGAGCGTGTGGTTTACGGCGCATCCGATCCGAAATCCGGCGGCGTCGAGCACGGCGCGCGGGTGTTCAGCCACGCTCAGGCGCACCACCGCCCCGAAGTGGTGGCCGGCGTGGCAGAAGAGGAATCGGCCAAGCTGCTCAAGGACTTCTTCGCCGCGCGGCGTTGACCGGCGATCGGCCACTTGCCGCTGGCGCCGCGCTGCGCCACGTTGGCGGAATGACCACACCCGCCCCACGCCGCGTTCTCGGCCCTTTTGCTGCTGCCTCCGTGGTGGTGGGCATGGTGGTGGGGGCCGGCATTTTTCGTTCCGCCAGCCTGGTTGCGGCCAATTTGCAGAATGACACGCTGGTGTTGGCGGCGTGGGCGCTGGGCGGGCTGTTCGCGCTGTGTGGGGCGCTGGTCTATGCTGAACTGGCCAGTGCTTTCCCGCATCCGGGCGGCGATTATCGCTTCCTGCGGCTCGCCTTTGGCCCGATGGCGGCGTTCCTGTTTGCCTGGTCGCGCTTTGCGGTGATCTTCTCGGCCTCGGCGGCCATGCTGGCCTTTGTTGCGGCGGATTATCTGGCCGAACTGGTGCCGCTGTCGAACCCGGCGCGCGGCGGCGTGGCGGCGTTGGCAATCGTCGTGCTCACGGCGCTCAATCTTGCCGGGGTGAAACGATCCACCAACGGCCAGATCGTGCTAGTGACGGCCGATGTGGCGGCGCTGCTGGTGCTGGGGGTGGCTGCCGCCAGCCTGATCGCCGCTGGCACCCCGCCGCTTACCCCCACCCTTGCTCCTCAACCCTTCGGCGCCGCCGCCTTCGGGCAGGCGATGGTGTTTGTCATGCTGGCCTTTGGCGGCTTCAACGATGCCGCCACACTGTCGGCCGAAGTGCGTTCCCCGCGGGACATGACCCGTGCCATGGTCGGCGGCATGGCGATGGTGACGGCGCTCTATTTGCTGGCAAATTGGGCGTATCTGGTGGGTTTGGGCGGCGCCGGGTTGGCGGCGAGTGCTGCGCCGGCGGCACAATTGATGGCGCGCGCGTTTGGCCCGGCCGGGCAGGTGGCCATGGTGGTGTTTGTCGGGTTGGCGGCGCTGGCCATCGTCAATGCGCTGGTGATTGTGGGCGGCCGCACGCTGTATGCCGTGGCCGGTGACGAGCCGGCGCTGGCCCGGCTGGCGGCGTGGGACGAAGCCTCCGGAGTTCCGCGCCGGGCGATCTGGGTGCAATGTGCGGTGTCGCTGTGCCTGGTGGCCTGGGGCGCGCTTTCGACCGGTTTTGCCCAGATGGTGGATTTCCTGTCGCCGGTGTTCTGGCTGTTCTTGTCGCTTACCGGCCCGGCGCTGATCATCCTGCGCCGCCGCGCTCCCGGTGCCGAACGCCCGTTCAAGGTACCGCTGTATCCGCTGGTGCCGCTGGTGTTCACAGCCGGCTGCCTGTTCGTGCTGCAAAGCTCGGTGCGTTATGTCGGGGTGAAGGGCAGTGCGATCAGTTTTGGCATGTTGGCCGCCGGCCTGGTGGTGCGCGCCTTTCTCAAAGCCCCGCCGCCAGCGCTGCGTGATACGTAATACCCGCCGCCACATAGGCTGCAGTAAACAGATAGCAGAACATGAAGACCGGCCAGCGCCAGCTGGCGGTTTCGCGGCGGGTGATTGCCAGCGTTGAAATGCACTGCGGCGCAAACACGAACCACGCCAGAAACGCCAGCGCCGTGGGCAGCGGCCACGCACCGCGCAAACGCTCGATCAAACTGCCGGCGTTGTTTTCGCTCACATCATTGAGGGCATAGACCGTGCCCAGCGCCGACACGGCGACTTCGCGCGCTGCCATGCCCGGCACCAGCGCAATCACGATTTCCTTGTTGAAGCCGATCGGCGTAAACGCCGGCTCCAGCGCGGCGCCTATCTTGCCGGCCAGGCTGTATTCGATCGGCGGCCTGGTGCCGCCCACCGGCGGTTGCGGCCAGCTTGCCATTGCCCACAACACGATGGTGGAGGCCATGATGATGGTGCCGGCGCGGTTGAGGAATGCCCCGGCCCGGCCATAAAGGCCCAGCGCAACATCGCGCAGCGCCGGCCATTGATATTTCGGCATCTCCATAAGGAACGGCGGCGCGGCGCCCTTGGTGACCGTGCGGCGCAAGGCAAATGCCGCCACCAATGCGCCCACGATGCCCGCCAGATAGAGCGCGAACAACACCAGCCCCTGTAGGCCAAATGGCCCCAGATCACGCGCCGGGATGAAGGCGCCGATCACCACGGCATACACCGGCAGGCGGGCCGAACAGGTCATCAACGGCGCGATCAGGATGGTGGTGAGCCGGTCGCGCGGCGAATCGATGGTGCGTGTGGCCATGATGCCGGGCACGGCGCAGGCGAAGCTGGAGAGCAAGGGGATGAAGGCGCGGCCATTCAATCCCACGCGCGCCATCAGCCGATCCATCAGGAAGGCGGCGCGCGTCATGTAACCGGTTTGTTCGAGCGTGATGATGAACAGGAACAGGATCAGGATCTGCGGCAGGAACACCACCACCGCACCCACGCCGGCCAGCACGCCATCGTTCAGCAGCGAGAGCAGCCAGCCATCGGGCAAGCGCGCGGCCAGGCCAGCTTGCAGCGCCGTCACGCCGGCTTCGATCCAGCCCATTGGCGCTTCGGCCCAGCTGAACACCGCCTGGAACATGAAGAACAGGATGGACGCCAGCAGCAGCGGGCCAGCGATGGGATGCAGCACCAGTTTGTCGATGCGCTGCGACCAGCGTCGCGCGCTGCCGATGCTGGTTTCCACCGCGGCGGCCAGCGCCTTGGCCTGTTTCTGCAGGTCGCGCACATCGCTGGGGCGTTCCTGCGGCAAGGCGGGCGGCGTGTCGCCGATGCAGGTGGACAGCGCGGTGCCCAGCGCTTCGAGGCCCTTGCGGCGCACGGCGACGGTTTCCACCACCGGCAGGCCCAGCAGATCGGCCAGCCGCGCTGTATCGATGGCGATGCCGTCACGCGCGGCCAGATCGATCATGTTGAGGGCCACCACCAGCGGCAGGCCCAGTGCCTTGAGTTCCAACACAAAGCGCAGATGGTTGCGCAAATTGGTGGCATCCACCACCGCCACCACGGCATCCAGCCGCTTTTCACCGGCCATGCGGCCAAAGATGGCGTCACGGGTTACCGCTTCGTCGGGGGAATGCGGGGGAAGGCTATAGGTGCCGGGCAGATCGACCAGTTCAGCCATGCGGCCATCGGGCAGGGCGAGGCGGCCAGACTTGCGTTCGACGGTGACGCCTGGATAGTTGCCCACCTTCTGGCGGCTGCCGGTGAGGGCGTTGAACAGGCTGGTCTTGCCGGCGTTGGGGTTGCCAACCAGCGCGATCACCGGTTGGCGGGTAAGGGCGACAGGGGCGTTCATGCTGCCTCCACCTCAATCAACCGGGCCATGTCGCAGCGCAGCGCCACCACCATGTTGCCCACCCGCACCGCCAGCGGATCACCGCCAAACGGCGCGCGGTGCAAGATTTCCACGTCGACGCCTTCATCGAAACCCAGTTCGCACAGGCGCTGCGCGGTATCAGGGTCCAGCCCGGCGCGGTCGATCGCGGCGATTAACGCGGTTTGGCCCACGGCCAGCGCGTCGATGGAGCAATGAGAGGCGGAAAGGGTCAAAGCGCAGCTGTCCGGTCGCGGGAAACTTGCGAACCGTTATCAATATTGTACAGAAGGCGCCAGCGTTAAACCGCCGGGTACCGCAGCCGCCCGAGGAAACGCGCCGCATCGGGCAGCTTGACCATCATGCCGGTCAGTTTGGCTTTGGCCTTTTCAAAGCGCATGACGCCGTCGATGCGGCGATCGATGAAGGCGCGGGTGGCGGCGAAATCCTCGCTGTCGTCCTGCGTCCAGTGCAGCAGCGTGGCGGAATAGATGCCCGACAGGATCGCGCGCTTGGTATAGTGATTGTAATCGGTGGCGGTATCGCCAGCGGCGCGCCACATCGCATCAGCCGCCTGCCACAGCAGCCGGGTCGACAGCGCGGCATGGCGCGGCTGCGCCAGCAGATTAAGCGCACGGCGTGTCACTTCACGGTCCCCGGTTTCAAGCCGGGTGACCAGCGCCATCCGAATGCGGTCGCGGATTTTCAGATTGGGAGTGGCGGCCATCACCTGCGCCATGCGGGCGTTCACGTCGGCGGCCCAAACGGTCAGCATCGCGTCGGCGTTCGGCAGGGCGAGGGCGGCAATATCGGGATCGATGCCGGAATCGCGGGCGGCGGCAGCCAGCGCTGTTTCGCTCCAGCCATCGAAGGGCACGTGCGGCAGCATCGCCCGGGCGAGGCAGGGGGCCAGTTCGGCGAGCGGCGTATCGTTCGTCATGAGCAGTGTCATAGCGCGGCGGGGCAGCGCTTCACAGTTGCTTTTGCGCCGCGCCCCCAGCGCCGTGCCGCTGGTTTGGGGGCAGCACTTGCCGGCCTGTTGGTCATCTGCTATCCGCCGCTCCTGTTTCATCGAGCCGACTCGGTGGACTTCAGCACTATTTTGCAAACCCGAGATATGGGGCCGCCCGGCCCAAACGAGATGGAGTGACGGCAACTCATGCAAATTCTGGTTCGCGATAATAACGTCGATCAGGCCCTTCGTGCCTTGAAGAAGAAGCTGCAACGCGAAGGCGTTTATCGCGAAATGAAGCTGCGCCGTCATTACGAGAAGCCATCCGAAAAGCGCGCTCGTGAACAGGCTGCTGCCGTGCGCCGCGCCCGCAAGCTGGAGCGCAAGCGCATGGAACGTGACGGCGTCAAGTAAGACCCGCACCTCCGTAACGCGGTGGTAATTGCGGCTGAGGGGCCGGGCAGGGTTGATCCTCTGCCCGGCCCGCCGTGTATAAGCGCCCAGTATAAACCCCCAGTACAAACCCCCAGTACAAGCGCCCTTCAAGGCGCCTTTTTTGCAGTTGAGGTCATCATGTCAGGTCAGGCGGCAGGCGGTATCGGCATCGGCAAATGGCTGGCGGCAGGCGTCGTCGTCATCGGCGTTGTTGGCGTGCTGGTTTACACCGGCACCCAAAGCCAGGTTGCGGCGGTGCGTACTGCCGATCTGGCGTTCATGGCGGCAAACAAAGCCAAGCCCGGCGTCGTCGCCACTGCATCCGGCCTGCAATACCAGGTGATTCGCGAAGGGCGCGGTCCGCGTCCGGCCGTGAAGGATACGGTGCTGGTGCATTATGAAGGCAAGTTGGTCGATGGCACGGTGTTTGATTCCAGCTACCAGCGCGGCCAGCCGGCGGCATTCCCGCTCGATCAGGTGATCCCGGGCTGGACCGAGGGCGTGCAGCTGATGACGGTGGGTTCCAAATATCATTTCGTGGTGCCGCCGCAGCTGGCGTACGGCAGTCAGGGCGCTGGCGGCGTCATCCCGCCAGGCGCCGTGCTCGAATTCGATATCGAATTGCTGGCGGTCAAGCCCGAGCAATAAGCGCCGAGTCGCTGCTTAATCGCGCAGCGACAGGAACCAGCGATTGCGCAGGGCAGTCACCCACGTCACCGGGTTCAGGCTCGTCGAACCATCCAGGCTGAAGGTGGTGAATTCTGCGCGGCCGACGATATTTTCCACCGGCAACAGGCCCAAGCCGCCCATTTCGGCGGGGAAACGGCTGTCTTCGCTGTTGTCGCGATTGTCGCCCATCAGGAAAACATGGCTTTCCGGCACGATCACAGCCTCGGTGTTGTCTTGCGGCAGGTTGGCCAGATCATGCACCAGATAGCTGCGCCCGCCGGGCAGCGTTTCGCGGAAGGTGGGCAGGCGGCATTCGGCGACGCCATCGGGTGTGATCACCCGGTATTGCGCGTCGATCATGGTGGCGCAGTCGCTGTTTGGCGTTACCTTCATCACCATGTCGGCCAGTTTCAGCTTGGGCACGGCCGCGCCGTTGAGCCACAACTGGCCATCCTTCATCTGCACCGTGTCGCCGGGCAGGCCGATCACTCGCTTGATCCAGTCATCCTGAGCGATAGGCGATTTCAGTACAACGATGTCGCCGCGTTCCGGCAAGCTGCCAAACAGCCGGCCCTGCATCTTGGGCAGGATGTTGAGCGAAGGCGACAGATAGGAATAGCCATAGGGATATTTCGACACGATCAACCGATCGCCCACCAAGAGCCCGGGCAGCATCGATCCGGACGGGATATAGAACGGCTTTGCCACCGCCGTGTGAACGGCAAGCACGGCCAGTGCCAGCAGCATTAGCTGCCAGGCTTCCTCGACCCAGTTGATTTTTTTCTTGGCTGCCACGGTCTCGGTCATTGCGCACTCACGGTAATCAGTACGATGGCCTGCGCCCACGGGTGGTCGTCGGTCATCGTCAGATGAATCGCGGCCTTATGCCCGCTGGGTGTGATTTGCGCCAGCCTTGCCGCCGCCCCGCCTGACAGCAGCAGCGTGGGCTGGCCGCTGGGCAGATTGACCACGCCCATGTCCCGCCAGAACACGCCGTGCCTGAGGCCAGTGCCCAGCGCTTTGGAACAGGCCTCCTTGGCGGCAAAGCGCTTGGCATAGGTGGCCGCCCGGGTGAGATCGCGGCGATTTGCCTTGGCCTGTTCGATATCGGTGAAAATACGATTGATGAAGCGATCGCCAAAGCGATCGATACTGCGGGCGATCCGGTCGATGTTGCACAGATCGGAACCCAGCCCGATCAATCCCATCCCGATCAGGCCAAGGCTTGGCGGCACCTGCAGGCTGCTCAAGACCGCGCCTCATCCATGGCAGCGCGCATGCGGCGAACCGCGGCCTCAAGGCCCACGAACACCGCTTCGCCGATCAGGAAATGCCCGATATTAAGTTCGGCCAGCTGCTCCATGGCGGCGACGGGTGCAACATTGTCGTAGGTGAGGCCGTGCCCGGCGTGCATTTCAAGGCCCAGCGCCGCGCCGATATCGGCAGCGCGGATTAGCCGGGCCAATTCGGCGGCGACATCGTCCTGTGCCAGCGCATGCGCATAAGGCCCGGTGTGCAGCTCCACCACCGGCACACCCAGCCGCGCCGCGGCTTCCAGTTGGCGCGCATCCGGCGCAACAAACAGTGAAACCCGGATGCCGGCGTCTTGCAGGCGCGCCACGATCGGTTGCAGCGTGTTGTGCTGGCCGGCGGCATCCAGCCCGCCTTCGGTGGTGCGTTCGGCGCGGCGTTCGGGCACGATGCACGCTGCGTGCGGGCGGTAAGCCAGGGCGATGGCCAGCATCTCGTCGGTCGCGGCCATTTCGAGGTTGATCGGCAGCGATATGGCACCGCTCAGCCGGATCAGATCATCATCGGTAATGTGGCGGCGATCTTCGCGCAGGTGAATGGTGATGCCATCGGCGCCGGCTGCCGCTGCCAGTTCGGCGGCGCGCAGCGGGCACGGGTGCAGGCCGCCGCGTGCATTGCGGATGGTGGCAACATGGTCGATGTTGACGCCCAGCCTGAGGTGGGCGGAGTGCAGGTGGCCGTTCATTGCTCGATACCCTTGTACG
>NZ_JBDNFM010000088.1:0-14576 GCF_041689835.1 Sandarakinorhabdus sp.
GCGCGCGCAACCACACCCAGTGCGACAGCCTGCTGCTGGGTGCCAATTGCGGCGCCCACACCGTGCCCTACATCGAAGTGCGCAACCCCAGCGCCACCATCGAGCATGAGGCCACCACCTCGAAGATTTCCGACGATCAGCTGTTCTATGCCCAATCGCGCGGCCTCGATTCCGAAGCTGCCGTCAGCCTGATCGTGAATGGTTTCTGCCGCGAAGTGTTGCAGCAATTGCCGATGGAATTCGCCGTCGAGGCGCAGAAACTGCTCGGCATCAGCCTCGAAGGCAGCGTGGGATGAGGTTGGCGCTGGCCCTTTTGCTGCTCGGTCTCGCTGCCTGCGATGCCGCGCCGCCGCGCGCCGATCCCAAGGGCCAGCAATTGCGCGCCGAGCTTGATCAGATGACCAGGGATTATGCCGCCTGCGTGGACAAGCGCGCGGCAACAGCCGACGTGTCGATCGATCCGGCCGGCAGCATCGCCATCGAAGCGGTAAAGGCCTGCCGTCCGCTGCGCGGCGCGCTCAGGCTCAAGGTCGCCTCGTTCGATCGCCTTGGCCACCCGAACCATACGCCAAACCAGGCCGAAGCCGTCGCCGAAGCCAGCGTTGGCGTGATTGAAAAAGAACTGCGCGAGACGGCGGTGGTCACCATCGTCAAACGCCAGAATTTGACTCGTTAGAAAGCACTGTAATGCTCGTCATCGACAATCTTTGCGCCGAAGTGGACGGCAAGCCCATCCTGAAGGGCCTGACGCTCACCGTGAACGCCGGCGAGGTCCACGCCATCATGGGGCCGAACGGCTCGGGCAAATCCACCCTGTCATACGTGCTCGCCGGCCGCGCCGGATATGAAGTGACCGGCGGCAGCGTAATGTTCCGCGGCGAGGATCTGCTGGCCAGGGCGCCGCACGAACGTGCCGCCGCCGGGCTGTTTCTTGGCCTGCAATATCCGGTGGAAATCCCCGGCGTATCCAACTTGCTGTTCCTGCGCACGGCCTTGAACGCCCAGCGCACGCTGCGCGGTGAAGCCGAAGCCTCGGGCGCGGAGTTCATGAAGATCGCCCGGGCCGCCGCCGAAAAGCTGGGCCTGCCGTTCGAGATGATGAAGCGCGCTGTGAACCAGGGTTTTTCGGGCGGCGAGAAAAAGCGCAACGAAATGGTGCAGATGCACATCCTGCAGCCGTTCTTCGCCGTGCTGGATGAAACCGATTCGGGCCTTGATATCGATGCGCTGCGCGTGGTTTCCGATGGCATCAACGCCATGCGCGGGCCTGACCGCGCCGCGCTGCTGATCACCCATTATCAGCGACTGCTCGATTATGTGGTGCCCGATCACATCCACGTGCTGATGGAAGGCCGCATCGTCCATTCCGGCGGCGCCGAACTCGCACACAAGCTGGAGGCGGAAGGCTATTCCGCCATCGCAGCGTGAGTGCGGTTCCCACCCGAAAGGATGAAGCCTGGCGCTACAGCGACTTGGCCGCCGTCGCCCGCCACTGGCCGGTCGCAGTCGAACAGGTCGTGGTGCCGGCCGGCGAGAGCCATGCAGACATCATCCAAGCCACAGACGAAGGCATCCGCCACCTCGCCATCGATATCGGCGCGGGCGGTGCTTTTCGGATGACCATATTGGACAGCGGACGCGCCTATGGCCGCATCGCGCTGGATGTGACGTTGCACAGCGGCGCCGATTTCCATCTGGGCGCGGTCCTGATCGGCCGGGGCGAACAGACCATCGAACTGGTCACCACCGTGCGCCATGTCGGCCCGGGTGCGACCAGCCGCCAGATCGTGCGCGCAGTCGCCGGCGGCACGGCGACCACGTCATATATGGGCCAGGTTGCCGTGGCGCGCGAAGGCCAGAAAACCGACGCCAGCCAGTCGTTCAAGGCGATTTTGCTCAATCGCGGCGCCACCGCCAACGCCAAGCCGGAACTGGAAATCTTTGCCGACGACGTGAAATGCGCCCACGGCGCTGCCATCGGGGAGAGCGACAACCAGGCGCTGTTTTATCTCAGCAGCCGCGGTGTGCCGCCCACCCAGGCCCGCGCCCTGCTCACCCGCGCTTTCCTTTCGGATGCGCTGGAGGGATTGGACGAAGCCACCACCGCCGCACTGGACGCCGAGATCACCGCGTTGTTGGGGCAAGCCACATGAGCGTGCTCACCGCCTCGCCGCTGCTCGATTTGAAGGGCGATTTCCCCGGCCTCACCGGCGATTGGGCCTATCTCGACACGGCGGCCACGTCGCAGAAACCACAAGCCGTGATCGACGCCATCGCGCGGCTTTATGGCCCCGATTATGCCACCGTGCACCGCGGCGTGTACGAACGCTCCGCCACCATGACGATGCGTTTCGAAGATGCGCGCGCCACCGTCGCCCGCTTCATCAGTGCCGCCAGCCCCGATGAAGTGGTGTTCGTGCGCGGCGCCACCGAAGGCATTAATCTGGTGGCGCAAAGCTGGGGCCAGCGGCTCAAGGCCGGAGACCGCGTGCTGATTTCCGCGCTTGAGCATCACAGCAATATCGTGCCGTGGCAGATACTGCGGGACCGCACCGGGATCATCATCGACGTCGCGCCGCTCACCGCCGATGGCCGCATCGATGAAGATGCCCTGATTGCCATGATCCGCCCGGAAACGCGGCTGGTTGCTATCGCGCATATCTCGAATGTGCTTGGCGGCGTGGTCGATGCCCGGCGCATTGCCGATGCCGCGCACGCGGCTGGCGCGCTGGTGATGCTGGATGGCTGCCAGGCCGCACCGCGCCTCGCGCTTGATATGGCCGCGCTCGATTGTGATTTCTATGTGCTGTCGGGCCACAAGCTGTACGGCCCGACCGGCATCGGCGTGCTGTGGGCGCGGGCCGAAATCCTGGAATCGATGCCGCCGTGGCAAGGCGGCGGCGCCATGATTGAAACGGTTACGTTCGAGGCGACCACCTACGCCCCGCCGCCCGGCCGTTTCGAAGCCGGCACCCCGCATATCGAAGGCGTGATCGGGCTGGCCGCCGCCATCGATTATGTCGAATCGATCGGCATCGGCCGCATCCACGCCCACGAGGCCGCGCTGGTGCGCCAGGCCCGTGAAGCCCTGTCCGGCATCAACAGCATCCAGGTGCTTGGTCCTGAAAATTCCGCCGGCATCCTCAGCTTCACCATGGCGGGGGTGCATCCGCACGACATCGGCACCATATTGGATGAAGCGGGCGTGGCAATCCGCGCCGGGCATCATTGCGCCCAGCCACTGATGAACCTGCTCGGCGTGCCCGCCACCGCCCGCGCCAGTTTCGGGCTGTACAACAGCGCCAGCGACGTTGAGCGGCTTGTTGCCGGCCTTACCCGTGTCACCCGTATCTTTGGGGTCAAATGATGAGTGAACGTGCCTTCGAAATCGAAGAAGTTGGTGAAGCCAAGCCAGTGGCCAAGGCGCCGCCGCTGCGCGCCATGGTCGAGGCGGCATCAAGTGGCCACACGCCGGATTATCTCGATGGCTTCCTCAAACACAAACCCGAGCCCGCCGCCGCCGATGCCCCCATGGATGCCCCCATGGATGCCCCCATGAATGCCAATGTCGATCTGGTCGAGGAAATCGTGGCGGCGCTGCGCCAGATCCACGATCCGGAAATCCCGGTGAACATTTACGATCTGGGCCTGATCTACAACGTCGAAGTCGCTGGCGGCCACGCCGTGGTGACCATGACACTGACCACCCCGAATTGCCCGGTGGCCGAATCCATGCCCGGCGAAGTTGAAATCCGCGTGTGTGCCGTGCCTGGCGTGCAAAGCTGCGACGTCAATCTGGTGTGGGACCCGGCCTGGGACCCCGGCAAGATGAGCGACGAAGCTCGGCTTGAAATGGGAATGTTGTGATGGAAACCACCACGCCCGAGCGCGTCAGCGCGGCCACTCCTGCTGCGCGCCGCCCCCGCCCCGCTCCGCTGATCGTCACCGAAGGCGCATCCAACCGCATCGCCGCCATCCTCGCCGCCGCGCCGGCCGATGCGGTGGGCGTTCGCCTTTCCACCCCCCGCCGCGGCTGTTCGGGCCTGGCCTATGATCTGGCCTACGTCACCGCCGCCAAGCCCGCCGATGAACGCATCGACACGCCGGGCGGCACGCTGTTCGTCGATGGCGGCAGCCTGATGTACCTGATCGGCAGCACGATGGACTGGCGCGAGGATGATTTCACCGCCGGCTTCGTGTTCAACAACCCCAACGCCAAAGGCGCCTGCGGCTGCGGGGAAAGTTTTACGGTCTGACGCTGCGGCATCGAGGCCAGCGCACCGCGGGCCGGGGCGGGCTATCGCAGCTCGCATGCACACACGTTTCCCCCTTTCCCGCGATGCCGCGCTCGCCCGCATCACTGAATTCACCCCGCTGGCCGGCCGCGCTTATGCGTCGCGCCGCAACCATGATGGCGGGCCGGACGGGCGCGCCACCACGTCGCTGCTGTCACCCGCCATCCGCCGGCGCCTCGTCAGCGAGTCCGAAGCCGCCGCCGCCGCCATCGCCGCGCATGGTTTCACCGGCGCCGAAAAATTCGTGCAGGAAATATGCTGGCGCACCTATTGGGTTGGCTGGCTGCAGCAACGCCCGGAAATCTTCAGCCGCTGGCAGGCCGATGTGGTGCGGATGGAAGCAATGCTGGCCGACGACGGCAAATGGCAGCGCCGCTATCAAGAGGCGCTCACCGGCAACACCGGCATCGATTGTTTCGATGCCTGGGTACACGAGCTCACCGAAACCGGCTGGCTGCACAACCATGTGCGGATGAGCTTTGCCAGCATCTGGTGCTTCACCCTGCGGCTGCCGTGGCAGCTGGGCGCGGCGTTTTTCTACAAGCATCTGCTCGATGCCTGCCCGGCCAGCAACACGCTGGGCTGGCGCTGGGTGGTCGGCCTGCAAACGCCCGGAAAAACCTATCTGGCCCGTGCCGATTTGATCCGCGATCTGTCGGGCGGGCGCTTCCGCGTTGATGCCAAACTGGCCAGCGACGCCCCGCCGTGGCCGGCCGACGATGTGCCGCAGGCCAGCCCCATAGCCCGTGTGCAGCGAGCCGATCCCACCGCGCGCACCGGGCTTTTCGTGACCACCGAAGACACCAGCCTGGAACAACTGGCGCTGCCTGGCACTATCGTGGCGCTGGCGGCCACGCCCGATATCAGCGGCACGCCGGCACCGCTGAAACACCAGGTGGCCATGGCGATGCTGAACGATGGCCTGGGCCGCGCCGCCACCCGGCTGGGCATTGAACCCGAACGGGTGGATGCAACCTTTGGCGTGGATGCCATGCGCGACTGGGCCGCCCGCCACCGGCTGACCCAGATCATCACCGGCGACGCGCCGGTGGGCCCGGTGAAGGATCGGCTCGATGTGCTGGCCCCGGCGCTCGCCGCCGACGGCGTGCAGCTGGTGCGCTTGCGCCGTGCCTGGGACGATGTCGCCTGGCCGCACGCGAAAAAGGGCTTTTTCCCCTTCAAGGCCGCCATCCCGAAATTGCTGGCGCTACCGCCGGGCGCTCTGGCCTGAGGCAGCCTTATTGAGATGTCAGCAAAGGTGGGATAGCACGGTAGCGATGCCGATCCGTCCGCTCTTGCTGATCCTGCTGCCGCTGCTGCTTGGCGGTTGCTTGCTCAGTGCGGCCAAGACCATCGTCACCGCGCCGATCAAGGCTGCCGAGGTGGTGTACGACACCGCCACCGAAAGCCAGGAAGAAGCCGACATCAAACGCGGCCGCGCCGCCCGCAAGGCCGAAGAACGCGCCGAGCGCGAGGCCAGACAAGCGGAGAAAGATCGCCGCAAAGCCGAACGCCAACGCCGCCGCGATGAAGGCTGGAACTAGGATCAGGACCAAGGCAGGGCCCGGCGGGACAACCACCCCTTGCCCTAAACGGTTTCCCCCGCCACGGTGCAGCGATGGGGCAACAACGCGAAATCGCCAGTGATCGGTTCGGGCATCCAGCCGGGCTGACGGTCGTCACCGTCGCCGAAGGCTTGCAAGCCGCCGGCATCTACGGCGTGCAGGCGCTGCTGATCCTGCACATGGCCAATTTTCTGTTCATGCCGGCCGAACTCGCCACCGTCGGCGGCTTTGCGGCATGGCGCGGTTTGCTGGAAGGCGTGTTCGGGCCAATGAGCCTGCAGGCGCTCGCCACCCAGACGATGGGGCTGTATCTCGGACTGTTCTTCCTCACCCCGCTGCTGGGCGGCTGGCTGGGCGATCGCCACTGGGGCCCGCGCCTCACCTGCATCCTGGGCGCGGTGCTGGCCACCGCCGGCATGGTGATGGTGATATTGCCCGCCACCTTCCTGCCCGGCCTGCTGGTTTCGGCGTTCGGCGCCGGGGCGCTGCGCTGCAATCTGAATGCGCAAACCGGGCATCTTTATGCCCGCGACGACGGCCGCCGCGATTCGGCCTTCTCGATCCTCGCCGCCGGGCTCAACACCGGGGCTTTCCTTGGCCCGCTGCTGATCGGCGGGCTGGGCGAACGGGTCAACTGGCAATGGGGCTTTGCCGCCGCCAGCGCCTGCATGGCGTTGGCCGCCGTTACGCTGCTGATCGGCAACGGCCTGATGCCGGCCGACACGCCGCCCGAAACCCGCCGCAGCGCCCGCTTGCAACCCGGCGACGGCCGCACCATCGCGGCGCTGATTGGGGTCATGCTGCTCACCAGCCTGTTCTGGCTGGCGCAATCGCAAGTGTGGAACGTCTATTCCCTCTGGGGCCGCGACCATCTTGATCGCATGGTGCTGGGTTTCGAAGTGCCGGTGACGTGGCTGCAGGCCTTCGACAGCCTCGCGCCGATCCTTGCCGTGCCGCCGGCGCTGGCGCTGTGGCGCTGGCAGGCGGCGCGCGGGCGTGAGCCCAAGGAACTCGGCAAGATCGGCATTGGCATGGCGCTGATGGGCAGCGCGTTCGTGTGGCTGGCGCTGGGCAGCGGAGCAGGGCAGACGCCGATCGCGTGGGTGATGGTCTTCCACCTCGTGCTCAACACCGGCTGGCTGTATCTGGTGCCCACCGTCAACGCGCTGTTTTCGCGCACGGCGCCGATGGCGATCACCGGCGTGATGCTGGGCGCCGTGCAGTTCGCGGTGTTTCTGGGCAGCACCATGTCGGGCTGGCTGGGGCGGTTTTACGAAACGATGGACGCGCCCAGCTTCTGGCTGCTCCACGCCGCCTTCCCGCTGGCCGGCGCCGCCATCATGTGGGCCGTGCGCGGGAAACTGGGCCGGGTGTTGCGGCTTTAGTCATCCGGCCCCAAACTGGGGTCAAGATCGCGCGGGCGGATGAACTTCGCCAGTTCCGCCCGCCCGCCGTCGATCTGTGCCCAGCGATCAATGGCGATATCCAGCCGCGCGAGCGTTGCGGTCGGGTATTTCAGCTCCGCCTCTGCCCGCAAAGGCCCGCCGGGCGGCACCAGTTCGAGCAGCAGATCCTCCAGCCCCGGATTGTGGCCGACCAGCATCGCGCCGGAAAACTCATCCGAAAAGCCAGCGCACAATTCGATCAGCGTGGCCGACGACGACAGATAGATGCGCTGTTCATACACCGGCGCCAGCGGGCGGCTCATCCCGGCTTCCAGCCCTTCGATGGTCTGGCGCACGCGCACCGCAGGGCTGGCAAACACCAGCGCGAAATCCGGCATGTCGCCGCGCCGGATTGCTGCGCCCAGCCACTGCCCCCCCTTCATCGCCGCGCGCCGGCCACGATCGTTCAGCGGCCGGTCGAAATCCCGCAGCAAGGGATCGTCATAGCCTGATTTGGCGTGGCGCAGCAGGGTCAGCGTCTTCATGTCTGGCCATGGCTTGGCACATCACAGGCCGGCTTTCCAGTGCCCAGCCCGGCCTTTACCAGAGCGACGGCTTCATCCAGCGGCACCCGCATGATCGGCACGCCGGGCGGGAACGCACCCAGCAGCCGGGTCGGCACGGCGGCGCCCAGCAGCACGAAATGGCCATGATCGTCCCCCCGCCGGATCAGCCGGCCAAACGCCTGCGCCAGGCGGCCCATCGTCACCCGATCATCAAAGGCATTGCCGCCACCGGCCAGCCGCCGCGCTGCGTGCAGCACGGTGCGGCGCGGCCACGGCACGCCTTCCATGATCACCTGGCGCAGCGATGTGCCCGGCACATCCACCCCATCACGCAGCGCATCGGTGCCGAGCAGCGACGCCCCCGGCTCGGCGCGAAAAATATCGACCAACGTCGCCGTATCGATCGGATCGACGTGCTGGGCATACAGCGGCAGGCCCGCCCGCGCCAAGGGATCGGCCAGCCGCGCATGCACCGCACGCAGCCGTGCAATCGCCGTGAACAGCCCCAGCGTGCCGCCGCCCGCTGCCTCGATCAGCGCGCGGTAGGCGTGCGCCAGCCCGGCGATATCGCGCGGTTTCACATCGGTGACGATCAGCACGCGGGCCTGGGTCGCGTAATCGAACGGGCTGCTGGCGGCGAAATGCCTGGGCTGGCGCGGCAGATGCGCCGCCCCGGTGCGCGCATCGGCATCGCGCCAATCATCAGCCAGCGCGTCCGGGCGCGATCGCAGCGTCGCCGACGTCACCAGCACGCCGTGCGCCGGTTCCAGCACCGCGGCTGCAAACGGGCGCATCGGATCCAGCCAGCGGCGCTGGATGCCCACATCCAATAACCGCCCTTCCACCCGCGCCAATTCCAGCCAATCAATGAAATCCGGATCGGCCGGCCCGCCCAATCGCGCCAGCAATTGCGCCCACGCCCCCAACAGTTGCGCGCGCAAGCCCAGCCCGGCGCGCGCACCTTCCACCCGCGCCCGGCCGCTGCCGTCCAGCCAATCGGGCGGATCATCCAGCAACATCGCCAGCCGCGCTTCCAGCTGCGCCATCGGCATCACCATTTCGCCCAGCGCAGCACTCGCGCCGGCCGCCGCCTCCACCAGCCGCGGCAACACTTCAGCCACCTCGGTTTCCAGGCCATAGCCATGATCGGCTTCTTCCGCCCGCGCCAGCACCTGGCCGCGCACGGCGGCAAACAAGCCCTCCAAGGGCCCTTCAGCCTCGTCCATGCCCACCCGGCCCAGCCAGCCTTCGCCGGGCAAGAGGCGCGCGGCACGGGCAATGCGCTCAACCGCCAGCGCGGCTTCCTCGTCATAACTGATCGCATCGGCCAGCCGCGCCGCCAGCCCGCGCCGCCGGCCGCGCCCCGCAGCGCGTTCGGGGCCCAGCAGCCAATTCTTCAACTCCACCGCCTCGCGCCCGGTCAACGCCACCGCAAACGTGCCATCGGCCGCATCAAACAGGTGATGGCCTTCGTCGAACACCAGCCGATTAAGCCCCGCGCCTTCCGCCCGCCCGCGCGCCGCGTTGATCATCACCAGCGCATGATTGGCGATCACCAGATCGGCCTGCGCACTGGCCCGCGTCGCGCGTTCGATGAAACAGGTGCGATAATGCGGGCAGGCGGCATAAATGCACTCCCCGCGCCGATCAGTCAGCCCGGCAAAGCTGGTGCGGCCAAACAGCGGCGGCAGCCAGCCCGGCAGATCGCCGCCCACCATATCCCCGTCGCGGGTATATTCGGCCCAGCGTTCGGCCAACCGCGCAAACACCGCCGCGCGCCCACCAAAACCGCCCTGCACCGCGTCTTCCAGATTGAGCAGGCACAGATAATTCTCGCGCCCCTTGCGCACCACCACCCGCGCGCGGCGTTCGGTGGGGTCAGGCCAGATGCGCTGCGTTTCGGCATCCAATTGGCGTTGCAGCGCCTTGGTATAGGTCGCCACCCAAACCGGCCCCTGCGCTTCACGCGCCCACAGCGCGGCCGGGGCCAGATACCCCAGCGTCTTGCCAATTCCCGTTCCGGCCTCCGCCAACACCACCTGCGGCGCACCGCTGGCATCTCGCGGCGCGAATGCACCCGCCGCCGCCCGCGCATAATCGCGCTGACCGTCGCGCTGTTCCGCGCCCACACCCACCAGCCGCGCCAGTTCCGCCGCCACCGCACCGTCATCCAGCGCCACCACACGCGGGGCGGGGCGGGGCGGGGCGTCTTCCCACTTGGCCAGCAACTGAAACACATGGCGTTCGGGCGCGCGCGGCTTTTCGATCAGCTTGGCCAGGATCGGCGCCCACGCCCAGCGTTGCCGCGCCAGGCTTTGCAGGCTGGTCCACGCGCCGTGCCGTTCGGGCCAGTTCGCCAACCCCGCCGCGCTCAGCAGCGCGCCCGCCGCCCGCTGCAGGAACGCCGCATCGCTTGTGCCCAGTGGGCCAGCAATGCCCAATGCGCTGGCCAACCCGTGCGCCGTCGGCACCGCAAACCGCGCCGGATGCAGAAACGCAAACAGTTCCAGCAGATCGAGCCCCGATAATTCGCCGATGCCCAGCCGGCTCGCGGTCACCGGCGCGTTCAGCAGCAGGTGCGGGCTGTCCCCGGCGCGGGCCATCGCTTCGCCGCGCCCCACCCCGCGCACGCTGCCATCGGGCGCGGCAATCCACACGCCGGCGTGGCTCGCCGCCAGCGCCGGCAGGGCCAGCGGAGCGGTTGCGTCGCGGGATTCAGTTGCACTCATGCCGTTCCGCCGCCAGATGAAGTCCAAACAACAGCGATAGCCACAAGTGATGACCATTTCCACCGACACACTTCACGCTGCGGCGCTAGCGAGCAAGGCCTGGCCGTTCGAGGAAGCCCGCAAGCTGCTGGCCCGCTATCCTGGCGGCGTGCCCGCCGGCCAGGCGGTGATCTTCGAAACCGGTTATGGCCCGTCTGGCTTGCCCCACATCGGCACCTTTGGCGAGGTCGTGCGCACCACCATGGTCCGCCGCGCCTTCGAAACGCTGGCCCCCGGCGTGCCCACTCGTCTGATCGCTTTTTCGGATGACATGGATGGGCTGCGCAAGGTGCCGGACGGCATCCCCAACCCGGAAATGCTGCGCGCCGCGTTGAACAAGCCGCTTACCCAGGTGCCCGATCCGTTCGGCACCCATTCCAGCTTCGGCGCCCACAACAACGCCCGCCTGCGCGCCTTCCTCGATTCGTTCGGGTTCGATTATGAGTTCCTGTCGTCGACCGAATGCTACGCCAGCGGCATGTTCGATGCGACATTGCTCAAGATTCTGGCGCATTACGACACCGTCATGGGCATCATTTTGCCAACGCTCGGCCCCGAACGCCAAGCCAGCTATTCGCCGTTCCTGCCCGTCGATCCGGTTTCGGGGCATGTGCTGCAAGTGCCGATCGTCGCCCGCGATGCGGCGGCGGGTACCGTCACCTACATCCGCCCCGGCACCAACGACAGTGTCACCGTCCCCGTCACCGGCGGGCATTGCAAGCTGCAATGGAAGGTCGATTGGGCGATGCGCTGGCTGGCGCTGGGCGTCGATTATGAAATGGCCGGCAAGGATCTGATCGACAGCGTGATGCTGTCGGGCAAGATTGTCCGCGCACTCGGCGGCACGCCCCCCGCCGGCTTCAATTACGAGCTGTTTCTCGACGGCGAAGGCGCCAAGATCAGCAAGTCCAAGGGCAACGGCCTCACCATCGAACAATGGCTGGGCTATGGCCCGCCCGAAAGCCTGGCGCTGTACATGTTCCAAAGCCCGCGCAAGGCCAAGCGCCTGCATTACGACGTGATCCCGCGCGCCATCGAGGATTATGCGGATTTCCTCACCCGCTACCCCGATCAACCGCCCGAACAACGCCTCGGCAACCCGGTGCACCATGTCCACGAAGGCGCCCCGCCCGCGCCCGAACTGCCGGTCAGCTTCTCGTTGCTGCTCAACCTCGCCTCCGTCGCCGCCACCGACGATCCGGCGCGGCTGTGGGGCTTCGTGCAGAAATATGCGCCCGGCACCGCGCCGGCGACGCACCCCCTGCTCGACAAACTCGTCCATCACGCCGCCGCCTACGCCCGCGATTTCGTCATCCCCGGCCTCAATCGCCGCGCTCCCACCCAATCCGAAGCCGCCGCCCTGCGCGATCTCGACGCGCGCCTGGCTGCCGTGGGCGCCGACGGCGACGCCGAAGCCTATCAATTCGAAGTCTACGAAGCCGGCAAAGCCGCCAACTACGAAAACCTGCGCGACTGGTTCAAGGCGCTCTACGAAATCCTCATCGGCTCCCAAAGCGGCCCCCGCATGGGCAGCTTCATCGCGCTGTATGGGCTGCCGCAAAGCCGGGCGTTGATTTCGGATGCGCTGGCCAGTTGAGCAAATAGCTATCTCGCTTGATCATTCTGACGATTTTATTGAGTTACAATTACTAATAGAACCATCATTTTCAGTCGCTTAAATTAATAGACGCCTATAGATCTACGCGTTATTCACCTGCACATTAACTCTTCAGGGTGCAGAACCGAAATGGCTGAATTCGTTGATTTCTATGCACGACTAGGCATACCCAGCGATGCAACAGCTTCAGAGATAAAAATCGCATTTCGCAAATTGGCAAAGGTCGCGCACCCGGATACCGGGCCTCTGAAAGACGGAGGCCACAAATTTCGCGAGTTGAATGAAGCTTACGCGACGCTGAGTGACCCGGAATCAAAAGCGGAATACGACGCACTCCGCGCTTCCCCGCCCGAAATCCATCCAGGAGATACGACTTTATTCGATCCCGTCCGCTGCACAAGGTGCAAGGAGATTACAGCACAGCCCAGATACGTGCTATTTTGGCGTGTGTGGAGCATAATTTTTGTAAGTGTTAAAGAACCGATACAAGGAATTTACTGTTCGAAATGCGCTAAAGATGCATCCTTATATGCTAGCATTTTCACCGGAGTACTCGGTTGGTGGAGTGCGCATGGCCTAATTAACACGCCTATTGCCCTTTTTGGCAATGCCTTTGGCGGAAAAAATTTCCCGAATTAGAAGAAAAGCTGCTCTTCCAAAATACACTGGCATTTGTATCGAGAAACGACCTACGCATTGCAAGCGGTATCGCCAGCAAGCTTCTAAACGCATCGAATCCAACCATCAGAAACGCGGCAGCTGATATTGTCAAACGCTTGATATCTGCAAATGTCTCTATTTCCAAATTAAAAGACCCCTGGTCGTTTGATTCTCGGGGCTTTTTGGCGGGCCTTTTTTTATTAATGCTCGTCCCAGCTTCTTTGGTCGCCTCATTTTTTTATGAGGACTACTCGAAAAATTCGACCGCTCGCGACGAAATAACGGCGGCTACAGCTTACACAGGCTCGCGCCCCGCCGACTCTTCAACTGCGGGCGGCCCAGAACAAGTCGAACTGCCTTCCTGCTCCTCGCCACCCGCAAATGGCAGCAGACTTGGTGGAATTCTAAAGAAACTTAGGGGTGTGCACACATTGGAGATTGAAAATGGGTCGAGCGGAGATGCAATCGTCAATCTACGAGACGCCGCGACCAACAAGTTAATTTACTCGTTCTTCGTTCAAAAGGGCAAGCACGCCGTCGTCAAAAAAATTCCAGACGGCTCGTACAAAATCCAATATGCTATCGGCGATGGCTTGGGACAGGACTGCAAAACCTTGTTGAACAAATCAGCAAATCAATTTCCTGCAATTCAGGATTTTGTAACGCGAAAACAGGACATGGGTAATTATAATAGGATTGGCTACAGTGTATTGTCTTACACACTGTACTCCGTTCCCGGTGGCAACGTCCGCCCTGAAGCGATCAACCCGGCCGAATTTGATAATTGACGATTTTTGTCGGCTGGCACCTTGAAGCACTTATACTGTCGGTCCTTGCAGTTGCCCCCTAAATCCCCACCCCGCCATCAATCGTCTGCGTCGTCCCCGTGATCATCGCTGCCGCCGGGCTGGCGAGGAACAGCACCAGCGCCGCCACTTCATCGACCTTGGCGTGGCGTTTGATTGCCATGGCGGCATGCATCATTGGGGCCATCGGGCCGCCTGCCGGGTTCATGTCGGTATCCACCGGGCCGGGTTGCACCACGTTGACCGTGATGCCGCGCGGGCCGAAATCGCGGGCCAGGCCGCGCCCGATGCCCTGCACGGCCGATTTGGACAGCGCATAGGCGGTGGCGCCGGGCCACGCCACGCGGTCTCCGTTCACCGAGCCGATGATGATGATGCGGCCGTTGTCGTTCATGCGGCGGCCGGCTTCCACCCCGGCAAAATAGGGCGCGCGCACGTTGATATCGATCAGCCGGTCCACGGCATCGGCATCCATCGTCAGCGGATCGCCCATGATCGCCACGCCGGCGTTGATCACCATGATATCCAGCGCGCCCGCCGCCGCCACCGCCGCCACCAGTTCATCGCGCACCGCGCTATCGGCCTGCACAGCAGCAGCCCCGGTCTCGGCTGCAACTGCCGCTGCTGCATCGGCCGAACCGGAATAGCTGAACACCACATCGGCCCCTGCGCTCGCAAAATGGCGGACAATGGCCGCGCCAATGCCGCGGCTGCCGCCCAGCACCATCACGGATTTTCCGGTGAAATCGCTCATCGTGTTGCCTTTGCCCTGCTGGTGCATTTGAACGCGGAACGTATCGCACAGGCGCAGGCTTGTCTAAGCTGCAACGATGATCAACCGCAGGATTCGGCCCGCCATGAAATCAACCGCGCTCTCCGCCTTGTTGCTGGCGCTCGCCGCCCCCGCCGCCGC
>NZ_JBDNFM010000089.1:0-4799 GCF_041689835.1 Sandarakinorhabdus sp.
AGAGCAAATTCTCAATTTTGCCAGTTTTGACGATTTGTATCGATTCCAGAATTTCCGTTCCTCCAAACGGGAGCGAACACGCAGCACCAGCAACCGACATTCTGACAGGCTCTGCCGCTGTAGGACAGGCTCTGAACCTAGAACCCCGTCGGCCCCGTTGTCCGCGCCAGGAACTTCAGCCGCGTGATCCAGGTGTGGACTTCCAGGCCCGGGGTCGCGTGGGTGGCGCCGGGATAGACCATCAGGTCAAACGGCGTCTTTGCCCGCTGCAGCGCCGTCATCAGCGCGGTGGAGTTTTCAAACACCACATTGTCGTCGGCCATGCCGTGCATCAGCAGCAGTGGGTCATTGATCTTGCCGGCATCGCCGAGCGCGCCCGACCGCGTGTAGGGGCCCGCATCGCGCGCCGGGTTGCCCAGATAACGCTCGGTATAGGCGGTGTCATACAGCTCCCAGCGCGTCACTGGGGCACCGGCAATCCCCGCCGCAAACGCGCCCGGTGCGGCCTGGAGCAGTTTCAGCACCATATAACCGCCATAAGACCAGCCGTTGACAGCGACCTTGGCGGCCCCAAAACCAGACCACGGCTGCGCCTTGATCCAGGCCAGCGCCTGCAACTGGTCCTGCACCTCCACGCCGCCCATGGCGCGGTAAATCGGGTCTTCAAACGCCTTGCCGCGGTTGTCGCTGCCGCGGTTGTCGAGCTGGAACACCGCCCAGCCCTTCGACACCAGATATTGCTCGATCGGCGCGGTGAAGCGCTTGTGGACATTGTGGGCGTGCGGGCCGCCATAAACCTGCATCAACACCGGGAACGGGCCGGGGCCAGCGGGTTTGAGCAACCGCCAATCCATCCCTTGGCCATCGGCGGCGGTGAGCGAGCCGAATTCTGGCGCGACATGCGCGGCAAGATAGGGCGCATAGGGGTGCCCAGAGCCGTTTATGCCGTCAAGGCGGTTTTCCTCGATCCACGCCAGGCGCTTGCCGGCGCCGTCGCCCAGCCACACCTGTGCCGGCTGGTTGGGGGTGCTGCTGGTGACGATCAGGCGCTGGCCGGCAGCGTCCATCACCGCTTCATGCCAGCCGCCGGGCGCGGTGAGGCGCCGCGGCTTGTCACCCGGTTTCTTCCAGTCGAGCACATAGACGTGTTTTTCCAACGTCGAATCGGCGAATCCGGTGAACCACAGCCGGCCGCGCTTCTCGTCCACACCCGCCAGTTCATCCACGGCCCAGCGCCCCCGAGTCAGCTGGGTGGGCGTCAATTGCCGCGCCTTGCCGCCCGCGAGGCGATAAAGGTGGCGGTAACCGTCACGCTCGCTCGCCCACAGGATGCTGCCGTCCTTCAGCGGCCGGAAAATGTCATGCAGGTTTAGCCAGGTTTTTGCCGTTTCGCTGGCCAGCACCCGCGACGCGCCGGTGGCGGGATCGACGGCCAGAATGTCGAGCCGCTGCTGGTCGCGCGCCAGCCGCTGTACATACAGGGTGCGGCCATCAACCGCCCAATCGACCCGGGCGATGTAAATGTCGGTGGAGGTGCCAAGATCGACCTGCACCTTGCCCGTGCCATCGGGGTTCAGCAGCCACAGCGTCACATCGGCATTGGCGGTGCCGGCGGCGGGATAGGCTTGGGTGAACAGCCGGGTGCCATCGGCGCCGATGGCAGCGCGCGTGACCTGCTTGACCGGGCTTTCGTCCACGCGCGCCGCCGCGATACGGCTGTCATCGGGTGCCCACCAATGGCCGTCAAACCGCGCCAGTTCTTCCTGCGCGATGAACTCGGCGACGCCCCAGCTCACCTTGGCAGTCGATTCACCGGCCACTTCGCGCGCTGCTGAAGGGTTTGGGCCGCCGGCCAGCTGTTGCACGAACAGATGGCCATCGCGCACGAAGCTGGCAAAGCCGCCCTTGGGACTAAGCTTTGCATCGGTCTCGGTTTCCGGCGTGCTGGTCAGCCGGCTCACGCTGCCATCAAGGCCCGCCACCCAGAGATCGCCGTCGACCGGCACCAGCAAGTGCTGCGCATCGGGGGCCCAGGCGTAATCGGTGATGCCCTTCACATCGGCGATGCGCCGGCGCTCGCGGTTCATGCGCTCGGCTTCCGAAAGGGCGCTGCCGCTGGCCAGCTTCTCCGAATCGACCAGCATGCGGCTTGCGCCCGTGGCGGTGTCCACTGCCCACAGATCAAACCGATCCTTGTCGCTGGCCCGGCTTTTCAGCAGCGTGGCCAGCCGTCCGTCGGGTGACAATTTCAGCACGCGCGGCCGCGCGCCGCCCAGCGACGGCGAGGCAAAGACGCGTTCCAGCGTGAGCGGCTGCGCGGACGATTGGGCCACTGCAGGAACACCGGCCAGCAGTGCCGTGGCCAATAATGCGAACTTCATTTTCGTTTCCCCGTCCTGGCGCGGGCAATTTGCCCTGTCGGTCCATTATGACAATGTTGCGTCAATGCCGCACCCTTGCTCCGCCGCCAAGTGGCTGCTAGCAAGACCTTAGCAGCGGTTCGTCCGCTGTCATTTCCCGGATTCTCCGCGCTGCCGCCGCGCAAGCTGGCTGGTGTTTGGTGGATGGATCGGGAAATCGCGGCCTTCGCCTTGCATCCTGCAAGCCGATCTGGCCGCAGAGACAAGACACGGCCGAAAAAACACATGACGCGGATGAATGGATTGATCGAACTGGCAGAAGGACAGCGCTTCGGGCGCGGTCTGGCCAGCGGTCACGCCGCCGCGGCTACATATTTCACACTGCAATTTCGCATCTGCCGGCGCCATCCCCGTGATGCCGCCGGCCTTTTCACATCGCGCCGCCCTCGTGCCGCCCGCTTGCCGGGTGCCGAAACATGGGCCAGCGCCACGGAGACCATCAATGTCAAACCGCATGCTCATCGACGCCCGCCACCCGGAAGAAACGCGGGTCGCAGTGGTCAACGGCCAGCGAATCGAGGAATTTGATTTCGAAGCGGCTGACAGGCGTCAGCTCAAGGGCAATATCTACCTGGCGAAGGTCACGCGGGTCGAACCTTCGCTGCAGGCCGCGTTCGTGGAATATGGCGGCAACCGCCACGGTTTCCTCGCCTTTTCCGAAATCCACCCGGATTATTACCAGATTCCCAAGGAAGATCGCGACGCCCTGCTGCGCGAGGAAGCCGAGCTGACCGCCGAAGATCATGGCCACGACGGCGAGGAAGCCGATGAGAACGACGATGTGCTGGAAACTGGCGGCCATCACGACGAGCCGACCGACGCGCTGCGCCGCAAGCGCATGGCATTGCGCCGCCGTTACAAGATTCAGGAAGTCATCCGCCGCCGCCAGGTGATGTTGATCCAGGTGGTGAAGGAAGAACGCGGCTCCAAGGGCGCAGCGCTCACCACCTATCTGTCGCTGGCCGGCCGCTATTGCGTGCTGATGCCCAACACCGCGCATGGCGGCGGTATCAGCCGCAAGATTTCCAACCCGGCCGATCGCAAGCGCCTCAAGCAGATCATGACCGATCTGCATTTGCCGGGCGGCATGGGCGCCATCGTGCGCACCGCCGGCCTGAAACGCAGCGCCGCCGATATCAGCCGCGATTTCGATTATCTCACGCGGCTGTGGGACGAGATCCGCGAAAAGACGCTGGCCAGCCAGGCCCCGGCGCTGATCCACGAGGACAGCAGCCTGATCAAGCGCGCCATCCGCGACATCTACAATCGCGAGATCGAACAGGTGCTGGTTGAAGGCCGCGAAGGCTATGAAGCTGCGCAGCGCTTCATGTCGATGCTGATGCCCAGCCACGCGGCCAAGGTGGTGGAATATGAAGGCAGCGTGCCGCTGTACCAGCGCTTTGGTGTCGAGGATCAGCTGGAAGGCATGTACCAGCCGGTGGTGCAGCTGAAATCCGGCGGCTACCTCGTCATCAACCCGACCGAGGCACTGGTTTCGATCGACATCAACTCCGGCCGTTCGACGCGCGAATATGGCATCGAGGAAACCGCCACCAAGACCAATCTCGAAGCCGCCGACGAGATCGGCCGCCAGCTGCGCCTGCGCGACATGGCCGGCCTGGTGGTGATCGATTTCATCGACATGGAAAATGGCTCCAACATCCGCAAGGTCGAAAAGGCCATGAAGGAGGCGTTGAAGAACGATCGCGCCCGCGTGCAGATCGGCCGCATCTCCAGCTTTGGCCTGATGGAAATGAGCCGGCAGCGCCTGCGCACCGGCATCCTCGAAGCCTCCACCCACACCTGCCCGATGTGCGAAGGCACCGGTACGGTGCGTTCGGTCTCGTCGGCCGCGCTGGCCGCCCTGCGCGCGCTGGAAGCCGAAGCCCTGCGCGGCCGCCACAGCGATCTGCTGCTGCGCGCCAGCGAGGAAGTGGCGGTCTATCTGCTCAACCGCAAGCGCATCGAGCTGGCGGAACTGGAAGAGCTGTACGGCGTGACCATCATCACCCGCCCGGATGATTCGCTGATCGGCCCGAATTTCGAAATCGATGCCGGTGGCCCGCCGCCGTCGAAGAAGGTGGAGATGGTGGCGCTGCCGCCAATCCTGAAGATCGTCGAAGACAGCGAGATCGATACCGCCGACAGCGATGACGGCGACGAAGGTGAAGAGGGACGCGAAGAGCGCGGCGAGGAGCGCGGCGAAGATGGCCGCCGTGGCCGCCGTGGGCGCCGCCGGACCCGTGACGGCCGTGGCCGCGACAAGGGTGATGACCGCACCGAAGAGCGTAGCGAAGAAGCGGGCGAAGACCGGGGCGACGACCGGGGCGACGACCGGGGCGACGACCGGGGCGACGACCGGGGCGACGACCGGGGCGA
>NZ_JBDNFM010000090.1:0-3666 GCF_041689835.1 Sandarakinorhabdus sp.
CCGCCGCGCGCGCGCCGCCGGCGCAGGCGCTCAAAGGGCTGGGTGACACCCCCGATCCGGCGCGCAGCCCGCGCGCTTGGCCGGCGCTGGCGTTGCTGGGCGCGGGCGGGCTGGCCGCCTTGGGCCCGCCGATCATGGGCTTGCCGCTGCTGGGTTATGCGGCGATGGCGCTGCTGTTGGCGGGCGGCGTGGCATTGATGCCGGCGCTGGCGCGGCTGGCGCTGGCGCCGTTTGCGGCGTGGGGCAGTGCGTGGTTGCCGGCGGATTTGGCGGTTCGGCGGCTGTGGGGCGTGCCGCAGGCGGCGGGGCTGGCGCTGTCGGGCATTGTCGCTTCGACGGCGCTGATGGTGGCGATGGCAGTGATGGTCGCCAGTTTCCGCCACAGCGTCGATGAATGGCTGGTGGCGGTGCTGCCGGCGGATTTGTATCTGCACCTCGAAGGGGCAGAAGCCGGCGGGCTGCGGCCGGCCGATCAGTCGCGGTTGGCGGCAGTGCCCGGCGTGGCGCAAGTGCGATTTCAGCGCGTGCTGCCGGTGCGGGTCGATCCGGCGCGGCCAGCGGTGGCGCTGTTGGCGCAGGCGGGGCCGAGCAGCGTGCTGCTGACCCACACGACGGAGGCGGCAGTGCCGGCTGGAACCGCACGCGCCTTGATTTCCGAACCGATGGCCTGGCTGTACGGGTGGCAACTGGGCGAAGTGCACACGCTGGTGATTGGCGGGGTGCCGCGCCGGCTGTTTGTGGCCGGGATCTGGCGCGATTATGCCCGGCAATGGGGCGGCGTAGTAATAACATTGGCGGATTATCAGCGCTTTACCGGTGATGCCACCGCCACCGAAGCGACATTCGATTTGCTGCCTGGCGCCCGCCCACAGGCCGTGCAGGATGGCCTGTATGACGCGCTGCCGCCGGCCGTGCAGGGCCAGGCGCAATTTGGCCGCCCGGCAGAAATGCGGCGGGTGGCACTGATCATTTTCGATCGCAGCTTTGCGGTTACCTATGCGCTGGAGGCGATTGCCATCATCATCGGGCTGGTTGGGGTGGCGACAAGTTTTTCGGCGCAAGTGCTTGCGCGGATGCGGGAATTCGGCATGTTGCGCCATGTTGGCGTCGGGCGCAGGCAGATATTGGCCATGTTGGGGCTGGAAGGCGCCGGGCTGGGGCTGATCGGTGCGCTGGCCGGCCTGTCGCTGGGGCTGGTGATGGCGTTGGTGCTGGTGCGCGTGGTCAATCCGCAAAGTTTTCACTGGACGATGGATCTGGCGCTGCCGTGGCCGCTGCTGGTGGGGCTGGTGGCGGCGCTGGTGGCGTGTGCGGGCGGCACGGCGGTGGTGGCCGGGCGGCGGGCGCTGGGCAAGCAAGCGCTGCTGGCCGTGCGGGCGGATTGGTGATGCGCCCCCCGATCAAACAGGCGCTGTATTTGTTGCTCGTGCTGCCGCTGCTGCTGGCGGTGACGTTCGCGCCGGTGCGGCCGGGCGCGGTGATGCGGTTTCCAGCCGATCACGGCGATCATCCGGCGTTTCGCACCGAATGGTGGTATGTCACGGGTTGGCTGGACACGCCGGCGGGCAAGCGCGGTTTCCAGATCACGTTTTTCCGCACCAAGCCTGACCTTGGGCCCGATATCATGACGGACAATCCTTCGGCGTTCGTGCCGCATCAGGTGATTTTTGCTCACGCGGCGCTGGCCGATCCGGCGCATGGCCGGCTGCGCCACGCAGCGCGCATCGCGCGGGCCGGATTTGGTTTGGCGGGGGCGAAGCTGGGCGACATGGATGTGATGGTGGACGGCTGGCGCCTGTACCGCGCCGCCGATGGCCGGCTGCATGCCAAGATTTCGGGCGATGGATTTGCCTTCGATCTGGCTTTCACGCCAACGCAGTCGGTGATTTTGCAGGGCGACGCCGGCTTCAGCCGCAAGGGGCCGGGCGCGGGCGAGGCCAGCCACTATTACAGTTGGCCGCACCTGAAGGTATCGGGCCGCTTGATCGAAAAGGGCCGCGCGGTGCCGGTGACCGGCCAGGCCTGGCTGGACCGGGAATGGTCGTCCACCTTGCTGAATCCCAAGGCGGTGGGCTGGGATTGGCTGGGGCTGAACATGGATGATGGTAGCGCGGTTACGCTGTTTCGCGTGCGTGATGCCAAGGGCAACAGCGTGTGGGCCGGCGGCAGCCACCGCAGCAAGGCAGGCGTGCTGACCGTGCTGAAGCCTGCCGATGTGCGCTGGCAGGCCGGCGGTTGGTGGCAATCGCCGCGCAGCAAGGCGCGTTGGCCGGTGCGGCCCACGGCGGCGTTGAAGGTGGCGGGCATTTGGCGTGAATTGCCGGTGGCGCCGATGATGGCGGATCAGGAACTGGACAGCCGGATGAGCGGCGGGCCGGTGTATTGGGAAGGCGCCGTGACGGTGCCGGGTGGGCGCGGTTATCTGGAACTCACCGGCTATGCAGCGCCCCTCAAGATGTAATGTTGCGGATGGGGGCGGCGAAGCGCTAACAGCAGCGTCAAGCAGGGGTGCATTGATCGGGGTCGCGTTTTGTCTGAACCAGTTCCAGGGGTGATTGCGCCCGAATTCGCAGCCGCCGCGCCGCGCGGCCTGTGCACCGATTGCGGCGTGTCGCGCACGGCCACGCCAAATGATTGCGGCACCGCCTGCCAGTTCATCAAGCCGGATTATGCCGTGATGGAAGCCGCCGTGCATGGCCGCGCCCGCGACGAAACCCGGCCAGACGAGCTGTTTTTCGGGCCGTTCCAGCGCATGGCCAAGGCGCGGCTGAAGCGGCCGAGCGAAGGCGCGCAGTGGACCGGCATCACCAGCCGGCTGGGCGAGCGCTTGCTGGAAACCGGCGCGGTGGAGGCGGTGTTGGCCATGGCGCCCGACCCTGACGACAAGTGGAAACCGCGCCCGGTGATGGTGACCAATGCCGCAGCCATGGCCCACGTGCGCGGCATGCGGATGGGCTATGCGCCGCTGCTGGCGTTGCTGGAGCCGGCGCGGGCTGCCGGCTACAAACGCATCGGCATCATCGGTATTCCCTGCCAGATCCACGCGCTGCGGCGGCTGGAGGCCAAGCTGGGCTTTGAGCGGATTTACGTGATCGGCACGCCGTGCAGCGACAATACGACCACCGAGAATTTCCACGAATTTCTCAGCCTGCTGTCGGACAATCCGGACAGCATCACCTATCTGGAATTTCGCGCCGATTATCATGTAGAACTGCGCTTTGCCGATGGCAGCCAGCGCGCCGTGCCGTTTCTGATGCTGCCATTGTCTGATTTGCGGCCGGATTTTTTCCCGCTCACCTGCCGGACCTGCGTGGATTACACCAACAGCCTCGCTGATATCACCGTGGGCTATATGGGCGGCACCGGGGAGCAGTGGCTGCTGATCCGCAACGATCGCGGCGCGGAACTACTGGGGCTGTTGGGGGACGAGGTGGCGCTGTCGGAGCCGGACGACAATGGCAAACCGGATGGCAGCAAGCGCGCCGGGCCAGTGAAGGGCTTCATGGCGAACACCGAGCGCGCAGCGGGCGGGTTGCCGCTGCGGCGCATGCCGAAATGGGTGCGGCCGATCGTGGGCAAGTTGATGCCGCTGGTGGGACCCAAGGGCCTGGAATTCGCGCGCACCAGGCTGGAGATGAAGGCTATCGAGACGATCCTGCATCTACG
>NZ_JBDNFM010000091.1:0-3398 GCF_041689835.1 Sandarakinorhabdus sp.
ATATTGCCGCTGCCCACCTGCCGAATATCAATCCCGATCATCCGGGTGAGCAGCAGCCCGAACGGAATCGAGCCGAGGAAATAGCCGATGGCGATGGCGGTGAGGTCCATGCTTGCCAGCCTAGCCGGCAGCGCCGGGCGCGTCTATGCTGCGGACAACAAGGGGGAATGCATGAAAGCCGTGATCGCTATCGCATTGGGATTGCTGGCCAACGCCGCGGCAACAGCAGCTTCTGGGCAAATGAAACCCAGCGCCCCGCGTGACCCCGCCATGGCCGCCGGCCCCTATGAAACGCTGGTGATCCGCGGCGCCACCATCATCACCGGCAACGGCGGGCCGCCATACGGCCCGGCCGACATCATCATAAGTGGCGGAAAAATCACCGATATTCGTAGCTCCGGCACGCCCGGCCTGCCGATGAAGACGGGCCGCGCACCGCAGAATCCGACGCGGGAAATCGACGCCGCCGGCATGTATGTGCTGCCCGGTTTCGTCGATATGCACGGCCATCAGGGCGACCCCGACAAGATGGATGCGCCTGATTATGCGTGGAAATTGTGGCTGGCCCACGGCGTGACAACGGTGCGCGGCGTATCATTCTTTGGCGAAGACACCGCCCGCGCGCTGGCCGACAAGAAACGCGCCGCCGCCGGCGAGATCATGGCCCCGCGCCTGTATGTGTATCAAACGCTGGGTTCCGGCGCATCGGCCGGCTGGAAGGGCGGGCGGGTGCAAACGCCTGAAAAAGCCCGCGAATGGGTGCGCTGGGCGGCATCAGCGGGTATCGACGGCATCAAATTCTTCAACCGCGGCGACGAAACCCCCGCCATCGACCGCGCCGCCATCGACGAGGCGAAGAAGCTCGGCCTGGGCACCGTTGCCCACCTTTCCCAGCCCAACATCGCCGAGTTCAACGCCCGCGATGCCGCCGCCGCCGGCCTTGGCACCATCACGCATTTTTATGGGCATTTCGAAAGCCTTCTGGACGGCCGCCGGGTACAAGACACGCCGGCCGATTACAATTTCAACGACGAACAGAAGCGCTTTGGCGGCATCGCCGAAATCTGGAACCAGATCCATGAACCCGGCGGGCCAGAATGGCAGGCGTACCTGCAGGCGCAAACAGCCAGCGGCGTGGTGTTCGATCCCACCTTCAACATCTACAGCGCCAGCCGCGATCTGATGCGCGCCCAGCGGGCGGAATGGCACGATCGCTACACGCTGCCGAGCCTGGCGAAATTCTTCGAAAGCAACCGCGACAACCACGGCAGCTATTTCTTCGATTGGACCAGCGAACGCGAATATGAATGGCGTCGGTTTTACACTCGCTACATGCGTTTGGTGAATGATTACAAGAATATCGGTGGCCGCGTCACCACCGGCAGCGACCCTGGCTTCATCTGGCAAACCTGGGGTTTTGGCTACATCCTCGAACTCGAATTGCTGCGCGAGGCCGGCTTTGCCCCGCTCGAAGTGATCCAGGCCGCCACCATCAACGGCGCCCGCACGCTGGAGGAACCCAAGGGCCGCGAACCGGATTTCGGCCTGGTGCGCGTGGGCATGCGCGCCGATCTGATCGTGGTGCCGGAAAACCCGCTGCACAACCTCAAGACGCTGTACGGCACCGGCTTTGCCCGGCTTGAGGAGGCGACCCAGACCACCGTGACCAAGGGCGGCATCCGCTGGACCATCCGTGATGGCATCGTGCACGACGTGCCAGCGCTGTTGCGCAGTGTGGAGGCGCAGGTGGCGGCGGCAAAGGCGGCCCAGTGACTTTGGCATGCTGAGGCCAGCGAGCATTGCCGATTACCGCGCAGCCTCGCGCCGGCGGGTGCCGCGCTTTCTGTTCGATTACACGGATGGCGGCAGTTACGCGGAACAAACGCTGGCGGCCAACGTGGCCGATTTGGCGGCAATCCAGCTTGATCAGCGCGTGCTCGTCGATGTGTCGCGCATCGATACCCAGGTGAAATTGCTGGACCAGGCGCTGGCGATGCCGGTGGTGCTGGCGCCGGTGGGGCTGGGCGGACTGCACGCGCGGCGCGGCGAGGTGCAGGCGTGGCGCGCCGCGCGCGAAGCCGGCATTCCGATGGCGCTGTCCACCGTGTCGGTGTGTTCGCTGGCCGAGGTGACGCAGGGCGGCGGCGCGGCACCCTGGTTCCAGCTGTATCTGACCAAGGACCAGGCGGCCAACGCGGGGATGATCGCGGCCGCCCGCGAACAGGGTAGCCCGGCGCTGATGCTCACCGTCGATCTGCCGACACCGGGCGCGCGCTACCGCGATGTGCGCTCCAGCCTGACCGGCGCGCCGGGATTGGCGGGCATGCTGCACCGCGCGGCCCAGGTGGCGGCGCGGCCGCGGTGGGCGGTGGATGTGGGATTGCTGGGCGGGCCGGTTTCGATGGGCAATCTCACCCGGCTGGTCGGCGCCAAGGCACCGCTGTCCGACTATCTCGGCTGGCTGGGGCGCAATTTTGATGCCAGCGCCGATTGGGAACGACTGGCCTGGGTGCGCTCGCTGTGGCCGGGGCCGCTGATCGTCAAGGGCATCCTTCACCCGGATGACGCGGCGCTGGCGGTGCAGCACGGCGCGGATGCCATTGTGGTGTCCAATCACGGCGGGCGGCAGCTTGATGGCGCGATTTCGGCCGCGCGCGCCCTGCCAGCGATCATGGACCGCTTGGGCGGCTGCATCCCCGTGCTCGCCGATGGCGGCGTGCGATCGGGGCTGGATGTGCTGCGCTACGTGTCGCTGGGGGCCAGCGCCGTTATGATCGGCCGGCCGTGGGTGTGGGCACTGGGTGTGGGCGGGCAAGCCGGGGTGGCGCATGTGCTGCAACTGATCCGCGCCGAACTGGCAACGGCGATGGCGCTCACGGGTCGCACCCGGCTGGCCTGATCGCCGAAACCTCTGTATCGCGAGGCTTATGATCGACAGGCTTATCATCGCCCTTGCCCAGTTGAACGCCAGCGTGGGCGATCTGGCCGGCAATGCCGACGCCATTCTGAAGGCGCGCGGCGCTGCCGGCGGTGCCGATCTGCTGGTCACCCCCGAACTGTCGATCGTCGGCTATCCGCCGGAAGATCTGGTGCTTAAACCCGCGCTGGTCGAGGCGGCCAAAGCGCAGGTGGAGCGGCTGGCGGCGGTGACGGCCGATGGTGGCCCGGCGCTGCTGGTTGGCGCGCCGTGGGCGGAAGGCGGCAAGCTGTTCAACGCCATGCTGCTGCTTGATGGCGGGCGCGTCGCCGGCATCACTCGCAAGCATGATCTGCCCAATTACGGCACCTTCGATGAAAAGCGCCTGTTCACTGCCGGCCCGCTGCCCGGCCCGCTCACCTTGCGCGGTGTGCGCATTGGCGTGCCGGTTTGCGAAGACATGTGGACGGCGGACGTGTGC
>NZ_JBDNFM010000092.1:0-7809 GCF_041689835.1 Sandarakinorhabdus sp.
CCCCGCGCTGGCGAGTGTGCGCGGCGGCGGCGGTCTGCAGCGCCGCTGACCGCGATGACCATCACCCGGATTGCCAGCGGCGCCCCGTGGGAGGCGCTGGTTGGCTATTGCCGCGCCGTGGTGGCACCGCCGTTCGCGTTCGTTTCGGGCACCGTGGGCCGCAATCCCGATACCGGCGATCTGCCGGCCGATGTGGAAAGCCAGTGCGCCAACGCACTCACCATCATCGGCCGCGCGCTGGCCGCTGCTGGCACGGATTTCGCCCATGTCGTGCGCGTGACCTATTATCTGGCCAACCGCGCCGATTTCGAACCCTGCTGGCCGCAATTGCGCGCCGCCTTTGGCGCCAACCCGCCGGCCAGCACGGTCATCTTCGCCGATCTGCTCGACCCGGCGATGAAGATCGAGATCGAAGTGACGGCAGCGCTGCCGGCCTAGGGTTTCACAAAGCGATAGTAGAACCGGTTGGTCTTGCCGCGCAGCGCCGGATCGAACACCAGCATTTTGGGATCGTCGCCCGCCAACTCCAGGATCGGCACGCTGCCGGCAAAACGAAAACCGGCGCGCGCCATGTCAGCCTTGACCACAGCTGCATCGATGCGGTGCGTCTTGTCAGCCTGAGCGCGGCTGTCCATCCCCGGCACGCCGTAATGATCGATGATCAGCACCACACCGCCGGGTTTCAGCGCCGCAAACAGCCGGGCGTTGTACGCATCGACATCGGTGCGCGGATATTTGAACTTCTCGCTCTGCCAATAAAGATCGTGGTAGGTCAGGTGGAAGAAGGCGGCATCGAGCTTCTCCGGCATGGCCGCCTCGCCCGGCGCGCCCACCACCAGCTCCACATTCCTGTTGCGCTTCTGCAGATCGGCCCAAGCCGCCGCCGTCTTGGCATCTTCCATGTAATTGACCGGCTCGATGGCAATCACCCGGCCTTTCGCCCCGACATGGCGGGCAAGCAATTCGGTATAATAGCCTTGCCCGGCCATCACATCCATGACGCGGGCACCCGGCCGGATCAGGCTTTGCGCCAGCACGTCGGCGGGCTTGCGGCCTGCATCCAGCGCCGCCATCGCCTCCGGCCGACCCGGCGCCTTCACCACGTCCACCGGCGCGGCCGCCGCCAGCAGCCCGGCCACAGCCGCCAATGCCAAGATGCGCTTCATCATCAGTCCTCCCCTGTTTCACCTGATGCTGCCACAGTGCCGCTCGCTTGACCATCACCGCCGCCGCCGCCACTGTGCGCCGCGATGACGCCCGACAGCCTGTTCCAGATTGCCAGCGCGGCCGTGTTGCCCGGCTGGCTGGCGCTGGCCTGCGCGCCGCTGGCCCGGGCGCGGCTGGTGCTGGCGGCGCGGGTGATCGCGGTGCTGTTGTCGGGCTTTTATGTCACGCTGCTGGTCACTGGCCTGGCCGGCGAAGGCCCGCCTGCCGGCGCCGGTTTCGACACACTCGAAGGCGTGCGGTTGCTGCTGTCTTCACCGCAGGCGCTGCTCGCCGGCTGGGTGCATTATCTGGCGTTCGATCTGTGGGTGGGCAGCTGGGAAGCCGAGGATGCCGCCTTGCCGCACTGGCTGCTGCTGCCGTGCCTGGCGCTCACCTTCTTCGCCGGCCCGACCGGGCTGCTGCTTTATCACCTGTTCAAGGCGGCGCGAAAAGCATGAGCGAGGCCCTCACCGTCGCTTCCCCCTGCACCAACGTGTGCCGCATCGATCGGCGCAGCGGCTGGTGCAAAGGCTGTTTGCGCAGCATCGATGAAATCACCGGCTGGGCACTGGCCACCGACGATCAGCGGCGCGCCGTCCTCGCCGCCTTGCCCGGCCGCCACGTTTCAAAACGCGGATTGCGGCAATGATCCCGCTTTCCGTCCTCGATCAGACGCCGATCCCGCAAGGCACCACCCCGGCGCAGGCATTGGCCAACAGCATCGATCTGGCCCGCCACTGCGAAGCCTTGGGCTATCAGCGCTTCTGGCTGGCCGAACACCACGCCAGCACCGCCTTGGCCGGCAGTGCGCCGGAAATCCTGATCGGTGCCGTCGCCAATGCCACGTCGCGCATCCGCGTCGGTTCGGGCGGGGTGATGCTGCCGCATTATTCGCCGCTGAAAGTCGCCGAACAATTCAGCCTGCTCGCCGGCCTCCACCCCGGCCGCATCGATCTGGGCTTGGGCCGCGCGCCGGGCAGCGACCAGCGCACGGCGATCGCGCTGCAGCAGGACCGCCGCCAATACGCGCCAAACCAGTTTCCAGAAGCGTTGGCGGAACTGATCGGCTATTTCGAAAATTCACTGCCCGAAGATCACCCCTTTCATGCCTATGCCGGCACCCTGCCCGGCCGGCCGCATGTGCCCGAACCCTGGGTGCTGGGTTCCTCGCCCGACAGTGTCGCGTTCGCCGCCGATCTGGGCCTGCCCTATTGCCTCGCCGATTTCATCGCGCCGCGGATGGGCGAACTGGCGCACCAGTATCGTGACCGCTTCACGGCCCGAAATACTCTGGGCCACGCCGGTGACACGCCGCACCTGATGGTGGCGGTGTGGACGGTGTGTTCCGACACGGATGAAGAGGCCCTGCGCCTGGCCGCACCCGCCCGCATGATGTTCGCGCATCTGTTGATGGGCAAATCCATATCGGTGCCGCCGCCGGATGTGGCGCTGGCGTGGCTGGCCGATCGGCCCGATGTCGCAAAAGCCTTTGCCAGCCGCCGCGTGGTGGCCGGCAGCCCCGAAACCGTGCGCGCCGGGCTGCAACAGGTATGCGCGGAATATGCGCCGGACGAACTGATGCTGGTCAACATCCTGCACGGCCACGAGGACCGCAAGCGCAGCTACACGCTGACCATGGACGCCCTGTCGGAATCCGTTTCCCCGGTGGCGGCCTGAACCATGACGAAACGGGTGCTGGCCATCGCGTCGGGAGGCGGGCATTTCATTCAGCTCATGCGGCTGTCCCCGGCGTGGGACGGGCACGCGGTGAGCATCGCCACGGTCGATCCTTCCAGCCGCGCACTGGTGGGCGATGCGCCGTTCTTTACCTTCCGCGACGTCTCCCGCGCCGATTGGTGGCGCATCCCGGCCGCCGCGATCGACATCGCCCGCATTCTCATCAAAACGCGCCCGCAAGTGATCATCACCACCGGCGCGCTGCCCGGCCTGATCGCCTGCGCGCTGGCCCGGCCGTTCGGCGTCAAAAGCCTGTGGGTGGACAGCATCGCCAATTCCGAAGTGCTGTCGGGCAGCGGCGGGCAGGCCGGGCGTGTGTGCTCGCAGGTCGTCACCCAGTGGCCGCACCTCAGCGCGGGCAAGGCCCAACATTGGGGCAGCGTGCTGTGAGCGGCGTGTTCGTGTCGGTTGGTTCGATGCTGGCATTTGATCGGCTCGCCCGCGCCATGGACGAATGGGCCGCCGCCAATCCTGAAATCCCGGTTGAAATCCAGATCGGCAAGGGCGATTACGAACCGCGCCGCGCCCGCTGGGTGCGCAAGCTGGCGCTGCCCGATTATCAGGCGCGGGTGCAGGATTGTGCACTGTTCGTCGCGCACTGCGGCATGGGATCGATCATCAGCGCCATCGAAGCCGGCAAGCCGATCCTGATGCTGCCGCGCCTGCAAGCCCAGGGCGAGCACAACACCGATCACCAGCTCGCCACCGCGCGCCATGTCGGCATCCGCCCCGGCCTGCATGTCGCCGCCGATGCAGATGATCTCAAAGCCCGCGCCAGCACGCTGCTCGCCGATACCGGCAGCGCCCCTGCCCCGATTTCCCGTTTTGCCGATCCGGGGTTCACCACCCGCATCCGCGCCTTCATCGAAAGCTGACCCGTGCACCCCTTGATTCCCGTCGAGCCTGCCGACCGGCCCGGCCATTATCGGCTGACCGTGCCGAAGAACCTGTGCGTCGGTCCGCCCGACCGATTGTTCATGTTCGGCGGGGTGGGATTGGCGAGCGCGCTGGCCGCCGTGGAGCATTTCACCGGGCGCCCGACGGTGTGGGCGGCAGCGCAATATCTCAGCTATGCGCGGCCGGGAACGGAACTTGATCTGGAAGTGATCGTGCCGGTGGCCGGCAAATACAACAGCCAGGCGCGGGTGATCACACGGGCGGGCGACCAGGAAATCATCACCGTCAACGCCGCGCTGGGCAGCCGCGAGGGCAGCCCGCACCACCAGTGGGCGCAAATGCCGGCCGTGCCGCCGCCCGAAGACTGCCCCGAAATGACGATCCGCTGGCAGCGCGATCCAGATGACATGAACAGCCTGTGGGAACGCCGGGTGGCTGCCGGCAGCTTCGGGCGGGAACGCGGTACCGCGCCGGCATCGGCCGATGGCATCGGCCGGCTGTGGGTGCGGCCCACCGATCCCGGCCTGCCCATCGACCGGCTGGTGCTGGCAGTGATGGCGGATTTCCTGCCTTCGGGCGTCGGCAACGCGCTGGGCGCCAATGCCGGCGGCAACAGCCTGGATAACACCATCCGCTACATGAATTTCGTTCCCACCGGGTGGGTGCTCACCGATATCCGCATCCACGCCGTCCACGCCGGCTTTGCCCACGGCCGCGTGCATCTGTTTGCGCAGGATGGCACCTTGCTGGCCACGGCGAGCCAGAGCCTGATTGTGCGAATTCACAGTTGAGGCGCGGCGGGCGCGGGTCTAGCCTTGCGTCATGACACCACATCTCCTCGCCCTCCTCCTCGCCTCCGCAGCCGCGCAGGTTCCTCCGACTGCCAGCCCGCAGGTGCAAGCCGACAATGCGGCGCTCAGTGCGACGCTGAACTGGGCCGACACGCAGGATTTCGACTTTGCCGGGCGCGGCTTTCTGGGCAGCATCCCCGACGGCAAGATCCGCAACGCCAAGGGCGATGTGCTGCGCGATCTGGCGGACGAGGCGCAGTTCAGCGGCCCCGCGCCGGCAACGGTGAATCCCAGCTTGTGGCGCAACGCGACCTTGGTGGCCAAGCACGGCCTGTTCCAGGTGGCAGACGGCATCTGGCAGGTGCGCGGCCTCGACCTGGCCAACATGACCGTGATCCGCGGCGCCGCCGGCTGGATCATCGTCGATCCGCTCACCGGTGCCGAAGCCGCCACTGCCGCAATGGCGCTGGTGACCCAAAAGCTCGGCAAGCGGCCGGTGGTCGCGGTCATCTACACCCACAGCCATATCGATCATTTCGGCGGCGTGATGGGCGTGGTGAACCCGGCCGATGTGGCGGCCGGCAAGGTGCAGATCATCGCGCCGGAGGGGTTTCTTGAACATGCGGTGTCGGAAAATGTCATCGCCGGCCCGGCCATGCTGCGCCGCGCTGCCTACATGTTTGGCGCGATGCTGCCGCGCGGGGCCACTGGCCATGTCTCGTCGGGGCTGGGGCCGATGGGCACGCCCGGCACCTATGGCCTGATCCCGCCAACGGACAGCATCAAGGCCACCGGCGAAACACGCACCATCGACGGCGTGGAGATGGTTTTCCAGGTGACACCAAACACCGAAGCGCCGGCGGAAATGAACTTCTATCTGCCGGCATGGAAAGCGCTGTGCCTCGCTGAAAATGCCAACGCCGCCATGCACAATCTGCTCACGCCCAGGGGTGCGCTGGTACGCGATGCCAAGGGCTGGGCGGATTATCTGATCGAGGCGCGGCGGCGCTGGGGCGGGGAGACCGATGTGCTGTTCACCAGCCATTTCTGGCCGCGCTGGGGCAAGGATCATATCAGCGATTATCTGCTGCGCCACGCCCAAGCCTATGCCTTTGTGCACAATGAAAGCGTGCGGCTGATCAACAATGGCCTGAATGCCGTGGAGATCGGCGAGGCCATCAAGCTGCCCGACCCGCTGGCCAAGGCGTGGTTCAACCGGCCCAATTACGGCAGCCTGAAATTCAACGCGCGCGCCGTCTATCAACGCTATCTGGGCGCGTTCGACGGCGATCCAGCCAATCTCGATCCGCTGCCGCGTGGCCTACTGGCGCCGCGATTGGTGGCGCAAATGGGCGGCCCGAAGAAGGTGCTGGCTGCCGGCACGGCTGCCGCTGCCAAGGGTGATGACCGCTGGGCCGCAACGCTGCTTTCGACTCTGGTGCGCGCCGCTCCCGCCACGCCGGGCGCCAAGGCCGCGCTGGCCGGCGTCTATCGCCAACTGGCGTGGCGCGCCGAAGCCGCCCCGTGGCGCGATTTCTACCTCACCGGCGCACAGGAGCTTGAACACGGTATCAAACCCGGCACCCAGGCGGCCGCCGCCGGCATTGCCGCCAATTTGTCGGTGGCCAATCTGCTCGACAGCATGAGCGTGCGGCTGGTGCCGGACCGCGCCACCCTGCCAATGACCATCGCGTTCGAGATTCCGGATGCGAATGAACGCCACCTCGTCACCATCGGCAACGGCGTGATGCTGCACGAAAAGGGCGTTGCCGATGCAGCACAGGCCACGTTGGTGGTGCCGCGCCGGGCGCTGATCGGGTTGATCGGCGGCGCGGTGAAAGCACCTGACCTGATCGCGGCAGGGCAGCTGGATATCAAGGGCGATCTGGCGGTGCTGCAGCGCTTCATGGGCCTGTTCCAGCCGCCGAAACCCGATTTTCCGCTGGTCGCGCCGTGATGCGACCAATCAAAGAATCCGCGCCGTGACGCGACCAATCAAAGAATCCGCGCCGTAACACGGCCAATCAGAGAACCCGCGCCGCAAGGGGGCGCTTTTCCACCATCACCCCGTCATGCTGGCGAAGGCCGGCGCTACTTCCGCAGCGGTGACCAGCCGGCCATATCCACCCGGTCCGTCACCCGGTACGGCTGGCCGTTCTCGCCGATGAAGAAATGCTCGGTTTCCTTGCGGTTGAACGGGCGTGAACCCAGGCGGCCCAGCACCGCGATCTGGCCGCCGGTTTCATCCACGCCGCGATCACGGTCCAGCCCCTTGGCCACCGACAGCGCCGGGCGGGCCGTGCGGGCAAAGGAAATCAGTTCCGGCATCGGTTTGGGCGAAAAGCCATAAAAATTGGGCTGGCTGACCGGGCTGGTGAGTTGCAGCACCTTCACGCCGTTGCGGCCATCGGCAACATAAGCAAACAGCGTGGCATTGGTGGTGGCCACCACCACATCCTCCGCATCATTGAGCGTGCCGCCGGCCGTGAAGCGCTGGTACAGCTTGGGCGCCAGCGGCTTCTTGATGTCCACGATCACCAGACCTTCGTCCTTGGCTGCGACATAGGCATAGGTGCGGGCGAGGTAGAATTTGCGCGCGTTGCCGATCTCGAAGGTCGCTTCGGGATGATACACGGGGCGCGCCAGATCGGCGATGTCGAACAATTCCAGGCCGTTCGCCGTGGTCACCCACAAATAGCGGAATTGCACGGCACTGGCCCGCGCATCGTTCAGCGGCAGCACGGCCTTGAGTTCGGGCGCGGTCGGCGTGTTCAGGCTGATCACCACCACGGCCTTGGGCGTCGTCACATAGGCCATGTAACCGGCCAACGTGATGTGACGCGCACCGTTCAGCACGCCGTTCGGGTTCCACGCCGTCTTGCCGCCGGCCAGCACGGCGCGTTTGAGGAAATTATTGCGCGGCTCCCCATCGGTGAGCGTATCGACATTGACCATCACCAGGCCCTCCACCGCATCGGTCACCACTGCATAGCGGTAGATGTCGTGCAGCTTTTGTTCCTGATTGAAGCCGGCCAGCGGATCGGCCAGCGGCCTGCCCGCGGCGCGGGCATCCTGCTCGCCCACGATCTTGTCGTTGCGCGGCACCGAAATCGGCTGGTTGGTGGCAATTGCCATGCAGGTCGCGTTGGCCGTCTTCACCTGCGCATCATGGCCCAGC
>NZ_JBDNFM010000093.1:0-4318 GCF_041689835.1 Sandarakinorhabdus sp.
CCTGTTGCTGTTCGGCCGCAGCGGGCAGCGGCTGTCGGCGGGGGAGGCGGTGCAGGCGGCGCAAGCGCTGGCGCAACTGTCGGGGCTGCCGGCCTTTGCCGACGGGGGCTTGTTGGGCCGGCTGGGCCGCAGCCTGGGGTTGGACCGGCTGGGCGTCGGGACCAGTGCCAGCGGGGCGGCGGGGGTGGATGCCGGGCGGTACATCGCGCCGGGCCTTTACCTGGGTATTCGCCCGGGCACGGACGGGTCGCTGCCCGGGGTTGCGGCGCAATGGGATTTGACGCCGCGGCTGCGGTTGGAGGCGGAGAGCAGCCGCGGGGCGGGTGGGGAGCGGGTTGGAATGGGGTATGAGTTGGAGTATTGATCAAGACACTGTCCGCAGCCCCACTTGGCCGAAAGCCCTGGGGGCGTGTGATCCAGTATTTTATAGATAGAGCTGGGAACATGTGAGGATGAGAATTGCAGTTGTAGGCACATCCAATTCGATCGGCACCGGCGGCTACGTCTCTGGCATGCAAGAGAGTGGTAAAGTTCATTCAATTGAGAATTTTTCTATTGGACATAGCACCAGTGTCGTTCTGCCAATGATAAAAAAGAAGATAGACTTTTCATCTTTTGATTTCTGTATTTTTGATTTTGTGGTGAATGAAGAAGTCCAGCTAAAAAATATATTAGAGATATCTTTGATAAATGATCTTTTAGTTGATTTCATCAGTGGCATGGAAAATACCAGATGTATACCTGTTATTCTAATAATACCTAGTCATCTTGGATTAGGAGAAATGAAGCCGGCGCGCGCCTTTTACACCGATTTTGCGCGCCGGCACGGAGTTCCTTTTTTTGACTTCTATATCCATCTTGAAAATCTAGCCCATTATTCGAAACTATCGGTGAAATCGCTTTTCCGGGACCCGGATCATCTTGATCGTTGGGCAGCCTCGGCCTTTGGTTTCAAGCTGGCCGAGATCCTTGCTTCTCGTCTTTCAAAGCACGTTGAAAAAATATTCTCAGAAAAGGATGGCATGCTATTCGACTATATGGATTTTAGCAGCCTGCAATTGGGCACACCCACCATAACTCGAGAATCTTCAGTCTTGAAAGTAGAATTACAAATCCTCCGGGGTAAACAAACGATTCAAGTTCCCATTCAAAAGGGCAGTCAGATTATCGGAATAGCATTAAATCTTGGAAATACAAACGCGTTGATCACGCTCACATCAGGAAGCTCACGGGCGAGGTACGATTTTGGTGATCGATATTTGTTAGTGGACGACGAGCGCCCCGTGTTCGTTGTCCGACCAATTGTTCCGTTCAGATTGGATGAAACATTGCAAATAGGAATTCAGCCACCCACAAAAGGTGGAGACCGACCGCCAATTCTCGAGATCGGCGGGCTCACCATTCGACGATCCATTGGCAAGCAAAATGAACTTAATACAAACGATAAAGATATTGAACTCGCCCTGGCAATTTCTGACGCCGACGTTAGATTTGCAGCAATGCTTGGGAATCGGCTTTCAAACGTCAGAATCGCATTACAAAGAGAAATGGCAAAAAATGCTAAACAAGAAAATAATTGATTTTCTCGAACCTAAAGTTTTAACTGCATCACCGATCCGCGCGGATAAATTCTAACCAGCGCACGCGAATATCCTTTGGAGAGAAGGTCTTTCTTAAAAAAAGTGAATCGGCTGACTCATTCTGCGGTCACTACTCCTTCCATCTAACTCCCCGCCGAATTGTTTTCGCCGGAATTCCAGCGGCGAGGCAGTTTTCAAGAATTTCTCCAGTCACAAGCGCGCGACTTCCTATGACGCTGCCATTTCCGACAGACGAACCGCCAAAAAGCATCACATCTTCGGCGAGCCATACGTCATCGCCGATCGTGATCGGGGCGTCCGGATTAATCTGATCACCCGTTTGTATATCAAAAATGTAATGACTGTCTGTGGAGCGAAATTTTGCGTTGGAAAACAAACAACGATTCCCGATCATTATCGGGCCGCCCACATTCATGAAGATACCTGTTATCATTTTGTTGTTTTGGCCGATATTCACCGATCCACCGAGTTTCTTAAAAAAAATATGCCCGCGTATGTGATTATCATCACCAATTGTTACTGTACAATTTGAAACATGAAAATGTATGTGTAAATCATCTAGTTTATTCTTTTGCCCAATATGGACGTGGCAATTGCCAACATGCTTGTGAAAAAACACTTTCGCGCCACTGTCCGGCCCATGGATGATGTTTTCACTGCTCGTTTCGTCCACGATCAATTCTCTCCCTTTTACCCATCGTCCGACGCTTAATGACTGCGGAGGCAACCGGATAACACAAGCGTCTCTGGTTTCAAGGTTAGGCAACGTGCTGCTGACGGATCAAGCGTCGCTGCTGGATGGATTGTCGGTGGCGGCCTTCGCGTTCGACCAGGATGGTCTGGCCACGGCCGAAGGTGACATCGGCGAGGGTTCGGCTGGTGATGCTGCCGTGGCGCCCCCAGGTCTGGTCGACGACGAAGCGCTCGACCGGCGCTGCCGGATCGCCGGGCCGGTCGTCGGTCTCGAGCACGCGCCGTCAGCGACCGGGTGTTCCTCGGTCCCTTCTGCCGCGGCATGCCCCCAGGCACCCCCCCATGTTGCAGTACCAAGCGCCGCCTGCCACGCTTCACTCGCATCCGGAAAACCTTCCGCGCGCAAGAAAACCAGACGTAACTGTCAATAACCCGTCCAGGTATAGGGAGACGTGGCCTTGCTGACCTTAGCCTTGCTGTTGGTCATGCTGCTGGGGGGCGCCTCGATCGCCTACAGCTACGTGACGTCAAAGGATGTCCTCGCCCGCGATCCGGGCTCCGCCCGGATGCAGGAAATCGCCCAGGCAATCCAGGAAGGCGCCCAGGCCTATCTGAAGCGCCAGTATCTCACGATCGGCGCCGTCGGCGTGGTGCTGTTCATCCTGGTCGCCTGGCTGCTCGGCATCGCCGTCGCCATCGGCTTCCTGATCGGTGCGGTGCTTTCGGCCGCGGCCGGCTTCATCGGCATGAACGTCTCGGTGCGCGCGAATGTGCGCACGGCCCAGGCCTCGGCGACGGGGCTTGCCGCCGGGTTGGACGTCGCCTTCAAGTCGGGCGCCATCACGGGGATGCTGGTCGCTGGCCTCGCCCTGTTGGGGGTGACCGTCTATTTCTTCATCCTGGTGATCCTCGGCGGGCATCCGCCGCAGTCGCGCCTGGTGATCGACAGCCTGGTCGCCCTCGGCTTCGGCGCTTCGCTGATCTCGATCTTCGCCCGACTGGGTGGCGGCATCTTCACCAAGGGCGCCGACGTCGGCGGCGACATGGTCGGCAAGGTCGAGGCCGGCATCCCCGAGGATGACCCCCGCAACCCGGCCACCATCGCCGACAACGTCGGCGACAACGTTGGCGACTGCGCCGGCATGGCAGCCGACCTGTTCGAGACCTATGCCGTCACCCTGGTCGCGACGATGGTGCTGGCCGCCATCGCCTTCCAGGATGATGCGATGCGGGTCGCGGGCATGCTCTATCCGCTGACGATCGGCGGCATCTGCGTCATCACCTCGATCGCCGGCACGTATTTCGTGAAACTGCCCGCCAGCCAGAACATCATGGGCGCGTTGTATCGCGGGTTGATCGTCACGGCACTTCTGTCGCTGGCGGCGACGCTGCCGCTGACGGGGATCGTCTTCGGCGGTTTCACCCACCAGATCACGGCTCAGGGCACGGTGTTCACGCCGTTCGGCCTGTGGCTTTGCGGTGTCGTCGGCATCGCGGTGACCGCCTGCCTCGTGGTGATCACCGAATACTACACCGGCACGCAGTTCGCGCCGGTCAAGGCGATCGCCGAAAGCAGCCAGACCGGCCACGGCACCAATGTGATCCGCGGCATCGCGGTCAGCATGGAAGCGACCGCGATCCCCGCCTTGATCATCATCGCGGGCATCCTGTTCAGCTACAACATTGCCGGCCTCTATGGCATCGCCATCGCGACCACGACGATGCTGGGCGTCGCCGGCATGATCGTGGCGCTGGATGCTTTCGGTCCGGTCACCGACAATGCCGGTGGCATCGCCGAGATGGCCGGGTTGCCGCCGGAAATCCGTCACACGACGGATGCGCTGGATGCGGTCGGCAATACCACCAAGGCGGTGACCAAGGGCTATGCCATCGGTTCGGCCGCATTGGGCGCGGTGGTCCTCTTCGCGGCCTATACGCAGGATCTGAACTACTTCATCGCGAACAGCGACCTGTATCCGTTCTTCGCCGGCATCGGACCGCTGACCTTCTCGCTGTCCGACCCC
>NZ_JBDNFM010000094.1:0-1496 GCF_041689835.1 Sandarakinorhabdus sp.
GCGGCCCGCCTGCTGAACGTGCCCGCCAACGCGCCATCCGAAGTGGTGTGGCAGGCGTGGCGCCAGGCGATGACCGTCGCCCACCCCGATGCCGGCGGCAGTGCCGAAGCCGCGCAAAACCTCACTGCCGCGCGCGATTTGCTGATCAATGCGGCTGAAAAGCGCCGGGAAACCGAAGATTGAGCGCAGCCATGTCCGGTGGTCACCAGTTCCACTCCACCGCTCTGCGTGAATACGACATTCGCGGCATCGTCGGCGACACCATCACTGCTGCCGATGCCCGCGCTGCGGGGCGCAGTTTCGGCACCACCGTGCGCCGCAATCTGGACCGCACTGGCGGCAGCCGCGTGTGCCTGGGCCGCGATGGCCGGCTGCGCAGCCCCGCGCTGGCCGCCGCAGCCGCCGAAGGCCTGATGGCGGCAGGGTGTGACGTCATCGATATCGGCCTTGGCCCGACCCCGATGCTGTATTTCAGTGTGTTCGAACTGGGCGCCGATGCCGGGCTGATGATTACCGGCAGCCACAACCCGCCCGATTGGAACGGCATCAAGCTGCTGTTGCACGGCCGGCCGTTCTTTGGCGGCGATATCCGTGCGCTGGGCAAAATGGCCGCCGCCGGCGATTGGGAAACCGGCGCCGGCACCGTCACCCGGGCCGACATAATGGATCGCTATGTGGCGGCAATGCTCGCTGATTTCCGGGGCGGCGCCTACACCGTCGCCTGGGATTGCGGCAACGGCGCCGCCGGCCCGGTGGTGGAACGGCTGACAAAGCTGCTGCCCGGCACCCATCATCTGCTGTTCACCGAGGTTGACGGCAGTTTTCCCGGTCACCACCCCGATCCCACCATCGAAGCCAATCTGGCCGATCTGAAGCGCACCGTGATCGAAAAGGGCTGCGATTTCGGCGTGGCGTTCGATGGCGATGCCGATCGCATCGGCGCGGTCGATGGCCGTGGCCGGGTGGTATGGGGCGATGAATTGCTCGGCATATTGGCCCAACCGGTGCTGCGGGAATTGCCGGGATCGACCATCATCGCCGACGTGAAGTGCAGCCAGGCACTGTTTGATCGCATCGCCGAACTGGGCGGCGTGCCCGACATGTGGAAAAGCGGCCACAGCCTGATGAAGGCCCGGTTGCAGGAACTGAAGGCCCCGCTGGCCGGCGAGATGAGCGGTCATATCTTCTTTGCCCACCGCTGGTACGGCGTGGACGACGGCATATTGGCTGCGGTGCGCCTGATCGAAGCAGTGGCGGCACAAGGCGGGTCGCTCACCGCGCTCAAGGATGCGATGCCGGCCATGGTCAACACCCCGGAAATGCGCTTCCAATCGTCCGAAGCACGCAAATTTGCCGTTGTCGCCGAAGTGCTGGCGCGCCTGAAGGCGCAGGGCGCCAGCATCAATGAAACCGATGGCGCCCGCGTCATGCGCGCCGATGGCTGGTGGCTGCTGCGCGCGTCCAACACACAGGACGTGCTGACCGCCCGCGCCGAA
>NZ_JBDNFM010000095.1:0-7233 GCF_041689835.1 Sandarakinorhabdus sp.
AAATTCATCCCCGCCAAGGCGGCTGGCAAACAGGCCGGGATCGGCAGTGCGCAGACGAAAGCCGACCCGCGTGATCACACGATCGCCCATGGCGTGGCCGTAGCGATCATTGACCTGCTTGAAGCCATCCAGATCGACCAGCAGCAGGGCAAAGCCCCTGCCTTTGGCAAGGCGGTGATCCAGTTCTTCGAGGAAAGCGCGGCGATTGGGCAGGCCAGTAACCGGGCAACGGCGAATCTCGCGGTTCAGTTCGGCAATCGAATTGCGTTCGCCGGTGCTGTCGCGCATCACGCTTACCCAGCCCCCATCGGGCACCGGCTGGCATTCCATGTCGATCACCCGATTGTCGTTCAAATGCAGCGCCGCGTTGAACGCCTGGCGCGTGCCCACCAGCAGAGCGGCGTGGCCCAGAAACTCCTCGCGATTGCTGGCCGCAGTTTGCATATTGGGCGCATCGGCCAGCATTTCGGCGAAGGTTGGCGGATTTTTCGGATCGACGGGCGCAACACCCAGCAACACCATTGCGCTGCGGTTCATCACCACGACTTTCAGATCGGCATCAAGGATGGTCACGGCTTGGCTCAGCGTGTGGACCGCGGTTTCGAGGCGTTGACGCTCGGCGCCCTGCGTTTCGCGCGCGAGAAGCAGTTCGGTATGCGAAGCATAGGCACGGCGCGCCAATGCCACGCACAGCAACCCGAACACCAGCACCCCCACACCAGCGCCCGCGCCCCACGGCGCCGGCCAATAGCGGATCAGTGAAAGGCCGATGGGCAGGCTGACGGCCGGGAACTGTACAAGGGCAATCAACGGCCGGCCGGGGCCAGCGCCATTGGCTGCGCCCAGCGTGGCCAATGCCAGCATCACCCCCACTGCTTGAACGACCAGCGGCGATGACCGGGTCAACAAGGCGGTGACGATGCCGCCCAGCCCCACTGAAACGATGATGGTCCCCAGCACATATCGGGACTCAACCTCGTCAAGATCGACATTCGACGAGGGATTGCGAACAGCGCCGCAGGCATAAATGACGAAAGCCAGCCCAGCCAGCGCCAGGCCGGCAAAGAACAGCGCCAGCAAGCTCTTGACCGAAAGGGCGGTGGCAATAGCCAGCACTGCCGCCACCGGCCCGGCTGCGGCGAATGACAGGAAATAATTGCCCAGATCGCGGGTGAGTTCGGCCTGAAGCGGCGCAGGTAGCGGGGGGCCGAGCATCTGGCGGGCCAAGGTTCGCGGCCAGCTGCGGCGCCCGTGCAGTTCCGAAGTATGATTGTTTGGTTCCGCCATGATATGACGATAGTTTAACATGACCACAAAAGGCTGGAAAGCGCCCGTTGCACGGGGGGTAGCGGCCGGCCCGGCCTCGGTCGCCGCCGCAGTGCTTGACCGCTCTGCCCCGTCCGCTTATGAAGTCCGTTGTCTCCGGGAGGAGGCATTGCGTCCGAGGATGCACGCCGGCCAGCGAGTTTTCGCCCGCCGGCGCGTTTCCATTTGGAGGCAAATCGAGTTTGGTGAAAGGGCCTCTGGGCTTTGTTTGATAGTCTTTCCGAACGGTTGGGCGGCATTTTCGAGCGGTTGCGCGGCCGAGGCGCGCTGACTGAAATCGACGTGCGCGCTGCCATGCGCGAGGTGCGCGTGGCGTTGCTGGAAGCCGATGTTGCCCTGCCGGTCGTGAAGGATTTCATCGAGAACGCCACCGCCCGTGCTATCGGCGCCGAAGTGACCAAATCGGTCACGCCAGGCCAGCAAGTGGTCAAGATCGTCAATGATTGCCTCGTTGAACTCCTGGGCGGCAACGACGAGCCGACCCCGCTGAAGATCGCTGTCACCCCGCCGGCCGTGGTGATGATGGTGGGCTTGCAGAGTTCAGGCAAGACGACCAGCAGCGCCAAGCTGGCGATCTGGCTTGCCGCGCGTGAACGCAAGAAGGTGCTGATGGCCAGCCTGGACGTCGCCCGTCCGGCGGCGCAGGAACAATTGCGCGTGTTGGGCGAACAGGCCGGCATCGCCACGCTGCCGATCATCGCCGGCCAGACGCCCGTGCAGATTGCCGAACGCGCCCGCCAGTCCGCCCGGCTGCAGGGTTTTGACGTGGTGGTGCTCGATACCGCGGGCCGCCTGGGCGTTGATGAGGCGCTGATGGCCGAAATGGCTGCCATTGCCGCCGCCACCACGCCCGATGAAATCCTGCTGGTGGTGGACAGCCTGACTGGCCAGGACGCGGGGAATGTGGCCAGCGCCTTCAAGGAACGCGTTGCGCTCACCGGCGTAATCCTCACCCGGATGGACGGCGATGCCCGCGGCGGCGCTGCCATGTCGATGCGCAGCGTCACCGGCGCACCGATCCGCTTTGCCGGCGTTGGTGAGAAACTTGATGCGCTGGAATTGTTCGACGCTCGCCGCGTTGCCGGCCGCATCCTGGGCATGGGCGACATCGTTGGCCTCGTTGAAAAAGCCGCCGCCAATTTCGAAGCCGATCAGGCCGAGAAGATGGCGGAGAAATTGGCCAAGGGCCAGTTCGACATGGACGATCTGCGCCAGCAATTGTCGCAGATGAAAAAGATGGGCGGGCTTTCGGGGCTGGCTGCGATGTTGCCGGGCATGGGCGCCGCCAAGAAGGCGATGGATTCAGGCGCGGTTGCGCCCAAGCTGCTCGACCACATGGAAGCGATCATCCTGTCGATGACCCCCAAGGAGCGCGGCAAGCCGGAAATCCTCACCTCAAAGCGCAAGATCCGCATTGCCAAAGGCTCCGGTACCACGGTGCAGGATGTCAACAAGGTGCTCAAGATGCACCAGGAAATGGCCAATGCCATGAAGCGCCTGAAAAAGTTGGGCGGCATGAAGGGCATGATGAAGATGCTGGCCGGCCAAGGTGGCCTTTCAGGCGGCGGATTGCCCGGTCCGGACAGCGCCGCACCAGCAGGCGAAGGCCCCGGCGGTGCGATCGATCTGGGGGCGCTTGGCCGGATGTTTGGCCGCCCCGGTATGGGAGGCTTGCCGCCCGGCTTCAACAAATTTGGCAAAAAATAACTGCAAACCCCTGTTTCAACTGACTTACTGGAAGGAAAATATCTATGGCTATCTCTATTCGTCTTGCCCGCGGCGGCATGAAGAAGCGTCCGTTCTATCGCATCGTCGTGTCCGATAACCGCAGCCCACGTGACGGCAAGTTTCTGGAAAAGCTGGGCACCTATAATCCGCTGCTGCCCAAGGATTCGGCCGAGCGCGTGAAGCTGGACACCGACCGCGCTGCCTATTGGCTGAGCGTTGGCGCGCAGCCAACCGACCGTGTCGCCCGTTTCCTTGATGCCGCGGGCCTGCGCACCCGCGCCGTGAAGAGCAACCCGAACAAGGGTGAGCCGGGCGCCAAGGCCAAGGAGCGCCTGGAAACGGCCGCCCAGAAGGCCGCCGAAGCCGTTGCAGCTACCGCGGCTGCCGAAGCCGAAGCCATTGCAACTGCTGCCGCTGCTGAAGCTGAAGCCGCCGAAGCCGCCGCCGCTGCTGCCGCCGCCGCCGCCGAAGCTGCTGCCGCTCCGGTGGAAGAGGTTGTCGCTGAGGAAGCGCCGGCTGCTGAAGCCGTCGAAGCAAACTCAGCAGCTGAAGTCGCCGACGAAGCTCCGGTTGCTGAAGCTGCCGGCGACGACAAAACCGCCGCATAAGGAGCAGCGGCAATGGCGGCCGATCAAATCGTTCTGGCCGCCATTGCCGGCGCCCACGGCATTCGCGGGGAGGTGCGGCTGAAGCTGTTCACCGACGACGCGCTAATCCTCGCCCGCCACGCCCGTTTCGATGCGGGCGGGCGGGCCTTGGTGGTGGCAAACATCCGTGCCGACAAGCCCGGCACCGCCATCGCCCGGCTTGAAGGCGTGACAGACCGCAACGCGGCAGAAGCCTTGCGCGGGCTTACCTTTTGCGTGCCCCGCACCGCCTTGCCGCCGTTGGCCGAGGGCGAATATTATGTCGCCGATTATCTTGGCCGCACCGTTGTGGACCAAGCCGGCGAATTGGTCGGTACGGTCAAATCCATCGAAAATTTCGGCGCTTCGGACATCATCGATATCGCCTTGGCTGCGGGCGGATCGGTCATGGTGCCGTTCGTTGCCGATGTGGTGCGCGAAGAGCCTGACCGCTTGATCGTCGACAAAGCCTGGCTGGAATGATCTGGCGAGCGACGATCCTCACGTTGTATCCGGAGATGTTCCCCGGCCACCTCGGCCAAAGCCTGGCCGGCCGGGCGCTGGCGGAGGCAATTTGGGCCTGCAACGCGGTCAACATCCGCGATTTCGCCGCGGACAAGCACCGCACCGTCGACGATACACCGGCTGGCGGCGGCCCGGGCATGGTGCTCAAGGCCGATGTGCTGGCCCGCGGCATCGATGCCGTGGCCGATGGCCGCCCGGTGCTGGCGATGACACCGCGCGGAAAGCCGCTTTCGCAACAACGCGTGCGCCAATTGGCAGCCGGCCCCGGCGCCATCATCCTGTGCGGGCGCTTTGAAGGCTTTGACGAGCGCATTTTTCAGCGCCGCGCCATCGAGGAAGTGTCGATTGGTGACTATGTGCTGTCGGGCGGCGAGGTTGCCGCGCTGGCGGTGATGGATGCTTGCGTGCGCCTGCTGCCCGGTGTAATGGGCGCGGCTTCAAGTGGGATCGAGGAAAGCCACGAAAGCGGCCTTCTTGAACACCCGCACTATACCCGGCCCCCCGAATGGGAAGGCCTCCATATCCCCGAAGAGTTGCGATCGGGGGATCATGCGCGCATCGCCAAATGGCGGCGCACGCAGTCCGAAACGGACACACGGTCACGGCGGCCGGACTTATGGGATCATCATCGGGATGATCGGGTCCATTCGCCCTCTGGCGCGCGACAACAGAAGAAAGAGGAATGAGATGAATCTCATCCAGACACTCGAAGCCGAGCAGATTGCCAAGCTTACTGAAAAACGCACCATCCCGCTGTTCCGCGCCGGCGATACGCTGCGCGTTGGCGTGAAGGTTGTGGAAGGCGAGCGCACCCGCGTCCAGAATTACGAAGGCGTGTGCATCGCGCGTTCGAACCGCGGCATCAATTCGTCGTTCACCGTGCGCAAGATGTCGTTCGGCGAAGGCGTGGAACGCGTGTTCCCGCTGTACAGCCCGAGCATCGAAGCCATCGAAGTCGTCCGCCGCGGTGTTGTCCGCCGCGCCAAGCTTTATTACCTGCGCGGCCGAAGCGGCAAGTCTGCCCGCATTGTCGAAAAGCGCGACGCGCGTCCAGTCAAGGACTAATCCCCATTCAAACTGCCGAAAGGGCGCCGGCGGCACTGCCGCTGGCGCCCTTTTTCATTGCGTGTGCACGGCGCTGCCCCCTATCTGATGTCCATGGCCTCCCTTCCCCCCTCCGGTGCCATCGATGGCGGCATCCACCGCCTGGCCCAGCGTGTCTATTTCGAAGACACCGATGCGGCCACCATCATGTATCATGCCAAATATCTGCATTTTCTGGAACGCGGCCGCACCGAATTCCTGCGCGTTGCCGGAATCGATCACGGCGCCGCTGTGAAGGCCGGTGAAGGCGCCTATGCGGTGACCGAAATGCAGATCAAATGGCTGCGCCCGGCGCGGCTGGATGATGTGCTGGTCATCGAAACCCGGCTACTTTCGGTCCGTGCCGCCGCGTGCCGCATCGAACAGCGCATTACCCGCGCCGCTGAGCCGCTGCTGGAGGCCACGCTCACCGCTGCCTTTCTCGATCCGGCCGGCCGCCCCCGCCGGCAACCGCCCGCGTGGATGGCGCGGTTCCACGAACTTCTGGCCCAGGAACCCTGATGCAAACCGATATTGCCCTCAAAGCTGCTGCCGAACTATCGCCTTTCGCCCTGTTCCTTCAGGCCGATATCGTGGTGAAGGCGGTGATGTTCGGGCTGTTGGCGGCCTCGGTCTGGAGCTGGGCGATCATCCTTGAACGCTCACGCCGGCTGTCGCGCCTGAACGGTGAAGCCGCCAAGTTTGAAGACTGGTTCTGGAAGGCCAAGGATCTCGACAGCCTTTATGAACCCGCCTCCCGCGCCGATCACCCGTCTGCCCGCGCCTTCCTGGCCGGCATGAACGAATGGCGCCGCAGCCTCGCCGTCAAGACCGGGCGCGGCATCGACCGTGATGGCCTGCGTTCGCGTCTGGCCAGCGCCATCAACGTCGCCATCGGCCGCGATATCGACGAACTGTCGGATCGGTTGAACGCGCTCGCCACCATCGGTTCGGTGGCGCCGTTCGCCGGCCTGTTCGGCACGGTGTGGGGCATCATGCGCAGCTTTGCCAGCATCGCCGCCAGCCAGAACACCTCGCTGGCCGTGGTTGCACCCGGCATCGCCGAAGCCTTGTTCGCCACCGCCATCGGGCTGTTCGCCGCCATCCCTGCTGTGATCGGCTACAACCGCCTGCTGCACCGCGTGAACCGGCTCGAAGCGCGGCTGAATGCGTTTGCCGAAGAGTATCTGGGTCTCCTCTCGCGCCAGCTTGACGGCATGGACGGGCAATAATGGGCATGGGCGCAAACTCAGGGCGGCGGGGCAGGGGAAAAGGCCGCCAACCGATGGCGGAAATCAACGTCACCCCGCTGGTGGACGTGATGCTGGTGCTGCTGATCATCTTCATGGTGACCGCGCCGCTGCTGGTCGCCGGCGTGCCGGTCGATCTGCCCGACGCCAAGGCGCAAAGCCTGCCGCAAGACCAGACGCCGATCCAGATCAGCCTGAATGCCGCCGGCGAATTGTTCGTTGATCGCCTTGCCATCACCCCCGCCGCGCTCCCCGCCAAGCTCGCCGCGCTGCGCTCCGCACGCAGTGACGATGCGCGGGTGTATGTGCGCGCCGATCGCAGTCTGGATTACGGCCGGGTGATGGCTGTCGTGGCTGACGTCAACAGCGCTGGGTTCAAGAAAGTCGCGCTCGTCACCGACGGCGGGGCGGCACCCAGAACACCGTGACAGCCAAAATCACCAGGGCCGAACGCCTCAGCATCGCCGGCGCCGCCGCCGCGCACCTGGCACTGCTCGCCGGGCTCAGCCTGGCGTGGCAGCACAGCACGCCGATGCTGGCCGCGCCCACCGACGCCGTGCCGGTGGAAATCGTCGACATATCCGACGCCCCGCGCACGCCCGAACCACCCGCGCCCTCAATGGAAGCCGCACCGCAAGACACCGCCGCCGCCGCGCCAGTAGCCGAAGCCGCACCTGACCCCGAGCCGGTGCAAG
>NZ_JBDNFM010000096.1:0-3549 GCF_041689835.1 Sandarakinorhabdus sp.
AAAAATGGCCTGCTTTTACGCCGCCACACTGGCCTAAAATCCGACCGGCGTTGACAGACAGGCGTGCTCATGCCCGTTCCCAAGCAAGGCGCGTGCCAAACCGCCAGTCTGAACGGCAGCCAAGGCCGAAGATGGTTAACAGATTTGAACCTGTCAAAAAACCGACAGGCAAAGTGTCAGATGCCCGACAGGGCGAGCGTCAAACCTTTGACACCGTCAAGTATTTGACGCCGATTTTTCAGCTGGCATGTCTCAGGCGGGGGTGTTGAGGCGGGGGTGTTCAGGCGGGCATCAGGCCCGGAACTGCCGCGATTGTTTCCACCATGGTGCCGCCCGCCACCAGCCGTTCGCCGATATAGGCCACTGCTGCCTGGCCGGGGGCGACGCCATATTGCGGCTCGGCAAAACGCAGCCTGTCGCCGTCCAGCCAGGCTTGTGCCAGCGGCGCCATCGATCGCACTTTCACGGCCAAAGGGCCGGCGACGGGACCAAGGATATTGGCGCCTTCCAGGATCACTTCGGTCACGGCCAGTGCCCGGCGCGGCCCGGCAATAACGCGATTGGCCTCGGCATCAATGCCCACCACATACAGCGGTTCGGCCTGGCCGCCCAGTTCCAGCCCGCGGCGCTGGCCAACGGTGAAGCGGTGAATGCCATTGTGGCGCCCAAGCACGCGGCCGGCTGCATCGACGATATCGCCGGGCGCGGCCAATTCGGGGCGGATTTTTTCCACGACAGCCGCATAATCGCCGCCAGGCACGAAGCAGATATCCTGGCTGTCTGGCTTGGCCGCCACCACCAGGCCAAAGGCTTCGGCCAATGCGCGGGTTTCGGCCTTGGCCAGCGCGCCGAGCGGGAAGCGCAGATAATCGAGCTGCGCCTGTGTGGTGGTCCACAAGAAATAGCTCTGGTCCTTGTGCGGGTCGGCGCCGCGATGCAGCTCGGCGCCGCCAGGGCCCTCGATGCGCTGCACATAATGGCCGGTCAGCAGCGCTTGTGCACCCAGATCACGGGCCAACGCGATGAGATCGGTGAATTTCACCGTGCGATTGCATTCCACGCACGGCACTGGAGTGCGGCCCTTTGCATAGGCATCGACAAACGAATCGATTACCGCCTCGCGGAAGCGGCTTTCCATATCGACAACGAAATGGGCGATGCCCAGCCGCTGGGCCACGGCGCGCGCATCGCGGATATCGGCGCCGGCGCAGCAGGCGCCAGGCCGGGCTGCGGCGGCACCCTGAACATACAGCTGCAACGTGATGCCAACGGTGTCGCAGCCGGCGGCCGCCGCCAGCGCCGCTACCCCCGACGAATCGACCCCGCCCGACATCGCCACGGCCACCCGCCGGCCGGCCAGCGGCGCCAGCACGGCGCGCACACTGGCAGGCATCACCGCCAGATCAATTGGAAAGGCCGCAAACGCGTTCACGGCAGCGGCATTGCGGATAGGGCCGGTTGCCGTCAAGGGGCGGCCGTAAGGTAAAGCCGGGCAGGCCGCCGCCGTCATGGTGAATACACCATCCCATTTGCACGGCCTGCGCAGGCCGGAAGGAGACGCCGACATGTCTTTCATGTCTCCACCCCCACCAGGATTCGGCCGCGACACGCTGCCACCCGACGATACGGTCCGCTGGGTACCTAATCGCAAGGCCGCCGTGCTGAGCGCCATAAATGATGGCAGCATCAGCCTGGAAGACGCTTGCAAGCGTTGGCGCTTAAGCCTTGAAGAGATTCAACTTTGGCAGCGCGCAGTGGACAAGGTGGGCACGCCGGGCTTGCGCGTGACCAGGGTGCAGATCTATCGTTCACTGTTCGAATCCGATGATTCAAATGGTAAAAAATGAATGAACATTTTGAATTACTGGGAGAAAATACTAATGGGGTATTTACGGATGCTCATAAAACAGGTTAAGAATGATGCAGGGTTGGGACCGGGCTTGTTGCGCTTGGTGGGGGTTAATCCGAATTCGGAGACGTTCGCATGCGCGTTCTTTTGATTGAAGATGACCGTGCAATGTCTCGCAGCGTTGAGCGTATGCTCGACGAAGCGAGCATCGAGCACGAAACCGCGGGCACAGGTGAGCTCGCGCTGGAATATGCACGTACCTATGAATTTGACGTGATCATGCTGGATCTCACTTTGCCCGATATCAGTGGGCACGAAGTGCTGCGTCAGCTGCGCCAACTGCGAATCAACACCCCGGTGCTGATCCTGTCGGGCGATGCCGAGACCACCAGCAAGGTGACCGGCTTTGGTGCAGGTGCAGATGATTATGTCACCAAGCCGTTCGACCGGCAGGAACTGATGGCCCGTCTGCACGCCCTGGTGCGGCGCAGTCAGGGTCATGGCCAGTCGGTGATTGTCACCGGTCCGGTGTCGGTGGATCTTGCCGCTCGCGGCGTGAGCGTCGACGGCAAGCGCGTTGCGCTCACTGGCAAGGAATATGCGATCCTGGAAATGCTTTCGCTCCGCAAGGGGATGACGCTGACCAAGGAAATGTTCCTCACCCATCTTTACGGCGGCCGCGACGAGCCGGAACTCAAGATCATCGACGTGTTCGTGTGCAAGCTCCGCAAGAAGCTGTATCTGGCCGGCGCGCCGTCGTCTGGCTGCATCGAAACCGTTTGGGGGCGCGGCTATGCGCTGCGCGATCCTGAACCCAGCGAATATCCTGCCGTGGCCTGAAAAGGTCACGGCACGTACATGATAAAGGGCCGCCGGGTAATCGGCGGCCCTTTTCTTTGGGTCGTCACTGGCAACACGGCCGCCAGCCCAACTCCAGCTGTGTACGCCGAATACCGCTATTTGATCAGATCGGCATCAACCGGGCCTTCAAAGGCGATGAACAGCGTGCAGGGCATCTTGCTCAGGCACCGCGCTTCGTGCGGCGCGCCGGCTGGCCCATAGGCATAATGGCCCGCCAACAGTATCGAAGGCGCTGATCCGGCATAGGCCACGCGCAGCTTGCCGCTCACCAGAACGATACGCTCGGCCGAACTGTGCCGGTGATTGTGCAGCACTGTGCCGCCATCCACCCGCAGGAAAACATCGGCATTGGGCTTGGCCGGATCGCCGTGCAGCACCGCCAAACGGCAGCCGCCGGTGTAGATTGGTGGGCATGGGCGCCATTTGAGCGAGGTATCCATACGGCTCATCGCCAGCGGACGTTCGCTGCCTGCGGGCTGTGCCGCCGCAGACGCCCACGGCAGAACTGCGGCCACAAGCCAGACTGTCGTGCGTTTCATGATATCGTCCCTTATGAACCAACCGCCAGAACGTCGGCAGCAGACAGGCTGTTGCCGCCGATCGCCCAATGGCCTTGTGCGAACTCCTGGATGCGAACCCAGGTCAACGAGCGCAGCGCTTCGCCTTCAACCGACACCATCGCTTCCGTCACCCGGTCGATCATCAACTGCTTCTGCTGAGGTGAAAAAACGCCTTCGATGACTTCGATGTTTACCATTGGCATGGTGATGCTCCTTTGTTGCCAGGCGCCAGATCTGCGCCAGATCACCCGACAAAGCTTGCAGACCGTCTGCAGAATT
>NZ_JBDNFM010000097.1:0-5000 GCF_041689835.1 Sandarakinorhabdus sp.
CTGGATAGCCGATCTTGGGCGTGAACGCGGCGAGCTTTTCACGGGCGGCAACCCGCGTTTTCGGGTCCATCCACGCCAGATTGGCCAGGCGGGCATCCATGGCAGCGATGATGTTCTTCACCAGCGTGTCGGCCTTGGCTTTGGCTTCGGGCGGGAAATATTCGGCCACATACAGCTTGCCCAGCGCTTCACCGAGCACCCCCGACGTGATGTCCACACCCCGCTTCCAGCGCGGCGCCTGCTCGGGCTGGCCGCCCAGCGTCTTGCTGTACATGTCGAAATTGGCATCGACGAAGGCCTTTGGCAGAAACGCCGAGGCATCGCGGATGGTGTGAAAGGCCATGTAATCCTTCAGCACGGCCAGATCGGTGGCGGCAATCACCTTGGCAGTGCCTTCAACGGCGCTGGGGTTGGCGATGATCACATCACCACGCACCGGGATGGCGCTGCCGGCGATCAGGCGGCCCCAGTCCAGCCCAGGGAACCGGGTAGGCAAATCGGCGGCGGCCACCGGATTGTAGGTCTTTTCGGCCTGGCGGCGCTCCACCCGGGTCCAGTGCGTTTTCGCGATGGCGGTTTCCAGCGCAAACACCGCTTCGGCACGGGCGGCGGTATTGTCATGGCCGGCGAGGCCCAGCATGGCAGCGATGTACGATTTGTACTTGATGCGGGCGGCGGCAAAGGCGGCGTTCTTGTCGTCCAGATAATAATCACGGTCTGGCAGGCCCAGGCCCGATTGGCCGGCCTGCACGATGAAACGATCCGGGTTCTTGCGATCGGGGCCAACACCCATCGAAATCGGGCCGGGCACGCTCAACTTGATGTTGCGGCCAACGGCTTCGGCATAATCGGCCTTGCTAGCGATGGCGGCAATGGCATCAAGCTGCGGTTTCAGCGGCGCGATGCCCAAGGCCTCGATGGCGGCTTCATCCATGAAACTGGCAAAGAGATCGCCCACCTTCTGCGTTTCGCTGCCTGGAGCGCCGCCGCTGGCAGCGGACTTTTCGATGATGGTGCGCGTGCGTTCCTGGCTCAGATCGCGCAGTTTGGTGAACATGCCGAAATTGGTCTTGTCGGCGGGAATTTCCAGCGCTGCCATGTATTTGCCGGCGGTGTGGCCAACAAAATCATCGCCGGCTTTTACCGTGGTATCCATGCCGGCCACATCAAAACCGAATGTGCCGATCTGCGGCTTGGTATCGGCAGCAAACGCCGGCGGCGAAAGGGCCAGCACGCTGGCGGCCAAAAACAGATTGCGCGTCGTCTGCAATGAAAATTCCTTCGGAATTGCATGTTTGCGAGATAGCGAAGCGCCCTGCCCTTCACAAGCGGCAGCAGCGGCCTGCGACGTCAATCACCACCGTTCACGGCGGGGATGCAGCGCCCCAAACGAGCAACGGCGGCCCGCGGGGGCCGCCGTTGCCGAACAGGAACCGGATGCCTGACGTCAACCGTCCACAGCAGTGGATTGGCGGAACGCCTGACGCCTGGCATCCAGAGGAACCAACCCGCCGTCGTCGTCCTCGACGTGCCAGAAGGTCCAACCATTGCAGCTTGGCAGGCCTTGTGCGGCCGCGCCCATCTTGTGGATGGATCCGGTGCTGCCGGCCATGTCCAGGCTGCCATCAGCTCGTACGCTGGCCCCCACACGCCGGCCCGGACCCCAAAGGCGTGTGCCGGGACGGACAATGCCGCTCTCGACGAGACTGCCAAAGGGGATGCGAGTCTGGCCGCGGTTGCCTTCGCTGATCTTGATGTCGCCGCCCTTGAGGGGCAGCAAATTTGCGATGCGCTCACCCGCAACACGCACATATTTCGCCTCGCGCTCGATGCCGATCCAGCGGCGGCCGAGCAGCTTGGCCACGGCGCCGGTGGTGCCGGTGCCAAAAAACGGATCGAGCACAATGTCGCCCGGCTGGGTGCAGGCAACCAATATGCGATACAGCAGCGCTTCGGGCTTCTGCGTCGGGTGCGCCTTTGACGCGCCGTCCTTCAGCCGTTCGCCGCCGGTGCAGATCGGGATCGTCCAGTCCGACCGCATCTGCAGATCTTCGTTCATCGCCTTCATGGCGTGATAGTTGAAGCAATATCGGCTGCGCTCGCCCTTTGCCGCCCAGATCAGGGTTTCATGGGCATTGGTGAAACGCGTGCCCTTGAAATTGGGCATCGGATTGGCCTTGCGCCAGATAACGTCGTTGAGGATCCAATAGCCTTCGTCCTGCAACGCCGCACCGACGCGGAAGATATTGTGATAGCTGCCGATGGTCCAGATCGCGCCATCGGGCTTGAGCAGGCGGTGCGCTGCCTTCAGCCAGGCACGCGTGAAACGATCATAGGCTTCAAAGCTGGAAAACTTGTCCCAATCGTCGGTGACGGCATCGACGCGGCTGCCATCCGGGCGGGCCAGATCGCCGCCCAGCTGGAGATTATAGGGCGGATCGGCAAAGATCAGATCGACGCTGCCGGCAGGCAGGCTGTTCATGATCTCGATGCAATCGCCCATCAGGATGCGATCGGTTTCCAGGCCAGGCGCACGCGCCTTCCCGGCCATGCCGGTATCGGCCAGCAGCCGTTCTGCATCACGTAAATCAGACGACCGAAATGACTTCATCACACACGCTCCAACACAGAGAAGCCGTGATGAATCAGAGTAGATTCGCGGTCAAGAATCATTTGGATTCAACAAGATTCGCCGGTTTGTCACAATCAGGAATCAAAACGGGAACAAACCCATATCTGGAGTCCCGCCGGCGGCTGCGGACTCAACCCCTAGTGGTGTGACTCAAAAGACTCACCTGAAAATCATTCGTCAAACCCGGCCCAGAACGGCCTTCACCGGCGCAAAACTGGCGCGGTGATGCGGCGTCGCGCCCCGTGTGATCAGTGCCTGCGAATGGGCGGCGGTGCCATAGCCCTGATTGGTCACCCAGCCATAACCGGGGTGAAGCGCATCAAGCCGCGTCATGATCCGGTCGCGCGTCACCTTGGCGATGATCGATGCTGCCGAAATGGCCGGTTCACAGCCATCACCGCCCACGATCGCCGTGGCCGGCCAGTGCCAGCGTGGCAGCCGGTTGCCATCCACCAACACATGCGCCGGCGATACGCTCAAGGCCTCCACCGCGCGTGTCATCGCCAGATATGTCGCAGCCAAGATATTGATCGTGTCGATTTCCGCCACGCTGGCCTCGCCCACGCCAATCAGGCAATCGCTGGCCAGCAGCGCCGCAAACAACGCCTCGCGCCGCTTCGCGCTCAATTTCTTGCTGTCGTCCAACCCGTCAGGCACCGGCCCGCGCAGGATCACCGCTGCCGCCACCACCGGCCCGGCCCACGGCCCGCGCCCGGCTTCGTCAACACCGGCAACAAGCATCATGACAGCGGGAAAAAGCCCAGCGGTCCGTGACCCACATCATGGCGGCTCCCCAACCCCGGCGCGCGTTCCAGCCCCTGCCGCACAAACGCCCGTGCCCGCGCCGCCGCGTCCGGCAAGGCCAGCCCCTGCCCCAGCCCGCACGCCAGCGCCGCCGAAAGCGTGCAGCCGGTGCCGTGGCTGTGGCGCGTGACAATCCTGGTGTCGGCAAACGCCAGATGCCCCTGCCGCGTCACCAGCCAGTCCGTCAGTTGATCACCCTCCAGATGCCCGCCCTTTGCCAACACCGCCTTCGGCCCCGCATTGAGCAATTCCTGCGCCGCCAGCAGCATGTCGGCGGCGTCTTCCACCTCGGTTTCGGTCAGCGCCGCCAATTCCGGCACGTTGGGCGTGATCACGCTGGCCATCGGCAACAGCCGCTGCATCAACGCCCACACCGCTTCCTCCTCGATCAGCGCCGCGCCGCCCTTGGCGATCATCACCGGATCAAGCACGATCGGCACCCGAACCCCTTCCAGCGCATCGGCGACGGCATTGATGATGGCTTCATTGCCCAGCATGCCGATCTTGATGGCATCCACCCCGATATCATCGATGCAGGCGCGAATCTGCGCCGCCACGATCTCCGGCGGCACAGCGTGCACCGCGCTCACGCCCAGCGTGTTCTGCACGGTGATCGCCGTCACGGCAGTCATCGCATAACCGCCCAGGCAGGTGATCGTCTTGATATCGGCCTGAATGCCGGCGCCGCCGCCACTGTCTGATCCGGCGATGGCCAATATGCGGGCGATCATGCTGCTGTAGCCACAGCGGCGCAGATATCGTCCACCACCTGGATAACCAGCGCCTTGTCCTCGCCTTCGGCCATCACGCGGATCAGCGGCTCGGTACCGCTCTTGCGGATCAGCAGCCGGCCGTTGCCTGCCAGCTTCGCCTCCGCTGCGGCAATGGCCGCCTTCACGTGGTCCGCCTCCAGCGGCGCGCCGCCCTTGAAGCGCACATTCTTCAGCAGTTGCGGCAGCGGATCGAACAAATGCAGCACCTCGCTCGCCGGCTTGCCCGTAGCCACCAGCGCCGCCAGCACCTGCAACGCCGCCACCAGCCCATCGCCGGTGGTGGCGTGATCGGCAAGGATGATGTGCCCCGATTGCTCACCGCCGACATTGCAGCCGGCAGTGCGCATCAGTTCCAGCACATGCCGGTCCCCCACATTGGCCCGGTGCAGCGCGATGCCCTTGCCGGCCAGAAACCGCTCCAGCCCCAAGTTTGACATAACGGTCGCCACCAGTGCCCCGCCCTTCAACGTGCCAGCTTCGGCGGCGCGCGACGCGATCAGCGCCATCAACTGGTCACCGTCCACAATCTGGCCGCGCTCATCGACCACGATCAACCGGTCCGCATCACCATCGAGTGCGATACCGATGTCAGCCCCGGTCTCAATCACTTTCAGTTGCAACGCCTTGGGATGCGTCGATCCCACCTGATCGTTCACGTTGAACCCATCGGGCGTCACGCCAATGGCAATCACTTCGGCGCCCAGTTCCCACAAGGCGGCGGGTGCCACCTTGTACGCCGCACCGTGCGCGCAATCGATGACGATCTTGAGCCCATCCAACCGCAATGCTTC
>NZ_JBDNFM010000098.1:0-16292 GCF_041689835.1 Sandarakinorhabdus sp.
CGCCAGCCGCCTTGCCGCCGCTGCGCCGATCCCCGACGCTGCGCCGGTCACCAGCGCCACCTTGCCTGAAAGTCGTGCCATGCCGTGATCCTTCCCTGATTGCGGGAAGGCTAGGCTGGTTTTCGGGGCTGGTATACTGGGGGTTTGCGGGAACGGAGACTGAAGCCGTCAAACAGGCAAGAAAAAGGGCGGCCTGTTCGGGCCACCCTTTTCATACTGCTCGCTGATCTTACTCGTCTCGAGAATTAGCGGCACTATTTTTGCGCCGCGCTGCGATCAGTTTGCATAAGCCTCATTGCCCACAAAACCCATCTTCTCGATACCAGCCTGCTGAGCCGCAGCCATCACCAGATCGACGACGACATATTTGGCTTCGGCTTCCGGGCGCATGCGCAATTCCGGCTGCTCAGGCAGCGCAGAAGCCTGCTTCAGATAGCTTTTCAGCGTGGTCATGTCGACTTCGGTCTTGTTCCAATACATGTTGCCAAGGAAATCGATATCGATCTGGTTGAACACCGGGTCGACCTGGCTTGGGTTCGGGTTCGGCGGCGGCAGATCCAGCTTAACGGCATGGGTCTGCATCGGGATGGTGATGATGAACATGATGAGCAGCACGAGCATGACGTCGATCAACGGCGTCGTGTTCATTTCACCCATCGGGGCATCTTCGTCGCCGCCACTGCCAACTGACATGCTCATCAGGCAAACTCCTGTCTAATCGGCGACCGGCATCCCGCCAGTCGCCACCACATCATCAAAAATCGCGCGTCACGTTGCCCGGGGTCGGTTCCGAAATGAACCCGACCTTCAAGAACCCTGCCCGCTGCATGGTAAAGACAACCCCACCGACACAGCGATAAGCCACGTCCTTGTCGCCGCGGATGTGCACTTCCGGGAGCTCGATCTTCCCGCCCAGTTTTTCCTGGCGGGCAATCTCGTCCTTCAGTGCCTTCACACCGCGATCCAGCAATTCCTGCTTGGAATCGACCTTTGTCTGCGACCAGTAAGTGTCACAGTTGGCATCCACCGAAATCAGCACGTTTTCCGGCTTGGTGGTGGTGGGAACGTTGGTCACCGTGGGTAGCGTGAGCGGCACGGTCTGAATGACAACGGGAACGGTGATCAGGAAGATGATCAGCAAAACCAGCATGACGTCGACGAGCGGCGTCGTGTTGATTTCGTTCATCGGCGCATTTTCGTCGCCGCTGTCGCTACCGATACTCATAGACATCGGACTGTCTCCTTAACGGTGATCAGGCCGATCACTTCTTGATGGCAGGCGCAATGGGAGCAGCGGTAGCCATCACAGGACGCTGGATCCGGGCACCCGACACCAGCGCGCCGTGCACATCGGCCGTGAAGTTGTTCAGACGCTCGGCGATCTCCTTGTTGCGGCGCACCAGCCAGTTGTAACCCAGCACGGCAGGCACGGCCACGGCCAGACCCAAAGCAGTCATGATCAGCGCTTCACCAACCGGGCCGGCGACCTTGTCGATCGAAGCCTGGCCAGCAAGGCCGATGTTGATCAGCGCGCGGTAAATACCGACAACGGTACCGAACAGGCCGACGAACGGCGAGGTCGAACCAACCGAAGCCAGGAACGAGAAGCCAGTGGTCAGCTTGCCGTTGATCGCCGTCACCGAACGGTTCAGCGCCATCGTCACCCATTCATGCTGATCGATCTTGTCGGTCAGGCGGCCTTCATGGTGATCGGCGGCACGCAGGCCATCTTCGACGATCTGGCGAAAGGGCGAATTCTTGTCGAGCTTGGATGCACCGGTCTTCAGATCGGACGCCGTCCAGAATTTCTTCTCGAGCTCAGCAGTTTCCGTGTTGATCTTCCGCTGATCCAGATACTTGGTGATGATGATGAACCAGCTGTACAGCGACATGAACACCAGCAGCAGGAACACGGCCCAGGCGATGACGCCGCCCTGCTCGAGGGCTGCCATAAGGCCATATGGATTCTCGGCGGCTTCGGTCTGCATAACTTTTTCCCTCGGTTATCGTTGCCAGGACTGACGCTGCGCCAGGCCTGGGTTGCATGTGAAATCAGTTGGTCAAACGCCAGCGCACTGGCTGCGTCTTGCGTTCCGGAACCGGCTGTCCATCGCGGGTGGCCGGGTTGAAGCGGTATCGGCGCTGGATGATCGAGCAGGTCGCATCATCAAGTCGCTTGAAACCGCTGGACTGCACGACTTCGCACTGGGTCACACGGCCATCTACCCCGACCACGTAGGAAACGCGGGCAACACCCTCTTCCTCGGCTGCGCGCGACGCACTCGGATAATCGTCATCCGAAAAAACGTTGCCACGGCCCTTGGGCGTTACAGGCGACGGCGCCACAGCCGGTGGGGCCGGCGGGGCCGGCGGGGCCGGCGGAGCAACCACGGGCGGATCAGGGCGTGCAATGTTCGACTGCACGGTGATCGAATTCGTGGGGGCATCCGACTGAACCGACACTTCGGGCGGCGGCACGTATGGCGGAATTTCGATTTCCTTGGGCGGAGGCGGCGGCGGCTCGTCCGGTGGCGGCGCTTCTTCCTTCACGTTGACCGCTTCAAGCGGCTCAATGATCTTCTTTACCACGCTAATGGCAAAGCCCGATACGATGGCGTAACCGAGAATTACGTGGAGCACGGCGACGCCGACCAACGCAATCTGTCGGTTTTTGCTCATCCCAGGTGCGTCCATGTATGACATGGCTGATCTGGCACTCCCTAAAATATCGGAAAAGCCGCGAGCGGAGGACCCCCCTCAGACCCTGCGTCGTTCCCTTGGATTGCTCCTCTAACCGCAAGCTGCGCGCCGCCGCAACCAGCATTTTTCCACAGCCCCGCCTAATTCTTGTCCCTAGGACTTTTACCCACCCCAGATTCAGGATTTGTTCCCTGCAATTTTGACAAGGTTGCAAGCTGGGCCCGGCAGCAGGTTGCCTCCCGGGGCGCTGCGTCGCTACCATCATGGCCATGAAACGACTGATTCTGCCCGTGTTGCTGTCTCTGGCCGCTATTGCCCCGGTCGCTGCGCAAACTGGTGCCCTGCCGCTGGCCGTGCCGCACGACCGCCTGAGCGGCTTCGCAGACACTGCCGAACTGGCGTTGGCGGCACCGGTGATCGTGCGTGCAACCATCACGCGCGCCAGCCGCATTTCGAGCAAGGGGGCATCTGATGTCGCGCCCGGTCGTGCCCGGTTTCGCATAACCGCCAGCGTGTCGAGCGTGCTGGCGGCGCCGGATGCGCTGGGCGCAACCTTGCACTATCTGTGGGATGCGCCGGTGGATGCGCGCGGCCGCCCGCCTCAAACCAAGGGACTGGATATACTGGCCTTTTTGGCCGCACCGAAAACCGATGGCAGCACGCGCCTTGTCTCCCGCCGCGCCCAGCAACCTTGGGATTCGGCGCTGGTGGATACGGTGCGCGCCATCGTGACCGATCAACGATCCGGCAAGGTGCCAATGATAAGCGGCGTTTCCAATGGCTTCCGTGCCGACGGCACGGTTCCGGGTGAAAGCGAAAGCCAGTTTTTCCTCACCAGCGCCGATGGCAAGCCGGCAACCCTGGTGGTGCAAAATCGCCCCGGCGAGGTGCGACGTGTGCTCCTTGCGCGCGGCGACATCATCGACGAATCGGCGGAACGTGTGCTTGCGGGCACCCTGCTCTGGTATCGTCTGGCCTGCTTCCTGCCGGCCCGCCTGCCCGCTAGGGCCGGCGGCGACGATCCTGCCTTGGCCAAGGACTGGCGCGACGCGCTGGCCAGCCTCGGCCCTTGCGGCAAGACAGACTAGAAGCTCGAAAGCTCCACGCCCACCGCCAGGCAATCGGGATAAACATCGGGCTTGCGGGTGGAAACGCGCAGGCCAACGACCCCGACGCGGGCAGCAACCAGATCATAGATGGCGTGCGCCACGGTTTCCTGCAGGTTGAAGCGGCGGCCTTCCACCAGCCCAAGCACGGAATTGCGCAGGAAATCATAATCCCAGGCCTGAACGACCGTATCGCAGCGCGGGAAATGTGCATCGTCCACCCACACTTCGATGTTGAGGCGCAGCGTCTGCGGGCGGCCGACCTCGAAGGCGTGGAAGCCGATATCCACCGGCAGGTCGAAATCCTGCAGGAACAGCTTTCGGCTGCGGATCGCCAGGTGGCGCGGCACCATGCCGGGGGCCATCGGTTCAATGAAGGTGGGGGGCGGGACGCTGTCGGGCATTACAAATCTACCATGTGGGCAACGTCGCGTGGCAGGCCGAGCAGGCGCTGCCCGCCATCCAGCACGATGGTTTGCGCGTTGTAGGTGGGGGTGGCAATGATGAAGCGCAGCGCGGCGATGATATCATCCACCGTAACCCCGCGCTTCAGCGGGTTCAGGGCGTGGACGGCTTCGAAATTTTCGCGGCTTTGCGGCCCGGAAACAAGAGTGACAGCCGGCGCAATGCCGACGCAGCGCAGACGCGGCGCGTAAGACCGGGCAGTCAACTCGGTCAGCCCTTCCAATCCGATCTTCGACAACGTGTAGGTGAAGTAATCCGGATTGAGATTGGCCAGCTTGGCATCAAGCAGGTTCACCACCAGCGCCGGTTCGTCCACATGGCCGGGCAACGCGGCGGCAAACGCCCGGGTGAGCAGCGCCGGGGCACGAAGGTTCACCGCCATGTGCCGATCAAAACCGGCGACACTGAAATCCTCGATCCGGTCATACTCGAACCGGCTGGCACTGTTCACCAGCAGGCGGGCGGGCGGCAAGCCGGCACAGGCGGCCATGATCGCATCGCCGGCACCCGGATCGGCCAGATCAGCGGCCACCATGGTGGCGTGCGGCAGGCTGGCGGCCAGCGCCTCGGCTTCGGCGCGGCTGGTATTGCAGTGGATCAGCACGTGCCAGCCATCGGCGGCGAGCGCACGCGTGATGGCACCGCCGATGCGCTTGACACCGCCGGTGACGATTGCAGTCTTGATCGGATGCGGCGCCATTGTGGGCGCCGCCTAAGCCTTTGTGCCGGGCGGCGCAACGTGCAGTTCAGCGCAGCCCCCTTTCCAGCCGCCGGCCATCGCCATCCGTGCGCATGGCCGGCAAGCCGAGCAGCCTGAGCAGCAGCGGGTGAATATCGACATTGTCGAAGGGCGGCAGCTCGACACCCCGGCGGAAAGCCGGCCCGGCGGCAACAAAGCTGGCCGCCATGTCGGGATGGGCCGGATCATAGCCATGCATGCCGCCCAGGGCGCGCATCGGCTGATCGGCGCGCGGCGGGCTGAGCCAGATCATCCAGCCCGCATCGGCAATACAGATGATCGCCGGCACGCGGCGGTGGCGGCCATAGTGCAGGCGGGCGGGCAGACGGCCCTTTTCATGGCAGGCCATGTGCGGGTGCGGTTTAAACAACGCCGCCTTCACCGCCGCTTCCTGCCCCGGCTGCGGATTGAGACTGGCGACAGCGCCGCCGGCCACCAGTTGCAGCTTGGCAGGATCAATCAGCGAATCGAGGTTGATGCGGCGATCGTCTGCCACCTGCGTCATGCCGTGATCGGCGACGATGATGATGTTGGCATCGATCCCGCGTTGTTGCAGCCCGGCCAGCAACCGGCCGATCTGAGCGTCCACCTGCGCCACAGCCGCGTTCACCTGGCGCGAATCAGGGCCATATTCATGGCCATCGTGATCGACCGTATCGAAATAGAGCGTGGCAAGGCCGGGCCGCGGCCGTTCATCCAGCCAGGCCAGCAGTTGATCGACCCGCGCCGGTTCGGGCATGGCGCCATCGAACCGCAACCAGCGGCGCGGGCGCACACCGCCCACCGCGGCCTCGCTGCCCGGCCAGAACATGGTGGCGGCGGCGATGCCGGCCTTTTCCGCCGTCACCCAGATCGGTTCGGCATCGTTCCACCAGCGCGCATCTTCGACAGCGCTGCGGATCGACATCGAAAAGCGGCCCAATTCGGCATCCTGCATGGTGTTGTTGACGATGCCGTGGTGATCGGGACGCATGCCGGTGACCAGCGTGTAATGGTTGGGGAAGGTGAGCGACGGGAAGCTGGGCCGCATCGCCGCCGTGGTGACGCCGCGCGCCGCGAGGCCGCTGATCGTGGGTGTGATACCGCGCCGGAGATAATCGGCTCGCAAGCCGTCGACCGATATGAGGATGACAGGATTGGCCGGGCGCGGAACCACGCTGGTGGTCGCCGGCGGCGGCGTGCCTGTGCAGGCGGCGAGCAGAAGCGCGGCAATGCCGGCGATCAGGCGCAAAATCGTCATGAATGGCCCGATAGCAGGACTGTGGGCATTTGCCATGACAGGCCGCACGCGGCTATCGGCTGCACAGCATGACCGATACGCCTGACCGTTTTTCTGAAGCAACGCAAACCACCACGGTGCGCGGCAAGGAGGCGCCCGATCTTGATCTGGGCGTCGCCACCATTCGCCGTGTGGTGAAGACACTGCCGATCAAACCCGGCGTGTACCGCATGCTCGATGCAGCTGGCGACGTGCTGTATGTGGGCAAGGCGCGGGCGCTGCGGCAGCGGGTCAGCAATTACACCCAGGTTGCGCAGCTTTCCCGCCGGCTGCTGCGCATGGTGGCGCAGACGCGCGCCATGGAAATCGTGACCACCAACAGCGAATCCGAAGCGCTGCTGCTCGAAGCCCAGCTGATCAAGCGCTATCGCCCGCCGTACAATGTGCTGCTGCGCGACGACAAAAGCTTCCCGTTCATCCTGCTGCGCGAAGACCATGATTTCCCGCGCATTTCAAAACATCGCGGCGCGCGGGCGGCCAAGGGGCAATATTACGGGCCATTCGCCAGCGCTGGCGCCGTCAACGCCACGCTGAATGCGCTGCAAAAAGTGTTCCTGCTGCGCAGTTGTACCGACAGTTTCTTTGCCAACCGTGATCGGCCTTGCCTGCTGTATCAGATCAAGCGCTGTTCGGCGCCGTGCGTGGGCCGCATCGATGGGGTCGGTTATGCCGAGCTGGCGGCTGACGCCAAGGGCTTCCTTTCGGGCCGCACCCACGAGGCGCAAAAGAAACTGGCCGGCGCCATGCAGGTGGCGGCTGAAGCCATGGATTTCGAGCGCGCCGCCGTGCTGCGCGATCGCCTGAAGGCCCTGACCTATATTCAGGGCAGCCAGGCGATCAACGCCGACGGTGTCACTACCGATGCCGACGTGATTGCCATGGCCACCGATGGCGGCGCGGTGTGTGTGCAATTATTCTTCATTCGCGGCGGCCAGAATTGGGGGCATCGCAGCTTTTTTCCCAGCCACACCGATGGCGTGGACGAAGCCGAAGTGCTGCAAAGCTTCATCGCGCAGCTGTACGAAGATCTGCCGCCGCCCAAGGAGCTGCTGCTGGACCGCACCTTGCCCGAAGCCGATCTGCTGGCCGACGCGCTGAGTGAACGCGCCGGGCGGCGGGTGAGCGTTCGCCATGCCCAGCGCGGGCCAGCGCGGCGTTTGGTGGAACAGGCTCAGCGCAACGCCGAAGAGGCCATTCAGCGCCGCCGCGCCGAAACCACGACCCAGGCCAAACTGCTGCGTGAACTGGCAGAACTGTTCGATCTGGATGCCCCGCCGGCCCGCATCGAAATCTACGACAACAGCCACATCCAGGGCACCAATGCGCTGGGCGCCATGGTGGTGGCCGGGCCGGAAGGCTTTCAGAAGGGCCAGTATCGCAAGTTCAACATGGACGGGCCTGAAATCACGCCGGGCGACGATTTTGCCATGATGAAATCGATGCTGAACCGCCGTTTTGTGCGGCTGGACCGCGAAGACCCTGACCGCGAATCCGGCACGTGGCCCGATCTGTGCCTGATCGACGGCGGCAAGGGCCAGGTTGCGGCCGTGATGGCGGCACTTGAAGATCTGGGGGTTGCCGATGTCGCGATCGTCGGGGTGGCCAAAGGCCCGGACCGCAACGCCGGGCGCGAGACCTTCCATCTGCCATCGGGCCGTGAAATCACGCTGCCGCCCAACGCGCCCGTGCTGTTTTTCCTGCAGCGCCTGCGCGATGAAGCACACCGCTTTGCCATCGGAGCGCACCGCGCCAAGCGGTCGAAATCCATTACGCAAAGCCTGCTGGACGACGTGCCCGGCATCGGCCCGGCCCGCAAAAAGGCACTGCTGATGCATTTTGGTACCAGCCGCTCGGTAAAGGGGGCGACGCTGCAGGATCTGGAAAACGCCCCCGGCATTTCCCGGCTGATGGCGCTGGCCATCTGGCAGCACTTCCACCCGAACGGATGAGCGGCTAGGCTTTGGCGATGAGCCTGATCCTGTTCACTGCACCGACGCCAGACGGTTACAAGATTTCCATCGCGCTGGAAGAACTGGGGCTGGCTTACGAGGTGCGCACGCTCGATCTGACGGGCGGCGAACAAAAACGGCCGGACTTCCTCAAACTCAACCCCAACGGCAAGGTGCCCTGCCTCGTCGATGATGGTTTCGCCATCATGGAATCGGGCGCCATCCTGCTGTGGCTGGCGGAAAAGGCCGGGCATTTGCTGCCCACCGATCCCCATGCGCGGTCGGAAACGCTGCAATGGCTGATGCTGCAAGTGGGCGGGCTGGGGCCGATGATGGGCCAGGCCAATCTGTTCGGGCACTTCTGGCCGGAAAAGCTACCCGCAGTGCAGGCGCGCTATCTTGGCGAGGTGAAACGCTTTTTTGCCATCCTCGATGCCCGGCTGGCGACCCGCGATTATCTGGCGGGCGACTTCAGCATCGCCGACATCGCGCATTTCTGTTGGGTGCGCACCGCCGGCTGGACCGGGGTGAACGCCGCGCCCTTCTCCCATTTGTCACGCTGGCTGGCCGCCATCGCCGCCCGCCCCGCCGTGCAGCGTGGCCTGAAAGTGCCCGAACACTCGCCGCTGAAAGAGAAACAGGGCGACAATCGCGCCTTCATCGAGCGCACGCGCAAGCTGATGGGCATTGGTCCGCGGCAGGCCTAGGCGCCAGGCGTGAAGGTCTAACCCGAAAACCCGATCAAAATCGCACCCGCGCACACCACCAGCGCCCCGGCCCAGCGCCGCGCCGTCACCTTTTCCTTGAGCAGCAACGCCGCCAACGCTGCGCCGAACAACACGCTGGTTTCGCGCAGCGCGGTGATCGGGCCAATGGGCGCGCGCATCTGTGCCCACAGCACCAGCATGAAGCCGGCACTGGAAATCGCGCCAGCAAACAGCCCCTGCCGCCAGCGCCCGGCCGCTGCCGCTGCAAAACCCGCCGGCCCGCGCCGGGCGATGACAACCAGGCTGATCGGCAGGAAGGTGAACACTGCGCCCCAGCCCTTGTAGCTGAACACATCGCCATTCACCCGCACGCCCAGCGCATCAACCAGCGAATATCCGGCAATCGCCGCCCCCGTGAGCAGCGCCCACCCGGTGGCTGCCAACGGCGCGCTGCGATTCACGCCCACCAGCATCACGCCGATGCTGATCGCCGCCACACCCAGCCCCTGCCCCAAACCCGGCACCTCGCCAGCAAAAATCACCGCCCCCACCGTTACCAGCGCCGGGGCCAGCCCGCGCGCGACGGTATAGACATGGCTCATGTCGCCTGCGCCGTAACCTTTGGTAAGCGCCGTCCAATAAACGAGATGGATGGCACTCGAGGCAAGGATGAACGGCCATGCTCCCGCCACCGGCGCGCCGAACAGGCTGATCAACACCACCCCGAACAACGATCCCCCCAGCCCCAGCACTGCCAGATCAACCAGCCTGTCCCCGGCCGAGCCTTTGAGAAACAGGTTCCAGCCGGCGTGGATCAACGCCGACAGCAGCGTGGCGGCAAGGGCCGATAGCGGGATCAAATCCCGTGAAACTGCGCCCAATCGGCCATTGGCGCGCGCGCCGGGTGGACGAAATTGGCCTTGTCGTCCGGATCGATGAAGCCGATCGCCATGCCGGTAAACAGCATGCGTTCTTCCGGAATGCCGATGAACTCGCCGATCGTTTTGGGATAAATCGCCCAGCATTCCTGCGGGCAGCTATCCAGCCCCTCCTCCTTCAGCAGCAGCATCAGCGACTGCAAATACATGCCAAGGTCGCTCCACTGCGGCGGCCCCATGCGGCGATCGACACTGCAAAACAGCGCCGCCGGTGCGCCAAAGAACTGGAAATTGCGCGCAAACCACATCCGCCGCGCCGCCTTGTCCTCCCGCGGGATGCCAAGCCGGCTGTACAACTCCTCGCCCACCGCAAAGCGATAACTGTTGTGCGGTTCGGGCAACTGCTTGGGATAGATGTCATATTCGGTCGGCTCTTGTCCGCCGCCCGCCATCAGCTTGCCAAGCATGATCCGCTTCAACTCGTCCAGCCGATCACCGCCCACCACATCGATATGCCAGGGCTGCAGATTGCCGCCCGATGGCGCCGACGCCGCCGTTTCCACCACGCGGCGCAACACGGCGCCATCAACCGGGGTGGGCAAAAACCCGCGCACCGAGCGGCGCTGCAACACAGCATCGGAAACCTGCATCAAACGGCCTTTCCTTCACTTTTCAGCGAGCTTTGGATTGCCTATGGTGGACGCGTGTTGTCCAGCCTCCCCAATCTGCTCACCCTGTCGCGCATCCTGGCGGTGCCCGGACTTGTCTGGCTTATGTGGAGCAGCAACCCGTGGGAATGGCTCGCGGCGTTCGCGCTTTATACGCTGGCGGCAATCACCGATTATTTCGATGGCTATCTGGCGCGGTCGTGGGGCACGGTCTCGAAAATCGGCCAGTTCCTCGATCCGATTGCCGACAAGATCATGGTCGCCGCCGTGATCGTGATGCTGATCAATGCCAATATCCTGCATGGGTGGAGCGTGATTGCCGGCCTGGTGATCCTGCTGCGCGAGATTTTCGTATCGGGGCTGCGCGAATATCTCGCCGGGCTTGCAGTTTCGATCCCGGTCAGCCAGCTCGCCAAGTGGAAGACAACGGCGCAACTGGTGGCGCTGGGTGCGCTGATCCTGGTGGGCACCGTGCCGATCATGCCGTGGCTGCCCGCCGAGCTCATCGGGCTGGTCACACTGTGGATCGCCGCCATCCTCACCCTGATCACCGGCTATGATTATCTGCGCGTTGGCCTGAAGCACATGTGATGGTGCAGCTGCTGTATTTTGCCTGGGTGCGCGAGATGATCGGCACCGACAGCGAGACGATCGCCCTGCCTGCCGAGGCCACCACTGTCGCCGCGCTGCTCGATTGGCTGGCCGCGCGCAGCCCCGGCCACGCCGCCGCGCTGGCCGACCGCAGCCGCATCCGCGTCGCGGTGGATCAAAATTTCGCCACGTTGGCTACTCAACTGGCAGCCCCACGCGAAATCGCCATCTTCCCGCCGGTCACCGGCGGATGACGTTGTCAGCCTTTGGCGCGCGTCTGCAAGTCGAACCCTTCGACGCCGCCGCCGAACAAGCCGCGCTACTCGCCGGCCGCACCGATCTCGGCGCCGCCGTCTGTTTTACCGGACTGGTGCGCGCCGATGACGGGCTGGCGGCGCTCACGCTCGAACATTATCCGGCAATGACTCTGGCCCAGATGCAGGCGATTGCCGACAAGGCCGCCGCCCGCTGGCCCGGCGTCATCGGCACCGTCATCCACCGCCACGGGCGCTTGCTGCCCGGCGCGCCCATCGTCCTCGTCACCACCGCCGCCCCCCACCGCGCCGACGCTTTCGCCGCCGCACAATATCTGATGGACTGGCTGAAAACCCATGCCCCGTTCTGGAAGCGCGAGGAGTGGGCCGACGGCACCAGCAAATGGGTGGATGCAAAAGCCAGCGACAATGATGCGGCGGCACAGTGGCAAGCCACTCCGGCACCGTGAGGGATAGAAGCATGGCGGCCGAAAATTCACGCGTGCTCGTCCTCGACGGCCATCCCGATGGCACGTCACTGTGCAGCGCGCTTGCCGCCGCCGCCGCGCAATCGGCACGGGCGCGCGGGGCGGAGGTGCGGTTGCTCCATCTGTCGGCGATGCAGTTCGATCCCGATCTCGCCCACGGCTACAAGACCCGCATGGAGCATGAGCCCGATCTTCAGGTGTTTCTCGACGCGGTGCGCTGGTGCGACAAGTTCATCCTGGTCCACCCGCTGTGGTGGGGCGCGGCGCCGGCCAAGCTGAAGGGGCTCATCGACCGGGTGTTCCTGCCCGGCATCGCCTTTGCCTATGAAGGCGGCGGGCATTTCCCGAAGAAATTGTTCGCAGGCCGCACCGCGCGGGTGCTGATCACCGCCGATACGCCGCCCTGGTATCTGCGTTTTGGCTATCGCAACGGCTGGCTCAACGTGTTGCGCCGGCAGATCCTGGATTTCGTCGGCCTGAAGGTGACGCACATTAAAGTGGTCGGCACCGTCCGTGATGCAACGCCTGCGCGTATTGCCGGGTTCATGGCCGCGGCGCGCAAACTGGCCGGTTAATCCAGAGTGCGGATGTAGCGCAGATCGGACCAGCCAGCTTCAAAACGCACCGGCGGTTCCAGCTGCTTCAGTTCGCCATCGAACAGACAGCGCACGGTTCGGTGGCGGCCAACAACAAGTTCGGGCGCCGTGAAGGCAGTGACTGCGGCGGCATCGCGCCAGTCGCCCACCAGCCAGTTCACCGCCACAGCCATCGAATCCACAAGGCCATTGCCGGAAAACAGCGCGGCCTCCAGCCCCTGATCGGTGGGCAGCAGCAACACGCCGGGATGACGGCCGGGATGACCAGCCACCTTGACGCCGCCCAGAAACCCACGCGCCAGCGCCAGTCGCAGCGACTGCCACACTCGCCAGATGCGGCCGTGGCGGGCGTTTTCGCGGGTGCGGGCCCAGCGTGTCATCGGGCCGATGATGATGCGGCAGAAACTGGTTTCGCCGCCGCCGCGCGCCACCGGCACATGCACAAGATTGCCCGATGCCGCCGCCGCAACGATGGCTTGCGGGGTGGCATCGCCGTGCAGGGCCTTGGGCAGCAGGTTCATGGTGCCGCCGGGAATGGCGAGGAACTGGCCATCCCACCCCTTTGCCGCCGCGCTGGCACTGCCCAACGTGCCATCACCGCCCATCACCACCAGCGTGTCGATGTCGCCCAGCGCGGCGGCATCGGGGGCGTTTTCGCGCGGAAAATCGCTGTTGCCGGCGATGGTGGCGTCCGCCGCCTGCAGGGCAGCTTCCAGCGCGGCAATGCGGCCATCGTCGGTTGATCGGCTGGCACGGTTGGCCACCAGCCACACCCGGCCCAGGGGGCGGGCGGGTTCGGGCGGGTGTGGGGCAGGCTTCATGTGTCAGGCCGTGCCGAGCGTGGGCCGGACGGTCAACGGGGTGTTATTACGCATCCCGCATTTCGCAGCAGTCCCCACGATCACAGCTTGGCGCTCAACTCCTTGATTTCCTTGTTCAGGATACGGTCGTTGTCGGCATAGTCCACCGGGCAGTCGATCAGGTGGACGCCGGGCGTGCCCAGGCAATGTTCCAACCGCCCCGGCAGCATTTCCGCACTCGTCACCCGGTGGCCGTTGGCACCATAAGCTTGCGCATACACAACAAAATCCGGGTTGCCATACTCCAGGCCCCAATCCTTGAAGCCCATGTTGGCCTGTTTCCAGCGGATCATGCCATAGCTGCCGTCGTTCAGAACCAGCACAGTGATGTTGAGCTGGAGGCGAACCGCCGTCTCCATCTCCTGGCTGTTCATCATGAAGCCGCCATCACCGCAGATCGCCAGCACCTTGCGGTCGGGATAAACCATGTTGCTGGCCATGGCGCTTGGCAGCCCCGCCCCCATGGTGGCGAGCGCATTATCCAGCAGCACGGTATTGGGGTGATAGGCCGTGTAATTGCGGGCAAACCAGATCTTGTACACGCCGTTGTCGAGCGCGATGATGCCATCGTCGGGCATCGCCTTGCGGATTTCGTTCACCAGATATTGCGGGTAAATCGGGAAGCGCGCATCGTCTACGGCGGCATCGCGGTGGACAACTTCGGCGGCACGGGCGGTCAACATGGCAGCAAAATTCCAGTGCGGCTGCACCCGGATCGCTTCCTTCAACTGCCACACAGCGTTGGCGATATCGCCGATCACCTCGATCTGCGGATAATAAACCGGATCAACCTCGGCCGATCGGAAGCTCATGTGGATAACGGTGGTCGCATCGCCGCTCATGAAGAACGGCGGCTTTTCAATCACATCATGGCCGATGTTGATGATGACATCGGCGCGCCGGATGGCGGCGTGAACGAAATCCCCAGCTGAAAGCGCCGCGCAGCCGAGGAACTGCGGATGGCGTTCATCGATCACGCCCTTGCCCAATTGCGTCGTCAGAAACGGAATCCCGGTCTTTTCAACGAATTCCAGCAGCATCTTGCTGGTCATGGTGCGGTTGGCGCCGGCACCGATCACCAGGATGGGTGATTTGGCCGCCTCGATGGCACGCACGGCGGCCAAAACAGCCTTGGAATCGGCCAGCGGACGGCGGGCATAGCTTGGCTTGAACGGCACGGCGTCGGTTGGATCGTGGGCGATATCCTCCGGCAGCTCCAGATGCGTGGCGCCGGGCTTTTCCTCCTGCGCCAGCCGAAACGCTTCACGCGTGCGTGCCGGGATATTGTCGGCGCTGGCTAGTTGGTGGGTGTATTTGGTAATCGGCCGCATCATGTCGACCACGTCCAGGATCTGGAACCGGCCCTGCTTGCTTTTCTTGATCGGCTTCTGCCCGGTGATCATCAGCATCGGCATGCCGCCCAGAAAGGCATAGGCCGCCGCCGTGACAAAATTGGTCGCGCCCGGGCCCAGTGTGGCCACGCATACGCCGGCCTTGCCGGTGTGGCGGCCATAGGTGGCGGCCATGAAACCGGCGCCCTGTTCATGGCGGGTCAGGATCAGGCGAATTTTGGTCGATCGCTGCAGGCTGTCGAGGAAATCCAGATTTTCCTCGCCCGGCACGCCAAATACATACTCGCAGCCTTCTTGCTCAAGGCATTGCACCAACAGGTCGGATGCTTTGGTCACTGGCCGTTCCCCCGTGTGCCGGCATCGTGGCCGGACTAGTTATTTTTTCGCGTCAAGCGCCTCGGGCTTGTGAATTGCCGTAGCACCGCTCTTGTCGGATTTTACCAGATATTGGGGGTCTTCGGGCGTTGCCTTGGCGACGTGGCCCGTCACCTTGGCTATGGCCGTGATTTTCTTCACGACCTTGCCCGTTTAATGCCCTCCCGAAGAATCCCAACTCACCTTGTCGCCTGCATGCAGTTTCTTGCCAGCCACGTCGTTCTCCTTTGTCAGGAGAACGCAGCAGAGGGCGTTTTCTTTGCACCCATCAGAGATGCCGGCCCGGATTACACCACCCCGAAAGCCAGCATGGCATCGGCCACCTTCTTGAAGCCGCCGATATTGGCGCCCTTCACATAATCGGTGTGGCCATCGGCGCCGCGGCCATATTCCAGGCAGCGATCATGGATGCCGACCATGATATCCTTCAGCATCCCCTGCAGATCTTCTTCTTTCCAGCTCATGCGCGCCGAATTCTGGCTCATTTCGAGGCCCGACACGGCCACCCCGCCGGCGTTGGACGCCTTGCCGGGGGCGTAAAGAATGCGGGCCGCCTTGAAGATATGCACGCCGTCCAGATCGGTGGGCATGTTGGCGCCTTCGGCCACCGCGATGCAGCCATTTTTCAGCAGCAGCTTCGCCTCTTCGCCGTTCAATTCATTCTGGGTGGCACACGGCAGCGCCAGATCGCAGGGCACGCCCCACGGCCGCGCGCTCCCACCATGGAACGTGGCGCCCTTGAATTCGGCGACATATTCCGAAATACGGCCACGCCGGTGGGTCTTGTGGGTCTTCACCCAATCGATCTTGTCCTGGGTGATACCGTCCGGATCATGGATGAAACCTTCCGAATCCGACAGCGTGAGCACCTTGCCGCCCAGCTGCACGATCTTTTCGGCGGCATGGGTGGCAACGTTGCCGGAGCCGGAGATCACCGCTGTCTGGCCGGCAACGTCCATGCCCTTGGATTGCAGCATGTTCTGCAGGAAATACACCGCGCCATAGCCGGTCGCCTCGGTGCGGATCAGGCTGCCGCCCCATTCCAGCCCCTTGCCAGTAAGCACGCCGGTGAAATTGTTGGTGATGCGCTTGTACTGGCCGAACATGAAGCCGATCTCGCGCCCGCCCACCCCGATATCGCCGGCCGGCACATCAACATCCGCACCGATGTGGCGGTACAGCTCGGTCATGAAGCTTTGGCAGAAGCGCATGATTTCATTCACGCTCTTGCCCTTGGGGTTGAAGTTGCTGCCGCCTTTTCCGCCGCCCATCGGCAGGCCGGTCA